>JBDLUO010000232.1:0-6953 GCA_039805285.1 Bacteroidota bacterium
CAATCCGAAACAATCCTAAAAGCTTCTGCAAATCCGCAAGACACGGCGTTGGCTAAAATAGATTCTATAACCGTTTACGGAAACAATGTCCTGAATCTATATTTTTCAAAACCCATGGATCTTGCCTCTGTCATGAATACATTCAATTACAGATTAAAACCAGCGAATACAATTCCAGCTTCGGTTTTACCAGATGCTACCTCAAACAAGAAATGGCAATTGCTTTTTTCCGACAGCTTTTCAATCCGAAAATGGTACACCTTGGAATTGGCTAACATAAGCGATGCAGAAGGCTATATGATGCATGATACTTCAGTTCGATTCTTCAGGTACATCAGTAAAAGAAACGACATTTTGTTTCATGAGATTATGGCTGATCCTGAACCAAGCACCGGACTTCCCGATTTGGAGTGGGTTGAACTTATTAATGCGAGTCCTTTTCCAGTAAATTTAGGCGGATGGCGATTGGGAAAAACGAACAGTAGGTCTGGTCCGCTACCCCATTTTATTTTGATGCCCGATAGTCTTTTGCTGGTATGCAGCAGTGGTTCAGTCTCACAACTGTCTGCCTATGGAAACTGCAGATCGGTTACTTATTTTCCGTCACTATCTAATTCCGGCGACCAATTGATACTCTCAGATCAAAAGGGCAAAATCATACACACAGTTTCCTATATGGATCAATGGCACGAAAATCAGGTGAAAAAAGCAGGAGGTTGGACGTTGGAGATGCGAGACATTAAAAATCCATGTACAGGGTTGGAAAATTGGAGCAGCTCCAACTCTTCTGTTGGAGGAACACCCGGGAAGCACAACAGCATCGAGGGCGAAAATCCGGATTACGAACCGCCCATATTGAACCGTGGCTATGTGTCGGATCCTCAAACGATATGCTTGGTTTTTAATGAAACGATAGACAGCACCATAGCCATTGACAAACTGAAATACAGTTTTGAAGATACTAACCTACACATCACAGGTGTAACTTTCCCAAAAGCAAATCATGAAGTTTTGCAGCTGACTGTGAACCAATCTTTGGATTCAGGAAAAATATATGCCATTCAATATGATGAGTTAAAGGATTGTGTAGGGAACCCTACAGGAACTTCGGATCCTGTGCTGCTGGGAGTTAAAAAGCTGTCCGATTCATTGGACCTAGTCGTCAATGAAGTATTGTTCAATCCAAAAACCGGTGGATCAGATATGGTTGAGTTGTACAATCGAAGCAAGCATGTGATTGATCTTGAAGACTGCTACCTGGCCCATTTAGATGAGCTTGGAGCGGTTGATAACATCACTCGCATTTCCGAAAAACCCTTCCCATTATTGCCTCAAGAATACATTGCATTAACAACCGATAAATTGGCTTTGATTCGAGAATACCCATCATGTAATCCAAATCGAATTGAAGAAATTGTACAAATGCCATCCTACGGAGATGATGAAGGAAATGTAATTCTATTGAATCTACAAGGCAAGGAATTAGACCGTTTGCATTATATGGACGAATGGCATTTTCCTTTGCTGGAAGAAACGGAAGGTATTTCTTTAGAAAGATTAGATGTGGATGGTAAAACACAAAATGCTCAAAATTGGCATAGTGCATCTGGAAGTTCTGGATTTGCTACACCAGGGCAAAAAAACAGTCAATCTGTACCCTACGAAGTTGGGCAGCGTTCTCTGTTGCTAAAGCCGAAATGGATTAGTCCGAACAATGATGGGAAGGATGATTTGTTGATGCTCGAGTATACTTTCGATGCGCCGGGAAATGTACTTCAGGCCTTTATTTATGATGCAAGGGGCGCAATGGTAAAGCGATGGCTTAGGACAGCGTTGTGTGGCAGGCGGGGAATGTTTTATTGGGATGGGATGTTGGATACGGGGAAGCGTGTTGGCTACGGAGCGTACGTTTTGTATGTTGAGTATTTCAATGGCAACGGGGAAGTCAGAAAATGGAAACAGACTTTTTTTGTAGGCGGTTGATTGAAATACAGATTCAAAATGAGCTCACTGCTACCCTTTCTTTTTCTGCGTGGATTAAAAATGAATCAGTCGGATTCAATGGTCCGATTTAAAATTGGTTGTCAATATCCGGCTTAGCCTCCAGCTTTTTTCTAACGAGCAGATATCCACCAAAAGCAGAGGCAAGAGCAAATGCCATAAGTCCGATCATATTGCTCATGTCAAAACCGAACATCATTACACCAACTAAGGATCCTAAGATTTCAAAAAGAATCCAGTTTAAAACGGTGTACCATTTCCAACGAACAGGGCTTTCGCCTTTCTGTATGGCAAGGTCTCCAATTTTTTTGCAAAGAAAAATGAGTAAGATGATTTCGAGCATAAGATTATCCCAGATCTATATCGAAGTTTACCAACTGAACGAATTCTTGAATACGAGCTTCAATATCAGCTTTACTTATTTCTTTTAAACGCTCAGGACCGAATTTCTCAACACAGAAACTAGCGAGCGCACTTCCAACTATAATGGCTCTTTTCATGTTTTCGAAGCTGATGTCTTTGGTTTTTGCAATGTGTCCGATGAATCCTCCTGCGAATGTATCACCTGCTCCAGTTGGGTCGAACACCTCTTCCAATGGCAGTGCGGGTGCAAAAAACACATGGTTCTTGTGGAACAACAATGCACCATGCTCACCTTTTTTGATGATTAGGAAAGCGGGTCCCATATCCATGATGATTCTAGCTGCCTTAACCAAAGAAATCTCACCACTTAACTGGCGGGCTTCGGCATCATTTACCAATAAAACGTCTACTTTTTTCAAAACCGCTTTCAGATCGTCCATTGCCACGTCCATCCAAAAATTCATCGTGTCCATCACGATCAACTTCGGCTTGGTCTTCATTTGATCAATCACACTCATTTGCAATTTGGGCATCAAATTGCCTAACATCAAAAACTCACTGCTCTGATAGCTTTCTGGAACAATAGGATTGAAATCTGCCAACACATTAAGGTCGGTAACCAACGTATCTCTTGAGTTCATATCCAAATGATATTTTCCACTCCAGAAAAAAGATTTCTTATCCGAAACCACTTCTACACCATCCATATGTACGTTTCTTTTCTTCAGCTCTTCGATTTCCTCAGCTGGAAAATCGTAACCGATAATGGAAATCTGATTGATGGGAGATACAAACTGACTAGCAGCGTAAGCTACATAAGTTGCTGATCCGCCTACAATTTGATCTACTTTTCCGAATGGTGTTTCAATGGCATCAAAGGCCATGGTTCCTACAGTAATGAGTGACATGTGGTTTGTTGTTGATGAAAAATCGTTGCAAAAGTAGGGCAATATGACCGCAATTAGCTTGTAATCTGTGTTATTTTGTTTTACATTGTGTTTATATGCTGATTCAACTTCATCCCGATAACCCACAACCAAGGGGCATAAAACAAGCCATAGATTGTTTAAAAAGCGGCGGTGTAATCATATATCCCACCGACACCATTTATGGCTTAGGCTGCGATATCTTTCAACCCAAAGCCATTGAAAAAATTTGTGCCATTAAAAATATCCAACCAGACAAAGCGCAATTTTCATTTATATGTAGCGATTTGAGCCACCTTAGTGATTTTACGAAAAGCATCTCTACTCCGATGTTCAGGTTGTTGAAAGCGCATTTACCCGGTCCCTTCACTTTCATCCTTCCTGCAGGAAAACAAGTACCCAAATTATTACAAACGAAAAAATCAACCATCGGCATTCGTGTGCCCGACAATAAAATATGTCTGATGCTTTTGGAACAACTTGGTCACCCCATCATCAGCACCTCTTTACCTGGAGAATGGGTGGAAGACTATACAGATCCTGAGGTGATGCAGGAAAACTTTGGAAACAAAGTAGACATGATCTTGGATGGTGGCATTGGCGGCATCACACCTTCAACAGTTGTAGACTATACCGGAGATGAACCCATCATTGTTCGTCAGGGTGCTGGAATCTTGGAGATATAAATGTTTACACCCCTTTATTTTCGGGCATTATATTGAAGCTTTTTCTATGATGGATGCAAAGTCCATACTTTTTTATCGCATTTCTGTGGTCTAATGTTCCATACCCTTTATTTCGATTCCACTTGTAATGCGGAAACGATTCATGTAATGCAAACATGTATTCATCTCGATACGTTTTTGCCAAAATGCTGGCGGCTGCGATTGAGGCAAACTTCCCATCTCCCTTTACGATGCAATGGTGCGGGATTTCTCTATACGACTTAAAACGATTTCCATCAATCAGCAACTGCTCCGGAATTAAATTGAGTTTTTCAATCGACTTATGCATAGCAAGAAAACTTGCGTTTAAAATGTTGATTTGATCAATCTCTTCGCAACTGACGCTGGCTACGGCATAGGAAATGCTTTCTTTTTCAACAACCAAACGAAGTTGATCTCTTTGCTTTTCACTTAATTTTTTACTGTCGTTAAGTAATGGATGATAAAAATCTTTAGGCAATACAACAGCTGCCGCAAAAACGGGTCCGGCATAACAACCGCGACCAGCCTCATCCAACCCCGCTTCGATTAGCCCTTCGTTTAAAAATGACAACAGCATATGAACAAATTTCAGTGTTTTCGCGTGAAATATTCAACCATTTCTGAAATCATCAGTACAATTTCTACCTTTGCAATCTAATATTTCTTTTTTGCTATCGCTATGAACGTAATATTGCGAAATCCATAAATACGCAAGCAAAAACTGACTGAAAAAATAAATTATTTTTCCCATGAATGACACAATCAACAAAGAAAAAAACGACATCCTGATTTCAAGTTGGCTATGGATCGGGGTCTTCATGATTGTGATACAGGTTGTATTGGGCGGAATAACCCGACTTACCGAATCTGGCTTGTCTATTACAGAATGGAAACCGATCACAGGGGCTCTTCCTCCCATCGGCGATTTGGCCTGGCAAGCAGAATTTGAAAAATACAGAAATACCGATCAGTTCAAATACGTACATCAACATTTCTCACTCAGCGAATTCAAATTCATATTCTTTTGGGAATGGTTTCACCGACTTTGGGCCCGATTCATGGGACTCGTATTTCTATTCGGATTCATCTATTTTCTTGCAAAGCGAATGTTCACCAAAAACATGATTGCTCCGATGATCGTTCTTTTTTTTCTTGGAGGTATTCAAGGTGCAATTGGTTGGATTATGGTTAAAAGTGGCTTGGTTCCAGAAAAATATTTCGTGGGACATATTGAACTGACAGCCCATTTTATCTCTGCCATGATTTTGTTGGTTTACACTTGCTGGTTTGCACTCAAATTATCTCCCTTAAAACACAAAAAAATAAACCACGCACCAACCCAAAAATGGCTCTCTTATTTTTCTGTTTTATTTCTGTTTCAGTTTATCTATGGCGGGTTTATGGCCGGACTAAAAGCTGCGGTTACTGCACCAACTTGGCCCGACATCAATGGAAGTTTCATTCCCGAAAAAGGGTGGTCCCTTTCGCCTTATTTTATCAATTTTACCAATGATCCATTGGTTGTTCATTTCATGCATCGTGGCATTGGATATTTGCTTTTAACGCTGACTTTAATCTTCTTCTTCAAAACAAAAAACATATCCCATTTCAATCCTTTCAGCAAGTTCAGATTGGGCTTTCTGATTTTGGTTTTATTGCAAGTGTTTTTGGGTATTTTAACCGTTCTTCATTCCACAAACAAAGATTGGTTAACCTGGCTTGGCGTAATACATCAATTTACAGCCATCCTTATAGCAATATGTATAACCACACTCGTTTTTATTACTGGAAAAAAGAGTACGGAAGAACTTCCTGCATAAGCAAGAATCTCAACGGAAATTGAAATGCTTGGGTGTCATGATCATCATCATATCAATTTGATTTTTTGCGCTTTAACTTGATTGGCAAGAAAATCCTCATGCCATGAATCAAAAAATAATGTATCCCAAATGGTTGGTTGTACTCAGAATCTTATTGGGAATTCTGCTCTTTATGAAGGGCATTCAGTTTATCTACGACAATAATCTGCTACAACAAGTTTTTCGAAATCAAACCACTTTACGGGAGTACAATTGGCTTCAAACCATCATACCGTGGGTTCATTTGCTAGGCGGTGTTTTTATCACCATCGGAATGTTTACCAGATTGGCTGTTGTAGCTCAGTTGCCAATTTTAATAGGAGCAATTTTGTTTTCACAAGAAAAAATAAATTCCATTGCACTCAATTCCTCACTGGCTTATGCCATTGTTGTACTTGTACTTTTGTTGATTTTTTTGTTTGTAGGAAACGGGCCGGTGTCGTGGAAGAAAATGATTGAGAAGGAGAATGGTAAAGTAGCTCGTGGTTGATGGAGTATCGTAACCTATTTCAAAAGGGTAAGATCAATCTTATTAATCTTTTTGCATCAAGGCACGATTAATTCAATCGCCTTAGAAATGAGTTTGATTTTGATATGCTCGCTTGTTGTTTTGGGCTCTCCATCAATGTGCAACGGAGCAAGATCTAGATTTTCAATTTCAAGTTCTGATGTTTGCCAGTAGTATATTTTCTTTTTTTTATTTACTTCCAAATTATACCGCTGAACCCTTCCAGATAAAATCTGTAGCAGCAAATACATTCCTGAAAGAAAAGGATTCATTTTTGTAACCAAAACAACATCCAGCAAACCATCGCTCAATCTTGCTTTTGGTGCAATGGTCACTCGGTTTCCGAATTGATTGCTGTTGGCTATGCTGATGAAAAATATTTCTTTTTCTACCGCTTTTCCATCGATTTTTACTTTGATGTGATAAGACATTTTTTTGAAAAACTCTTGAAAACAAATGTTGATGTACCCCATTAATCCTCTTCTTTTCTCTTTCGAAAAAGCAAATGCAACTCTGGCGTCAAAGCCAAGTCCGGCAAGCATACAGCCAAATTTCCCGTTTAATGTAAATGCATCAATCCTTGTCGTTT
>JBDLUO010000233.1:0-4982 GCA_039805285.1 Bacteroidota bacterium
CACAGCGACCATTGTCCAATATATGTTCAATTGAAAGTAAAATAATCTGTTTCAAAAACCAATCATCCAAAAACGAAAACAATGTTTCTATATAATGTTACCATCAAAGTGATGCACGAGATTCATGAAGAGTGGCTGAAATGGCTGATTGAAGTACATATTCCCGAAGTGCTTGAAACCGGTTGCTTTAATGGGCATCGCGTATTACGACTGCTGGAAACAGACGAAACGGAAGGCCTTACTTATGCAGTTCAATACGAAGCGGAAAGCAAGGGCTTATACAACCAATACATAGACAAATTTGCAAACCAACTTCGTGAGAAATCTTTTCTAAAATGGGGGGATCGATTCATCGCTTTTAGAACCATAATGCAGGTTGTTAACTAAATGTGCAAAACAAATAAATGTCATTTTTTGACAACTAAAAATAAATAGATAGCAGGCTGAAGATAAGGCCAGCAAAGGTTTTTTAGATTATTTTTCTCTGAAATGCAGTGCAGACAAGGGTTTCGATGATTTAATATTGAAATTCAGAATTTCTCGAAACAGGATGACTTGCTGTAACGCTTGAAAATAGTGGGTTTCATTGATCTTTGTGATTATAATTGTGGAGAAAAAATAATTTTGTCTGAATACAAAACCTTCTATATTTGTTGGAGTAAAAAATCTTTTTCAAAACCACCATTATGAACAAAGCAGAATTAATCGCCAAAATCTCTGATGATGCTGGCATCACAAAAACACAAGCAAACGCTACAATCGATTCATTCATTGAAGCGGTAACCAAAACTTTAAAAAGTGGCAACAAACTCACTTTGGTTGGTTTCGGTACTTTCTCTGTAACTAAAAGAGCAGCACGTAACGGACGTAATCCACAAACCGGAGCTGTTATCAAGATCAAAGCTAAAAAAGTAGCTAAGTTTAAAGCAGGTAAAGAATTGTCTGCTAAAATCTGATCTAAAAACTGATTTAAGCAAGGCGCTTTTGCGTCTTGCTTTTTTATTTGATTCATCAATCATTCATACATACAACATGGGACGCGGAGACATCAGAACAAAAAAAGGAAAAACATTTGCAGGCAGTTTTGGAAAAAGCAGACCAGCAAAATCAGCTGAATCAGTTAAAGCTGCTGCAGCTGCTAAAAAAGCCGCTGAGAAAAAAGGCAAATAATTAACGAAGTCCGTCACGAACGGAATCGCGAAATCATGGAGCAAGTCTTACTTTGCTCCATTTTTTATTTTCTATCTTTTGATATAAAATCCTGTCGTGCAACCTACTTGCCCGACCTTGCCAGAACTCTATGTTTTCAGGCTGCAAGATAAATCCTCCCCAATGTTTCGGGTAAGGAATTTCCTCATGCTCATATTTTAGGGTTAGTGTATCAAATTTTTTCTCCAGATAATCCCTGTTTTCAATCTCTTTGCTTTGTGGAGAAGTCCAGGCACCAATCTGACTCATTCTGGGCCTGCTGTGAAAATATTCTGCACTCTCCGTTTCTGGCGCCTTTACCACCGTGCCCTCTATACGAATCTGACGCTCTAACTCTTTCCAAAAAAAAGTAAGTGCTGCATGCGGATTGTGGCTTAAATCGAAGCCTTTTCTACTTTCATAATTGGTAAAAAATACAAAACCCCTTTCATCATATCCTTTCAATAAAACGATTCTGCAAGATGGCTTTCCCTCCGCTCCGACCGTCGCCAAACTCATGGCATTAACCTCATCAATCTCACTGGAAATGGCTTCTTTCCACCATTGATCAAATTGCTTCATCGCATCTGGGTGTGTGTCGGAATCAGACAACGATTTGAATATGTAATCTTTTCTGATGTCGGCTATCTGCTTCATCACAGTTTCTTTTATTGGGTTTGAATTATTCGTTCGAATGCTGTAACCTTTGATTCAGCATTTCAATTTTGCTTTGCAGTTCAACAACCTGACTTCGAAAAGCAGTCAATTCCTCGATTTCCTTTCTCGCAGCTGTTAACTCATCCAAAACAATTTCGAGCTCCGTTTGAAGCGACTGGTTTTTTTTCTCCCAATCCACAACTGATTTCTCTTGTTCGATATATTGTACAAGCTCGTTTTCCATCGCTTCCTCTCGGTTCAATATCGCTTGATATTTTTGCTGAAAGTCTGTTTCCTTAATTTGCAAGTCTTCTCTGTCAATTTGATTCGACTCCAACATACTCCTCATTTCTGCAAGTCTTTGCGTTGAGCTTTTAAGATCGTTAAGCTCTTCTTCCCTCATCTCAATCAGATATTCTAGATCATTCAGTTGGGATTGCAACAAAGCGATTTCTGGGTTTTTTGAGTCTGATGACATAGGTGTTTTCTTGTCTGTTAAAGGTAGGTTTTTCAATCAACCGAAATACTTAAATGCCAATTTCCAATGCAGGATCCCAAAATAGATTTTTGAAATCTTTCACCTGATCTTCTTCTACTTCTACTCCATCCAATTTCAAAAGTCGCTCCATTTCACCTATATCAGAAAAATGATGTTTACCCGTAAGCACTCCATTTCTGTTTACCACCCTTTGTGCAGGAACGTATTCAATAGATTGGTGTGATGCATTCATAGCCCAACCCACCATCCGCGCACTCATTCCTGTACCCAGATATTTTGCAATAGCCCCATAACTGGTAACTCTTCCTTTGGGTATTTGCTTGACAACATCAAACACATCCTGGAAAAAACCATAGGACTTAACCTGCTTAATCTCTTGTTCGGGTATCTTTTTTGATTTCATTTTTCTGGGCAATCAATTGGCTCCTCTTGGGCTCGGGAACAGCATCAAAATCGAACGGACAATGCAAACAACCATTGCCACAACAATATCCTTTGGCTAAATGATACTTTTCTGTAAGTACCATGTAACCCAATTCGTTGTAATAAAAGTCTATACCCTCCCTGAATAATTCGCCACTCATATTCATTAGACAATTCAGTCTCTGTTTTGTTCTGTTTCTCTGATCAATTCTTGTAACTGTTGATCCTTGTCTGGTATTTCGTCTATCAACATGAAACGAAGGTAGAAAATACGCTCGCTCTTGGCAATATCCAGACCTTCGTAATGGGTTTTAATTTGTAGTCTTTCATCGATATTTTGACCTGCATAAACGTCTTCATTCGATTCCAATAAACGTAATCCATACATCTCAATAACCTGAAGGGTAAATCGATGCAAATCTGGTGAATCTGTTTTTAGATGAATAACGCCTCCTTTTTTGAGCACTTGCTGATAAATGCGTAAAAACCGAGGATGAGTCAATCTTTTTTTTGATTTCGATGTTCTCAGTTGCGGATCTGGAAAAGTCAACCATATTTCACTTACCTCTTCGGGATGAAAATAATCAGAAAGCATTTCAATTTGTGATCGTAAAAAACCAGCATTGGGAAGTCCTTTATCCAATACTTTCTTTGCCCCTACATATATTCTGTTTCCCTTTACATCAACGCCTAAAAAGTTCTGATCCGGATATAAAGAGGCAAGTCCAACCGTGTATTCGCCACGACCGCAGGCAAGTTCCAATACAATCGCATTCTCGTTTCCGAATTTTTGATTCCAGGTTCCAGCGATTTCTTTTGGATATTCCCAAACATGCGGAAAGGACTTGATTTGATTGAAGCGTAAGAGTTTTTTTTGGCCCATGGAATGCAAATGTAAAAAATGAAAAACGGATTTTCCACTTTCATTGAAAAAGCAGTGGTACAAACTAGAAATTTTGGCTCAAATGGATTTTTTTTGAAATTTTCTTAAAAAACATATCGTGATGATTTCTTTTTTTCAATGTTTGCGAATTATCTTGCAACCCAAGTTAAAAAATATGTCATCAAAATTCAGCTTAGACAATCTCGACCTGCAGATCATTGACCATATGATGGCCAATGCAGAAATCTCATATGCAGAATTAGGGAAGAAATTATTTGTAAGTGGAGGAACCATACATGTCAGAATTAAAAAACTGCAGGAATATGGTATCGTTACCGGTACGAGACTCAGTGTGGATTTGAAACTACTTGGATACGACATCACTGCATTCGTTGGTATCTACCTCGAAAAAAGTTCTTTGTATGATGTTGTTGCAGAAGAGTTGAAAAAGATTCCTGAAATCATCCGATTAAACTACATAACCGGAAACTACAGCATGTTTTTAGAAATTGTTTGTCGCGATATCAACCAATTGCGTTTTGTATTGCATGATGAACTTCAGAAAATCAAAGGCATTGATCGCACCGAAACCTTTATATCATTAGAAGAAGGATTCAGAAGAAATGTTCCCGTTGCTCCGAAAAGCTAACGATCCGATTTTACATCCAAAACATCACGGAGACCGTTTCCCACAAGGAAAAAGGCCGTTACAAGTGTCATGATGGCAAAACCAGGTACGATGGCAAGGAAAGGCTTGTTGGTTAGAATAAAACTATAGTTTTCTCTGATCATCCCACCCCAACTCGGTTCCGGCGGCTGAATGCCCAATCCCAAGAAACTAAGTCCAGCTTCAATCATAATCGCAGAAGCAAAATTACCTGCCGCTATAACCATAATGGGACCAATTAAATTGGGCAGAATGTGTTTGACCATTATTCTAACATCACTGAATCCCATAATCAAAGCCGCTTTTACGAAATCCCTGTTTTTTAACGTCAACACTTGTCCCCTAACCAATCTTGCCACATTCACCCACATGGTTAATCCAACAGCAAAAAAGATTTGCCAATACCCTTTTCCCATAATGATGGTAAATGCGAATACCAGTAAAAGCGTCGGCAAGCTCCAAACCACCTGAATCAACCAAACCACAAAAGCGTCTACTCTTCCCTGATAGTAGCCTCCCATTGCACCTAAAAAGATGCCCAAGAGCAAAGAAACAGCAACAGCAATACATCCAACAGAAAGACTAACCCGACTACCCACCAGTATTCTACTTAATAAATCTCTGCCAAAACCATCGGTACCTAGCCAATAGGTTTGGGTTTTCAA
>JBDLUO010000234.1:0-5685 GCA_039805285.1 Bacteroidota bacterium
TCAGGTAGAAACACTAAAAAGAGGTCCGGAAATTCTAGTGGCTACGCCCGGAAGATTGCTGGATCTGATTAATCAGGGTTTCATCGACCTAAAACACATCGAAATCTTTGTGCTGGATGAAGCAGACCGCATGCTGGATATGGGCTTTGTTCACGATGTAAAAAGAGTAATCACCAAACTTCCAGCTAAACGTCAAACGCTATTCTTTTCCGCAACCATGCCAATGGAAATCCAATCTTTAGCCAATGCCATCTTGGTAAATCCAGAAAAAGTAGAAGTAACACCCGTGTCTTCAACCGCAGACACAATACAACAACACGTATTTTTTGTAGATAAAGGAAACAAGAAAAACCTGTTGGCTCATATTCTAAAAGATGAAAACATCAACCCTGTTTTGGTTTTTACCAGAACCAAACATGGTGCAGATAAAGTGGTAAAAGATCTTTTTCGTTTGGACATAAGTGCAGAAGCGATTCACGGAAACAAATCTCAAAATGCAAGACAGCGTGCATTAACCAATTTTAAAGAAAGAACCACGCGCGTATTGGTCGCAACAGATATTGCAGCAAGGGGAATTGATGTAGATGAGCTTGCTTATGTTATCAACTATGAATTGCCAAATGTTCCAGAAACCTATGTTCATCGCATTGGTAGAACCGGAAGAGCGGGTTTAAGCGGAACAGCGCTCTCTTTTTGTGAACAAGAAGAAGTGCCTTACTTGAAAGACATTCAAAAGCTAATCGGAAAGCAGTTGCCCGTAGATCAGCATCATACATACCATATGGATATGTCTATGTCTGCAAGTGCACCAAGTAAGCCAGCACCAGGGGGAAAGAAACCAATGGGACACAAACCCAAAAGACCTCATGCGCACAGTCAGGGTAACAGGGATCGCCGTTTCTCCAATCAGGGTCGCTAGAACATAACCTTCATTTCACATAAATTAGCTCCGAATCAACAACGAATGTTTGTCCGTTACGATTCGGAGCTGTTTTTTTATCTTTGCTCATCATCCAAATATTAAGAACATGCTAAATACCCGTTCACGCATAAAAGAACTCATTAATGGAAATGAAACCCACGTGGTAAAAACAGTAATGGGCTGGGTTCGTACTTTTAGAAACAATCAGTTTATTGCCCTGAATGATGGCAGTACCAATACAAACCTTCAGATTGTTGTGGAACTGGGTATGTTGGACGAGACTACATTAAAAAGAATAACAACAGGCGCATGTATCAAAGCCGTTGGTGAAATCATACCTTCTTTAGGTAAAGGACAGAAAGTAGAAATGAAAGCAACTGCTATAGAAATTTTGGGAGACAGTGATGCAGAAAAATTTCCGCTTCAACCCAAAAAACACAGTCTGGAGTTTCTTCGTGAGATCGCTCATCTTAGATTCAGAACCAATACGTTTGGTGCCATTTTTCGTGTTAGACATGCACTTGCATTCGCCATTCATGATTTCTTCAACAAAAAAGGATTCGTATATCTTCATACGCCAATCATTACAGCAAGTGATGCAGAAGGCGCAGGAGAAATGTTTCGCGTTACCACTTTGCCCATAGACGGAACCGCAGCAAAAAACGAAGATGGAAGCATAAACTTCAAAGAAGATTTCTTTGGAAAAAGCACAAATCTAACGGTAAGTGGGCAATTGGAAGGAGAGCTTGCAGCCATGGCGTTCAGTGATATCTACACATTTGGTCCAACTTTCCGAGCCGAAAATTCAAACACCACAAGACATCTCGCAGAATTCTGGATGATTGAACCCGAAATGGCTTTTCATGATTTGGAAGACAATATGAATCTTGCAGAAGAATTCATCAAACACATCATCAACCACGCGATTACCCATAACCGTGAAGACCTGGAATTCTTAGCTCAACGTCTCGAAGAAGAAGATAAACAAAAGCCACAACAGGAGAGAAGTGAAATGGGGTTGATTGAAAAACTGGAATTTGTTATTAACAATCAGTTTGAGCGTATCACATACACCGAAGCAATTGAAATACTCAAATCTTGTAGCCACAATAAGAAAAAGAAATTCCAATACCTTGTAGAAGAGTGGGGCATTGATTTACAAAGTGAACACGAAAGATATCTCGTAGAAAAACATTTTAAAAAACCAGTCATCCTTACCAACTATCCTAAAGAAATAAAGGCGTTTTACATGCGCCAGAATGATGATGGAAAAACGGTAGCGGCTATGGATATTCTCGCACCCGGAATCGGCGAAATCGTTGGAGGTTCACAAAGAGAAGAACGCTACGATAAGCTGGTAGAAAGAATGAACGAAATGCATATACCAACCGAAGAACTGGATTGGTACTTAGACACAAGACGCTTCGGTGCTTGTCCGCATGCAGGTTTCGGATTGGGATTCGAGAGAATTGTACAATTTGTTACAGGCATGGGCAACATCAGAGACGTCATTCCATTTCCGCGTTATCCAAAAAGCGCGAACTTCTAACACTTCGTTGTCGTTTTTCAAAAAGAAAATCGTGTGTCAAAACGCACGGTAAAATATAAACAAGCAACATAAACTGCTTAAGCATCTTTTGTAACAAATGAACGATTGTTCCCTGTTACAAACGAGCGCTAGCTTACGTTGTATTATTATTTGAAAAATGAAAGCAAATAAGTACCTCGATTTCTTTTTAAACCCATTTGAGTCTGCACAAAGCAGAAAAGTGTTACGGGTAAATCCCACAACCATTCCCGTTCGATCGGAGGCCGAGGTGTTGAGTATACAAATACACAGCTTCGGTGGAGACGACTATGAAATGATACAAAGCAAAGCCATTGAAGATTGCTTTGAATATCCAAAAGAGGAAAAGAAATGTTGGATCAACATTGACGGAATCAATAAGGTTGAATTGGAAAAATGTTTGGTTCCACTCAAAATACACACGCTGATTCTGGAAGACATCATCAACATAGGACAACGCCCGAAAATAGAAGAGATAGATGGGTTGATTTTCTGTGTGTTGAATATGCTCTACTTCAATGAAAAAAAGGGAGAAGTTGAAACCGAAAAAATGAGTGTGATTTTAGGAAATAAAATGCTGATTACCATTCAGGAAGATGATTTGAAAGATGCATTTAATACGGTAAGAGAAAGATTGAATGTGAAAACATCACGCGTGAGACAATATGATATTGACTTTCTGCTCTATGCGCTTATAGATGCAATTGTAGATCATTATTTTGTTGTGATGAATAAATTGGCGGATCATATATTGTTGCTCGAAATGGAAATCATCAAAGACTCAAGCAAAAGAACATTGATAAAAATAAACCATCTACGAAATGCGATAGTTTTAATGAAGCGTAGCATTGGTCCGGTTCCTGAGCTTATACAAGGAATCATCAAAACTGAATCGGATTGGATTAATGAACGATCAGAAAAATACTTTAGAGACGTGTATGATCATGCTCGGCAAGCAAACGAGCTGTTAGAAAACCATCGGGATATGATGGTAAACTTGCACGACTTATACATGAGTAACATGAATGTTCGATTGAATGAATCGATGAAAATCATGACCATTGTTACTTGTCTGCTGGCACCCGCTACCGTTATCGGAGGTATTTTTGGAATGAACCTCGATTTTGGGAATTGGGTTAAAGACAATCTTGGATTCTGGGGCGTAGTCGGAATCATGTTTTTAACCTTTGGATCTATGCTCTATTATTTCCGAAGAAAAAGGTGGTTTTAGTTTGGATAAATGGTGTGTTTAAGATAACTCCACAAGCAAATATTTAACTTCGCCCCTATGTTGAAAATAATGCTTTTTGTTTTGGGGGTAACGAGCCCTCTTTTTTCTTTTTCCCAAATAGATAAAAAAAAGATACCCCTGTTTCCCATATTCACAACCTTTTTTGAAATTGGTAAATCAAAACTAACCGAGCCACAAATGGAAAACCTGCGAAACTATGTTATCTCTAACATCAGGACCATCAAAGATTCAAATTATTGTATTCAAATCTGTGGTCATACCGATGCCTCGGGAAACAAAAAGATGAATCTTGAGTTATCTAGAAAGAGAGCACTATCTGTATCAGAATTCATCATAAAAAATGGAATTTCAGAAAAGAAAATAAAAACAGAATGCAGTGAATTAATAAAACACGAAAATTCTCTTTCTTTGAAAACAAAAAGAAATAGACAAAATAATCACTTAAGTAGATTTGTGGTAGTTCGTATTGATAAAGAAAACTGATTTTTTAAATGAATCCATCCATTCAAGAATACAATGAAAAATGGGAGACCAACGAAACAAGCATTTGTAGTCTATTGTCATCCTTCATAGAAAAACATTTAACCCAATCGCAGGGCAAAATTTGGCATGCACATCCGGTTTGGTTTATCAACGAAAATCCCATAGTTGGATATAGCATACAAAAGCGTGGTGTAAGATTGATGTTTTGGAGCGGTGCTGATTTTGATGAAATTAATCTGTGTGTTGTAGGAAAAAAATTTAAAGATGCTTCTGTATTTTACAATGCTGTTTCTGAAATTAATCTGATAGATTTGGAACGATGGTTAAAAAAATCGAGTGTCATTCAGTGGGATTATAAAAATATTGTCAAAAGAAAAGGTCAACTCATTCGTTTATCATAAAATCAATTTACCATGGAGCGTATAGATATTCATGCAACGGTTTTTGCACCCATAAATAAAGTTTGGGATTATTACACCGAAGCGAAACACATAACAAACTGGAACTTTGCATCAGACGATTGGACTTGTCCTTCTGCAACAAATCAATTGATTGTCGGTGGAAAATATTCGGCAAGAATGGAAGCCAAAGATGGAAGTTTTGGATTCGACTTTGAAGGCATTTATGATGAAGTTGTTATAGGAGAAAAGTTTGACTTAACATTTATGGACAATAGAAAAATGACTGTTGTTTTTTCGGAAAACGAAAACAATACCGGAGTTCAAATCTCATTTGAACCAGAAACTGAAAACCCGATAGAATTACAGCGGGAAGGCTGGCAAATGATTCTAAATAATTTCAAAAAGTATACAGAAAGCAATTGAAATTTATCGAGAAGCGGGTTTTAAAAATGTTTTTTAGCGGCGGTATATATCCCGTGTTTACAAGAACATAAAGTCGATCACGTAAATCCACTAATTTTTTGAATAACTAAACCCAATTCACTAATCTTTTCAATCGTTTTGCATAGCCTGCGCGCACTACGCATAATTATTTAGCCGAGTGACTTCAGTTGTAAAAACAAATCACAAATCAATAATTACAAATACTAAATCCGCGAAGCGGAACAACAAACCAAAAATCTCAAATCCCTAATCTTTTATATTACCAACGCAGAAAGTCCACCGATATCGGTGGACTTTCTATTATAAAAGGATCTTGTTCGATTAAAATTTAATCACACGAGTTGTTTTAACCTCATTGCCTTGTCTTACTTCTAGCAAGTATGCACCTGCTTTAAGTTCTGCGCCTAAACCAATTACTTGGTTCGCCGCAACTTTTACAGACTTCACAAATCGTCCTTGTACATCCAAGATACGTACCACAGCTTCTTCAGAACCTGTTGTGTTTACTTGAACATTAAACTGACTTGTAGTTGGGTTAGGATAAACTTTCACCGACATTGATCCTGTTTTTGTATTGGTTACTGGAGCCTTAGTGATCGTTGGTGGAGGACAACCC
>JBDLUO010000235.1:0-4744 GCA_039805285.1 Bacteroidota bacterium
GTTTAATTCGTTTCATGTTTAATTTTTTTGATTTTTTTGATTTTAATTCCTTTTTGATAAAAACTTAATTTTTACGTGCTGTCATTGACTTTTTTTTTCATTTTTGGTCGGTTTTGGAGTGAATAAATCTTTTTTATAATTTCTGAAGCAGCTGTTCTGTTTCGCTTGCATCTTGTTCAAAAATCTTAGCGATCTTAACAGCTTTTTCGGCATAAACTCTGGCCTCTTTCTTTCTGTCTAGTTTATATAATAGATTGGCGTAAGTATCAATTGATGGGTACATGCTATATTGATAAAGCAAATTCAGGTTTGATATCTCCTCATTTGTCAATTTTCTTTTCTCATATTTTTTAAGCTTTGTTTTGTAATCACCTACAATGAGCCATTCTATGTCTTCTTCATATTGATCTAACAAGGTTTTTTTCATCCAAGTTTCGAGTTTTTGGTACAACTTCTTATTGTGTGATGTAGATAAGATGTTCCAGCACACTTCATTCACTGCACCCAAAACGTTTGTCTGATATTTTTCCTCGTCCTGCTCAAAAAGTTTGATGTAGTTTTTCCAATCTTTCTTAGTAGAATAATAGTTAAGTTTAAGACGGTAAACAGCTGAGTCCGTAAAGTTTTCTGGTTTAAGTTTTTTTAAGATTCTAATATGCTGCTCTAATTCAGCCATATTTTTTGTTTGAGCAAGAAGATTGCCAACCCCAAAAACAAGGATGTCTTCTATATAATATTGAACAGCTTGGGTTCCAAATTTTTCTTCGAAAGTTGATTTGTTTTCAAGAAAATAGGTAAATGCGGGATGATAAATATCTCGGATCAAATTCGTCATCGTAATCCAATGAATTGAGTCTAAAAAAGATGCAGGTGTTATGTTTGAAAAATAGATATCAGATAAGACGCTATCTTCCATGTTAAGGGTTCGTAAAAAAATCAAGCTATTTGCAACTTCTGCTAGGTCAATTTGGTTTGTATTTTTATACTTTTTTTTAATCGCCTCTATTTTTTCGTTTTTAAAGGCGAAATTATTTTCTGTTGAAGATGCATTATGCACTTCTTCCATAAGCATTGAAGAATCTTGATAACCTGCGAATCGATGTATTACTTCTCCGTTTGAATCCAGAAAAAAGAGGGTTGGAAAAATTCTTATTGCATGTTTTTTCATAAACGCTGGACCTTCTCCCTCTTCCAAATCCACCCTTACGTTTATGAAGTTTTCGTTGAAGTATTCTGCAATGGCTTTTTGAGTAAAGGTCTCTTTTTCCATCTGTTTACAAGGACCACACCATTTTGTATAGCAATCGACAAAAATCGATTTTTTCTGTTGTTTTGCTTTCTGTAAAACCTCGCCGAGGGAAGTTGTTTCAAAGCGAATTGAGTAATCCTGTGCTTTGATAGATGTTGAAAAAACGAATGAAAGGGCGTATAAACACAATAATAAATTGCGTTTTACCTTTTTTTGAAATTGCATGATTGGCATTACTTTGTTTCAGTAAGGCCACTAAACTGAATTGGGGAATAAACTACGTGAGGCCATCTCACCAGCCTCCAACGTCCGACCAAGAACGAATATGCCAGGCGAGTAGCCCCACGATACGGGCTGCTTCATACTTGGCATATAGTTCAGGCTGCTTTCTGCGAGAGAAGTTGGTCGGTTCTGGAGGCAGTGAAAACGCAGCAATATGTTATTGAATAAAATTAATACATTATGTTATGCAATGTAGTTTTGGGGAGGTTATTTTTAATTAACCTAGATTTTTCTTGTTAATAATTGATATCATTTTTATCCATTCATAGATGTCAGGAACTCTGCATTGTTTTTTGTTCCTTTCATATTTTTCAACAAAAGTGAAATGGCTTCTTCGGGGTTCATGTCTGCCATATGCTTTCTCAAAACCCACATACGCTGGAAGGTCTCTTTGTCGAGCAACAAATCATCTCTTCTTGTAGAAGAAGAAACAATATCAATGGCAGGATAAATTCTCTTGTTGGAAAGTTTTCTTTCCAACTGAAGCTCCATATTTCCGGTTCCTTTAAATTCTTCAAAAATCACCTCATCCATTTTACTTCCGGTATCAACCAAAGCGGTTGCTATGATGGTAAGTGATCCGCCGTTTTCGATTTTTCTGGCAGCACCAAAAAACTGTTTTGGCTTTTGCATCGCATTGGCCTCAACACCACCCGACAATACTTTTCCGCTCGAAGGAGCAACCGTATTGTGTGCACGAGCCAGTCTGGTAATAGAATCTAAAAGTATAACTACATCGTGTCCGCATTCAACCAATCTTTTCGCTTTTTGAAGCGCGATGGTAGACACTTTCACATGTTTTTCTGCAGGTTCATCAAAGGTTGATGCAATCACTTCTGCCTTAACGCTTCTCTCCATATCCGTCACCTCTTCTGGTCTTTCATCTACAAGTACAATCATCAAATAACACTCCGGATGGTTTTCGGCAATGGCGTTTGCCAATTCTTTCAACAACATGGTTTTACCCGTTTTGGGCTGTGCAACAATCAATCCACGTTGCCCCTTTCCAATGGGTGTAAACAAATCCATGATTCTTGTACTATAGTGATCTGGTTTTGTTGTAAGGTTCAAACGTTCAAAAGGAAACAATGGTGTTAAATAATCAAACGGAACGCGATCTCTTACTTCTTCAGGCGTTTTTCCGTTGATGGTTTCAACCTTAAGCAATGCGAAATATTTCTCTCCTTCTTTTGGAGGTCTAACCGATCCCACCACAGTATCGCCCGTTTTTAATCCAAACAGTTTAATCTGTGATGGAGAAACGTATACGTCATCCGGACTAGACAAATAATTATAATCACTGCTTCTTAAAAATCCATATCCATCGGGCATCATTTCAAGTACACCCTCTCCAGATACAATACCGTCTAATTCGATATTGAAAACTGGCATTTGTGGTTTATGGTGATGGTGTTGCGGTCTTTGTTCACGAACTGGTTGCGGAATGGGCTCGATGTTTGTTTCGGGCTGTTGAATGTCTTCTTGTTGCAACATTTGTGCAATTGCGGGCGGTACCGTTGTTTGCTCCTCTGTAATCGGCATCAAGTCCATTTGTTGCTGAGTCGGCTCTTGTCTTGTTTTTTTAAGCGGTTGCTTTTTGTCGGTTTCCACTTTTTTAGGTCTGCCAGCTCCCTTTTTAACCTCTGTGGGTTTTTCTTCGGCAATGGGTTGAGCTTGTTGTTCTGGCGCAGTTACAACTTGTTCTTCTGCTCCTTTCACTATTCTTTTTCTCTTCGGCTTCTCGCCCGAATCGGTAGCTTGTTTTTCCATTATTGCTTTAATGATTTCGTCTCTGTTTAGATTTTTGATTGAAGCGATTCCCAATTGACTTGCAACGTCTGCAAGCTCAGGAATAAGTAATTCGCTCAATTGAGATAATTGATACATAAAAATAGATGGGTAAATATGCGTTGGTCGTTCAAACGCTAAAAAATGATGGGATTGAGAAATTTTTTGATTGAGAGGAATGGCCTGTTTCCGGAAGTTTTGAGTCGGATATTTTAGAAACGCGCCAAATCCGAGGCAATATTACATTCTTTTTTTTAAAAAACAGTTTTATTGGGTGATAATTCGGACTTTACAATATTAGAATTGTCAATTGACAAAGGAACTGTTGTTAAAAAACCAGAATTTTTTGTTGGCTTGTTTAAATATCTCGATTTTTTAAAAAACTAAAATTTAGGATTTCGCAATATTACGGCAGGATAAAGTCGTTTTTCACTTAAAAAAGTTCATATCCTCTGGTATCTCCCCCTTGAAATCTTCATTTTACCAGTTTGTCATTTTCGAAAATCAATCTTGTATATCCATATACATCTTTAATCAATTCGCTTTTGCTCCATTTCAAACAATAATAGAGCAAAAATCCAAATTTGAACTAAATGCCATAATTCCTCAAATGGATTGAAACAATATGTAAATAATATTAACCAAAAATCTATCCTTGTATTAAATTCTTTAATCCTTATAAATAAAAAGAAAACGTCATTTGCTTTCTCTTTAAAGAGGGCTAATTATTTATCCTTTTGTTGTTATTTGTAAGTTATTATATCCATACACTTCGTTGTTTTTCCACGATTCACAACCTTGGCCTTAACAAATAACCCTATCTTTGCTTTTTGTGGTCTAACATTGTTGGCAGGGCTTCAACCTTCTCCTGTTCCCTTTCCAACGCTTATTTGTAGTCGAACTTTGTTTCTTCAAAGACCACGTTCATCCTTAATTTATTATTTTGTTATTTACAGACCTTACGCTCATTGAGCCCATTCTTAAAGCCGTTCAAAAAGAAGGCTATACAAAACCGACTCCCATCCAACAACAAGCAATACCTCATATCCTCAATGGAAGAGACCTTTTGGGTTGCGCACAAACCGGTACGGGAAAAACTGCCGCTTTCGCCATTCCCATGCTACAATTGCTGGCAAACAGACCTTCAAATCAACCGAAAGGAAGACCCATCAGAACGCTGATTCTAACACCAACGCGCGAACTCGCCATTCAAATTGAAGAAAGCTTCCGCGCCTATGGCTCTTTTCTTTCTCTTAAAACTTGCGTTATTTTCGGCGGTGTCGGACAAAACCCTCAGGTAGAAACACTAAAAAGAGGTCCGGAAATTCTAGTGGCTACACCCGGAAGATTGTTGGATCTGATTAATCAAGGTTTCATCGACCTAAAACACATCGAAATCTTTGTACTGGATGAAGCAGACCGCAT
>JBDLUO010000236.1:0-5220 GCA_039805285.1 Bacteroidota bacterium
TTTTTAATCGACGAATCACTACTTTTACGCATGTTTTCATCCCACTTGAATTGGAAAACCATATTGGCATTATTTGCGATTGTTATCGTAACCGGTACCATTTTTTACTCCAATTACCTAACAAAAAAAATTGCTGACGACGAAAGAAAAAAAGTTAGGGTTTGGGCCGAATCTCTGAAAACCAAAAGCACCACCACAGACCCCGCTGCTTTAAACTTAACCAATATCATAACGAACGAAAATTCAGATATTCCCATCATAGAAACCGACGAACTCGACCGACCTACCGGGAATTACCTCAATCTTGATTCAAATGCAATTAAACGCGATTCTTTATACCTAACTAAAAAAATAGACAACTATCGGAATTTACATAACAGCATTCGGGTAGATATTTCTTCTGATCCTGTCATCTTCAATAAATATTATTACGGAAATTCTACTCTGTTGAATGAAGTGGGATATTACCCCTTAGTTCAACTTTTCATCATCTCTCTTTTCATTTTGATTACGTTATCATTGATTAGCACCAGCAACAAATCAACTCAAAACCAAGTATGGGCGGGCATGGCGAAAGAAGCCGCTCATCAGTTGGGCACTCCCATTTCGAGCCTAGAAGGTTGGGTTGAAATGCTAAAAGACGAAACACCAAACGGAAAAATCATCAAGGAAATTGGTAAAGATGTTGACAGACTAAAACTGGTAACAGACAGATTTGGAAAAATTGGAAGCATTCCTAAGTTGGATCAAACTCCACTTATGCCGCAGCTTGAACACATGGTAGATTATATAAAAAAGAGATCTAGCGACAAGGTTCAATTTATCATAGGAACATCACAAACCCCTAATCTAACGATTCCAATGAATATCCCTTTGTTTGATTGGGTTATAGAAAATCTATTAAAAAATGCACTTGACTCCATGCAAGGAAAAGGACAAATCATGCTGAATGTTTCTGAAGAAAAAAATTCAATTAAAATAGATGTTTCAGACACAGGTAAAGGCATTCCGAAAAAAGACTGGCAGACTGTGTTTAAACCTGGATTTACAACAAAAAAAAGAGGTTGGGGACTTGGCCTGTCATTGAGCAAACGAATCATTGAACAATATCACAAAGGTCAAATATTTGTAAAATCAAGTGATCCTCAAAAAGGAACCTGCATTAGAATTGTGCTTAGTAAGTCATAAATGGATAGAAACGATATTTTGCAACAGTATTTGTGCTCTTGAAATAAATTCTCTACCCAATATTGGTGTTGATTGCCAATCCTTTTTTTCACAAAAAGACTATCATAAACAAGAAAGCCCCGCACTTTCATGCTGGACTTTCTTTCGTGCGGCAAAGGAGATTCGAACTCCCACACCCTTTCGGGCGCTACCACCTCAAAGTAGTGCGTCTACCAATTTCGCCATCGCCGCATTGGAAATGATTGTTTTCATTTTCGGATGGCAAAGATATGATTTCTTCAATAATTAAAAAACCACATTAGCTCCAGAAGATAAACAATTACAACACCTTGCATCCCAATCTCTTTTTATTTAGAAGCGCTTAATTCTCCCAAAAATCTATTTTTCCCCATTTTACATAAATCCAATTTTTGCTCATAATTTTAGCTTTCAATTCCAAAATATCATCATATAACGAGCCTCTTATGAACAACAATATCACTTGCCCGAAGTGCGGCGAAAGCTTTGATGTAGAAAATGTAATCGCATCCGATATCGAACAAAAAATCAAAAAAGAATATCAAGAAAAATGGAATGATTCGATACAATCAATCGAAAAGGAAAAGAATAATTTGAATCTTGAATTGAAAGCTTTTGAAGAGAAAAAGAAAAATGAAAATCAGATTTTTCAAGAAAGAATGAATGCAGAAAGAACTCGTTTGCAAAAAGAACTCAGTGAAGAATTGAACAGCAAAATGACCAAAGACTTTGAAGGAAAACTAAAGCAACTCGAAGAAAACAACAGAGAACAAGAAGAGAAATTGAAGGAAGCAAGAAACAAAGAACTGGAGTTTTTAAAAAAAGAAAATGAGTTGAAAAACAGAGAAGCGGAATTAGAACTTTCTGTTCAAAAACAGTTGATGGAAGAAAGAAAAACCTTATCCGAAAGCATCCGAAGTCAAGAAGCGGAAAAAAACAAACTAAAAGAAGACGAGCTGACCATGAAAATGAAAGAGCTGGAAAAACAGCTCGAAGACCAAAAAAATCTTGCGGATCAGATGAAACGAAAAGCAGAGCAAGGTTCTATGCAATTGCAAGGTGAAGTTCAAGAATTGGCATTGGAGGAATTGCTACGAAATCAATTTCCATTTGATACCATAAGCGAAGTAGGTAAAGGAGTAAAAGGGGCAGATTGTATCATGACCATAAACAATCAATTCGGACATGAATGCGGAAGAATAATTTTTGAAAGTAAAAGGACTGAAAATTTCAGTGGAGACTGGATAGAGAAACTCAAAGCCGATATGCTGTCTCAAAAAGCCGATATCGCTGTGATTGTCACTAAAGCTATGCCCAAAGAAATGGATCAGTTTGGAGAGAAAAATGGAGTTTACATCTGCTCATTTCGAGAAGTGAAAAGTTTAACTCAACTCTTACGTATGGGTATTATACGTGTTTTTGAGGCCAGAAAAAACCAAGAAAACAAAGGCGACAAAATGGTTGCGCTATATAATTATTTAACCGGGCCTGAATTTGTAGGCAACTGGAACGCCATTCGAGATGGTTTCAGAAACCTGAAACAAATGTTACAAAAAGAGCGTGACGACTTCGAAAAAAACTGGAAGAAAAAAGAAAAACAACTCGAATTAATCATCCAAAACTCTTTACAAATTTCGGGGTCTATGCAAGGCATTGCTGGACAAAATGCAATAGATATGGATTTGGAAGATAAAGATGATGAAAATTTGCTCGAAGAATAAAATCGAAAAGATTAGTACATCAAACAAATTTGGTAGCCATCAATTTCCATACCATTGGCAATTTTTGTACTGGGTTCACCATTTACAAAAGTTTGAATTTTTGCATGCCAGCCATCTTCTTTTTTATCAACAGCAATTAAACGTAAATCATTTTTAAAGTCTACACCAGGGATGCCATTTAATTTAAATGCAGACTCTTTCATGGTCCAGCAAATCGTAGCTTTTTCCTGATCCGAAAAATCATCTTTACAGAATATTGAAAAATCCGCTGTAGTCATAAACTTATGGCTCAGGTCAAGAACTCTTTGATTGGTAAACTCAATATCCATCCCCACCCTTCTGCCTCTACCCACAATAACCCCGACTAAATTGTCGGAGTGTGTAATGGAAAAATCTATTCCTGATCCTGTAATGAAAGGCTTTTTGTTTTCCGCAACAGAAATTGTTTTTAGGTCGAGATCTGGCAACAACATTTTCAATACATATCTTCCTGCTAAGTGTTGTTTTCTTTTTTGCGGATGGCTGATTCTACTGGCTTCGTAACCTTCCAATGCAAAAAAATCTAACGGTTCATCCATTCTCCAAAGAGCCCAAATTATGTGTTCGTTGATATTTTGTTGATAAAGCAAGGGCATAAATGAACCTTAAAATTCAATTAAAAAAAACTAAGCTTTTACTTTTACAAAGAAACAACCAATATCACAAAAATGATCTTAAGCGATAAAAGAATACTAGAGGAAATGGATAAGGGAACGATTGTTGTAAAGCCCTATGACAGAAACTGCTTGGGCAGTAACAGCTATGATGTTCATCTTGGAGCCAATCTGGCAACCTACGATAGCGATGAATTGGATGCAAAAAAACACAACACTATTTCGTATTTCGAAATTCCGGATGAAGGATTCGTACTTCAGCCTGACACATTTTACCTGGGTGTTACCGAAGAATACACTGAAACGCACGCACACGTACCTTTTTTGGAGGGCAAGTCTTCTACAGGCAGATTGGGCATAGACATACATGCCACTGCAGGTAAGGGTGATGTTGGCTTTTGTGGCAACTGGACGTTGGAGATTTCAGTAAAGAAACCCGTGCGTATTTATAAAGGAATGCCAATCGGACAATTAATTTACTTTCCCGTGGAAGGTGAAATTGAAGTAAAATACAATCAAAAATCAAATGCGAAATACAGCGGACAGCCCAATCGTCCAGTTGAAAGTATGATGTGGAAGAACAAATTCTAACGATAATTCCATTTGTTTTTTCGATAATAATCCATCACCAAAGACAATACCTCGCTGTAGGTAACCATTCCTTGAGGTTGACGATGGCTTTTCAAAAACCATCCATATAGTTTTGTAGCTATTGGCTCTATTGGATTTTTTTTACTGTTGTAATAATTGAAAAGGCTTTTTATGTCCCCCTTCGCTTCGACTGGCATTGTTCTTCGTATGCTTTTTGCAGTAAGAGAATCACAATCATACAATGCCCCATTGGCGTAGATAAACATTTGCAATTGTGTAGCATAAATCAAAGCACTGTCTTTGCTGTTTTCGGAAGCCAAAAAAGCCAAAAAATTCGCATCATCCTCCCTTGCATATCCGAGTTGATGCGCCATTTCATGTGCGGTTACAAAACTTTTCATAGCCATCGGATATGACCCATCAATTTGAGCTTCTCCGGTAAATGGATTGTAATAACCAGAAATTCCCAAATATGCAATCCCTTTGCTAAAAACAGATTTTTTTACCAACAGTCGTTCAGATTGACGATCAGAAATTAAACCACAAGAAACATAGGCCTTTCTCGCTGATTCATTCATATCCTTTAATTCGATGCTTCTCTCTGGCCGAAACGCTTTCATCTTCATGATCAAGTTTTGATTCAACCTAATCAATTCCGCTTTTGAATAAACAGACTTGTTCACTTTAAATGCAAGAGAAACATCAGACCTGAAATAATGCAAACCCCAGATCCAAAGAAAAATCAAATAAATTACCAGCACATATTTCAAGCCCTTTGTTACGGGGATAAAAATTCGGTTCCATTTGCTGTTATCACTAGAACTTCTCTTGTTTTTAATAAAAGAGAGAAACTTATACCCCAAGTAAAAGAAAAAAAGAAGATACATCAAATCGCCAACAGAAAACGGAATGAACGATGTTGCCTTTGGAATGCCCTTGACCCATACGCGGAAAAACCCATTAGCGTATTCGGATTCTACGAATGAGGAACTTCGGGAGAATAAAAAAGTGATCACAGTCGCTATTGCAACAACTATGTTTAAGCGATT
>JBDLUO010000237.1:0-16852 GCA_039805285.1 Bacteroidota bacterium
TCAGGTTGATTTGTGATGAAAAAAGTCCCGAAGCATAAACTCCGGGACGCGCGCTTAATTCCCACTGTCGGAACAGTGGGATGTAAACCAATTTTTTTCGATTTATCCTAATTACAAATGGCTTTAATATTTTCTCATTGAAAAGATTGAAAACCGACAATTTCTTAGTAAAAAATTAAGAATGAAATTCTGAATAACGCTCGAATTGAGAAATACCAATAAGTAGGTATTTTTTGTAACGTTGAATTTAATATTTAAGATAATTTTGACTTAGTTCTTCTAACTTGTTTCTCATATTCTGTAATGAATCAATTAATTTTAACGCTACATTAAATCGGCGCATGAACATTAAATCCATACTGGCAAAACCTTTTGCAAATTTTATCAATCGCCAGATCCAAAGGGATAAGCAAAATGCCGTTAAAGACCAGATTTCACACTTCAATAGTCTGATTAAATCTGCACAACAAACACAATTCGGTAAAGAACATTCCTTTGCTTCTATAAAAAACCACGAGGATTTCGTCAATTTGGTTCCGATTCGGGATTACGAAATGTTCAAGTCTTATATTGAAGAGATAAAGAAAGGGAAACAGAACGTTTTATGGAAAGGGAAACCGATCTATTTTGCAAAAACCAGTGGCACAACCAGCGGAGTGAAATACATTCCCATAACCAAAGATTCGATTCACAATCACATCAACACCGCACGCAACGCATTGCTTTCTTACATGGCCGAAACCGGAAAAACCGATTTCGCATCTGGTAAGTTGATTTTTTTGAGCGGATCCCCCGAACTGGAAAGAATCGGAGATATTCCGACAGGCAGACTCAGCGGAATAGTGAATCATCATGTTCCCAAATACCTTAGATCCAATCAATTGCCCAGCTTCGAAACCAATTGTATCGAAGAATGGGAAACCAAACTTGATAAAATCGTTGACGAAACCATAAACCAGAATATGAGTCTCATAAGTGGTATACCACCATGGATGCAGATGTATTTTGATCGATTGACGCAACGCTCAGGAAAAAAAATTGGGGATTTGTTTCCCAACCTACAGGTGCTTGTGCAGGGTGGAGTGAATTTTGAGCCCTATAGAGCCAAACTGATGGAAAGCATTGGTAGAGAAATTGATATTGTAGAATTGTTCCCTGCAAGTGAAGGATTCTTTGCTTTTCAAGACAGTCAGAAAGAAAAAGGTTTGCTGTTAAATACCAATAGCGGAATTTTCTTCGAATTCGTGCCAGTAGAAGAAATTCATCAAGAAAAACCAACCAGACTCACCATTGAAAATGTCAAAATCGGAGTTAATTACGCGCTGATCATCAGTAACAATGCCGGACTTTGGGCTTACAATATTTGAGATACCGTAAAGTTTGTTTCATTGGATCCCTATAGAATCATAGTGAGTGGACGCATCAAACATTTTATATCCGCATTTGGAGAACATGTAATCGGAGAGGAAGTAGAACAGGCCATGTTGGCCACACTCGAATCCTGCGGAGGAAAAATAACAGAGTTTACCGTCGCTCCGTTTGTAAGTCAGAACAATGGAAAGTCTTACCACGAGTGGTTTGTAGAATTTGAAAAAGAGCCCAATGATCTAACCGATTTTTCACATAAATTGGATCAAATGATGCAACAAAAAAATGTGTATTATGAAGATCTGATTACAGGAAACATATTGGCCCCACTTAAAATTACGCATATTCGAAAAGATGGTTTTGTAGATTATATGAAAAGCATCGGGAAATTGGGCGGACAAAATAAAGTGCCTCGACTTTCCAATGACAGAAAGATCGCGGAAGGTATGGCTGATTTCTACCTATGATTATAGATATAGGTTTATTTCTTTAATCCGAATTATTAAATCAGTTGATAAATATACATTATGACTTGATATTATATCTAGGCATTGACCTAATACCCGAATTCACGCCTTTTACCTTAACTTGCAATGATTAAAACGTAACATGCCCATGATAGGGGATAACCAGATAAAAAAAATAGCCATTTTCGGTTCAACGGGATCTATTGGAACCCAAGCTTTGGAAGTGGTTAAAGCAAATAAAAACCTTTTTGAAGTAGAGATACTTACTGCGCACAACAATGATGAACTCTTGATTCAGCAAGCATTAGCCTTTCAGCCTAATGCGGTTTGTATCGTAAATGAGGCCAAATATGAAGTCGTAAAAAAAGCGCTTTCCAAAACAGACATCAAAGTATTTTCGGGAGAAGATGCATTGGTAGAGTTAGCCGATTTTGATACATACCACGTTATGATTGCAGCAATAGTAGGATTCGCTGGTTTAAAACCAACCTTGCGTGCTGTAGAGAAAGGTAAAGTAATTGCTTTGGCAAACAAAGAGACCTTGGTGGTTGCAGGAGATATCGTTATGCAAAAAGCGTTGGAAAATCGATCGCCGATTATTCCGGTAGACAGTGAGCATTCTGCAATTTTTCAATGTTTGGTTGGTGAGTCTAGAAATCCAATTGAAAAAATAATACTTACGGCAAGTGGTGGACCCTTTTTGGGAAAGAAACCAAACTTCCTGGTAAATGTAAAAAGAGATCACGCGCTTCAGCATCCAAACTGGAGTATGGGGGCGAAAATATCTGTTGATTCTGCAACGTTGATGAATAAAGGATTGGAGATGATCGAAGCGAAGTGGCTTTTCAACCTAAAGCCAGAGCAGATTGATGTCGTGATTCATCCACAAAGTGTGATTCATAGCATGGTTCAATTTGAAGATGGTAGCATAAAAGCACAGATGGGTTACCCAGATATGAAGCTCCCTATTCAATATGCACTAGGGTTCCCTGCAAGAATAAAAAACGATTTTCCCAGATTCCAGTTTCGCAAATATCCAAACCTCAGCTTCGAAGAGCCCGATTATAAAACATTCAGAAATTTAGGATTGGCCATAGAAGCAATGCAAAATGGTGGGAACAAACCTTGTGTGCTCAACGCCGCCAATGAAATTGCAGTTTGGGCATTTTTGAAAAATCGAATCGGATTCCTTGATATCACCGCGGTGGTAGAAAAAACAATGGAATCGGTGCCTTTTATTGCGAATCCGACCTTACAGGATTATTTTGACAGCGACGGAGAGGCACGTAATTTTGCGGCTTCTTTATTAAAAATCTAAAAAAAATACGGTTCAAACCGATCCGACCTTAACCATGAACGTTTTATTATCAATAGACTGGTCCAGCGTAGGACTCAAAGTGGCTCAATTGCTCCTGTCACTTTCCATTCTTGTAATTCTTCACGAATTCGGTCATTACATCACCGCGAAATGGTTTAAATGCAGGGTAGAAAAGTTTTACCTTTTCTTTGATCCTTGGTTTTCTGTAGCCAAAAAGAAAATTGGAGAAACAGAATACGGAATAGGCTGGCTCCCATTGGGTGGTTATGTTAAGATATCCGGAATGGTAGATGAGAGTATGGACAAAGAGCAATTGAAACAACCTGCTCAACCTTGGGAATTCAGGTCTAAGCCAGCCTGGCAAAGACTCATCATCATGATTGGTGGAGTAACAGTTAACATCCTTCTCGCTTTCATTATTTATTCCATGATCTTGATGGTTTGGGGCGAAAAAAACATCAAGTCGGATTCATTAAAATATGGAATAGCGTTTAATGATCCTCTATTTAAAGAACTCGGATTCGAGAATGGCGATAAAATCATTGCCATAGATGGTAAGCCCGTTCCACAATTTACAGAAGTACTCAAAAAACTTTTAGTTGCAGACAAAGGCGCAACAATCATAAGAAACGGTGAAAAGAAAGAGCTTGATCTTCCAGTTGATCTCATTGGAAAATTGGTAGAGAAAAGAAAAAAATCAGAAAAACCCATTTTAACTCCGAGGGTACCTGTTGTTGTTATCGACATAGACCCAAGCGTTCCGGCATATACATCTGGTTTAAGAAAAGGAGACAAAATCATTTCCATAAACAACAAACCTGCTTTTTTTAGAGATGAGTTTGAAAAAATAATGGAAGACAAGAAAAAGGGATCTAGTATTTCTTTGGTAGTTGAACGCAATGATAGTATGGTTCGTTTCTTTACAGCTGTCTTCGATGATGCAAGAATTGGATTTCAATCTCCCACAACCCCAGAACAAATGGACAGCTTGGGTGTTTATGACTTCACGCTCCGTAAGTACGGTTTTTTCGAAGCAATTCCTGCTGGCATAAAACGCTCCGGTGCTGAACTCGGATTTTACATAGATCAGTTTAAAAAAATACTTTCACCCGAAACCGGTGCCTATAAAGGGGTAGGTGGATTCAAATCTATGGGCTCTGTATTTTCTGGAAAAGGCTGGGATTGGGAACATTTCTGGACCATCACCGCGTTTTTCTCTATCGTTCTCGCTTTCATGAATCTGCTTCCCATACCCGCACTAGATGGTGGACATGTATTGTTTACTTTAATTGAAATGATCACAGGCAGAAAACCCAATGATAAATTCCTGGAGTATGCACAAATTGTCGGCATGGTTCTTTTGCTCGGATTGATGTTATATGCAAACGGAAATGACTGGTTTGGTTGGGGTAAATAAACGCTGTAGTTGGAAAAATATAAACAGCATTCAACGTTTTCTTTAAACCATACTTGAAGGTTCATTAAAAAAAATCACTTTGCTTCACGCGCTGAACATATTGATAAGTTCTGTCCGTCTCACCTTTCAGGAACTTAGGGTTAATAAACTGAGAACCACACTGAGTTTAACGGGTGTTGCCTTTGGTATTTTTTGTATCATCGGGGTATTAACCACCGTAGGAAGTTTAGAGCAGAACATACAAAATGAAGTAAAAAGTTTAGGATCCAATACGATTTACATTGATAAATGGGATTACAGCGGAGGTCCAGATCGTCCGATATGGAAATATCGTGCTCGTCCGATAATGAAACAAGAAGAAGCAATTCAGATAAGTGAAAGATCTGAACTTACTGAAGCGGTAACTTTCTTATTGCAAACCATTTCTAACGTTTCCTACAAAGATGATGTAATAGAAAACGCTACCGTCTATTGCATCAATGAATCGCAGATCCAAATTCAGCCACTGGAATTCGAATACGGCAGATACTTGTCTAGTGCCGAATTTAAAAATGGAACAAACGTATGTATCATAGGATATACCAATGCATCCGATTTATTTGGAAACCCCGAAAGAGCCATTGGTAAACAAATCGATGTAAATGGTAAAAAACTGACCATTTGTGGTGTAATCCGAAAAGAAGGAAAGAGCTTTATCGGTTGGGACTATGATAAATGCATCATGATGAGTAACACATTCGCTCGTCAGCTCTATGACTCAAAACAAGCCAATCCCATTTTGATTGTAAAAGGAAAAAGCAATACTACCACAGACGCATTGAGCCAGGAACTCAAAGGAATAATGCGACAAGTGAGAAGACTATCTCCTTTGCAAGAAGACAATTTTTCATTAAACAGTGTAGAAGCATTCAGTAAAGCCATTTCCAATTCATTTGTAACAATAAACATTGTCGGCTCCATAATTGGAGGGATAAGTCTCATTGTTGGTATGTTTGGAATAGCAAACATTATGTTTGTAACGGTGAAAGAGCGAACGCCAGTTATAGGGTTGAAAAAAGCAATAGGAGCTAAAAAAGCGACCATTCTTTTTGAATTCTTGCTTGAGGCATCCATCCTCTGTATCTTGGGTGGCGCAGTTGGCTTGGCATTGGTTTATGCATTAACCTTAATTCTTTCCGGACCATTGGAATTTCCAGTATATCTTTCTGCCCCAATGATTTTAACCACCGTGCTTATATGTTTGGCTGTGGGAATTATTGCAGGAATCATACCTGCCTCACGCGCCGCAAAGATGGATCCTGTTAAAGCCATCAGAAGCCATTGATAATATTGCTCTAGAGGAAGTACTCACAATGTACTTGATAAGAAAAAGGAAACTAACCTATTTCACTGCTTTTTTAGTTACTTTTGCACCTCAAAATTTACCACAATGGCATTACAGGCAGGAATCGTAGGACTTCCAAATGTTGGAAAATCAACCCTTTTCAATGCAGTTAGCAGCAGCGCAAAAGCACAAGCAAGCAACTATCGTTTTTGTACCATCGAGCCCAATACAGGACTTGTGAATGTACCCGATACCCGATTGAATAAATTGGAAGAGTTGGTAAAGCCAAATCGTGTTGTTCCTACACAGATTGAAATTGTAGATATCGCAGGTCTAGTAAAAGGAGCCAGCAAGGGTGAGGGATTGGGAAATAAATTTCTAGCAAACATCAGAGAGGTAGATGCAATCATACATGTAATTCGCTGCTTCGAAGATGAGAATATTTTAAGGGATGAAGGTCCGATAAATCCTGTAGGTGATAAATCCATCATCGAAACTGAACTTCAGTTGAAAGACATGGATAGTGTGGAAAGGAAAATGCAGAAGGCCGAAAAAATGTTGAAGCAAGGAGATGCAAAACTAAAAGCAGAATACGAGGTGCTTAAAAGATGTTTGGATCATTTGAATAGTGGGAAAAATATACTTTCACTCGGATTAACAAAGGAGGAAAAAATAGCAATTGCAGATATTTTTCTTCTTACAGATAAGCCGATTCTCTATGTGGCAAATGTAGACGAAGCATCTATGCATACTGGAAATAAGCATTCTCAAGCCCTTATTGAAGCGGTAAAAAGCGAAGGCAATGAAGTGATTGTGATGACAAACGCTATCGAGGCGCAGATTGCAGAAATGGAGGATCTAGAAGACAGAAAAATGTTCATGGATGAATACAAAATGACCGAACCAGCATTAGATAGATTGATTCATTCTACCTATCAATTGCTCAACTTGTCCACTTACTTTACTGCTGGAGTACAAGAAGTAAGGGCTTGGACCATCCAAAAAGGATGGAAGGCACCACAAGCTGCGAGTGTGATACATACCGATTTCGAAAAAGGTTTTATTAAGGCAGAAGTTATTGCTTACAGTGATTTTGTTCAATTGGGCTCAGAATCTGCATGTAGAGATAACGGAAAATTAAGAATTGAAGGAAAAGAATATCTCGTACAAGATGGAGATATCATGCACTTCAGATTTAATGTTTAATCGTTATTCTTCATTTTCAAAAAATGAAGCAGTTATTAATGATTTGCTTTTACTGATTTGTTGTTTGTAGTTTGTTGTTTGTTTGTGGTTTGTGGTTTGGGACGTTTGGCGTTTTAAGATTTAGGATTCGTGATTTAGTTTTTGTGATTCATGGCACTACCAGCAAATCTCCTGTGAACAGTTTAATTCATTCATTTGTAAGTGAGCCAAGCAAAACGCGCGGAGCGATCGGTTTTGCCTTGATTTTTCTTTGCTTCGTTTCTTTGTATCAAGACAAAGAAATGAACAAGAATCATTTGGCGCCGGTGTTCCGAAGGATCACCGGTGACTTCACAGTGCTTCAGGACTTTGTCCTGATTTAGAAGTGCAACATTAAAGATTTTTTATTTTTATCTTTTGGTGTTTGCATCGTTTGTTGTTTGTGGTTTGGAACGTTTGGTAGGTTTAATGGTTTTGGATTTTTGGTGTTTAATGTATTAGTCTCCAGATAATTTATTTACAAATGTGAGCTTAGCAAGGCAAAACGCGCGGAGCGGTCGGGTTTGCCTTGATTTTTCTTTGCTTCATTTCTTTGTATCAAGACAAAGAAATGAAGAAGAAAGAAAATGCGTTTATTGGTTCTGTTTGCTCTTGTAGACACCGGTCAGAGACCGGCGCCAACATACAAAGAAATGAAGAAGAATGACATCTGCTTTATCGGTGCTATTTGCTCCTGAAGATGTTTGGACGTTTGGGGCAAGAGCAGAAATAAGGCAAATCAAAAATCAAATAACACCAAACAACGAACACCAAACATTTTTAAAAGTTTGCCGTTTAGAATTTGGATGTTTGTTTTTTTAGTACAGCTCAAAAAAGGAATCTAACACAATTGTCAAACCCGGAAACCAATTAACAATCAAATTTCCCTAACTTAGAAAAAAAACAAAATGGCTCTAAGTAGGATTTGGTCTGCCTTTGTGGTAATAGCTATAGTATACGCATCCTTCCTTATGTTTTTTTCCGACAATCATAAGGATATCCTTTCCAACATGGTTACAGGAAAATCGGGCGACACAGTACGTGTTTCGGTTCATAAAGGAATTGCTGACTCAGCTTCATCTGTTTCAATATTTCAAGAAAAAGGAAATCAGCTCAAACATATAGAATATTCCGACGGAACGGTTCAAACTTACCGAATTCAATCCGCTGACGGAATCATAGAAACCTGCCAAACCGCAGTTAACCTTTGTTTAAAACTGATCGGTCTTTTGGCATTGTTCATGGGCATCTTGGCCATTGCAGAAAAAGCAGGAGGCATCAGGTTTTTATCCAGAATAATTGGCCCGTTTTTTTCCAGAATTTTTCCTGAAGTTCCCAAAGGGCATCCTGCAATGGGACACATGATGATGAATTTTTCTGCCAATTTATTGGGACTTGATAATGCCGCTACTCCATTTGGAATTAAAGCCATGGAAAGTTTACAAGAATTGAATACAGACAAGTCCACCGCATCCAATTCTCAAATCATGTTTCTTTGTCTGCATGCATCCGGACTCACTTTGATACCCGTTAGCATCATTGCATTGAGAACCGCCGCTAAGTCTGCAAACCCAATGGATATTTTTATCCCTTGTATGATTGCCACCTTTGTTGCTACCATTTCTGCAATGCTCATTGTTTCGATCAAACAAAAAATAAATCTATTACAGCCCGTTATTTTAGCGTGGATTTTTGGAATATCTATTTTTATATCGTCATTGATCTTATTGATCCATTCTATGGATTCAGAATCCGTAGGCCGATTTTCGGGATCTTTAAGCAGTGGTTTGATTCTGCTCATTTTTTTATTGATTGTTTTAGGCGGCTGGAAAAAACGAATCGATATTTTTGATTCATTTGTGTCGGGTGCGAAAAATGGATTTGATACTGCCATCAGAATCATTCCATACCTCGTGGGGATGCTTGTTGCGATCAGTCTTTTAAGAACCAGCGGCGTATTTGATTGGGTGATAGACCTTTTTAAATCTGGCTTCTCTATGCTATTTTCTGATACTCGTTTTGTTGATGGTTTGCCAACTGCTTTAATTAAACCTTTTAGCGGTGGGGGAGCAAGAGGTATGATGGTGGATACCATGAAAACATATGGTGCGGATTCATTTGCAGGCAGACTTTCCTGTATTCTGCAAGGATCATCAGATACAACCTTTTATGTGATAGCTGTTTATTTTGGAGCAATATCGGTAAAGCATACACGCTATACAGTAGGAGCGATGTTGTTGGCTGATCTTGTAGGAATTATCACCTCAATTTTGCTTGCTTATGCTTTTTTCGGATAGTTATTCTTCCGTTTTTTCTGATATGAACCTTGGGTCGAAAATCGAAAGCATCTCCTTGGCTTTATATACCCCTTTATTATACTGATTTCCCAAAACAATCACTGTGGCATCTTGGTCTAAAAGTCTAAGGAAAACGGTGTTGTTTCCATGCCACCAGCCATTGTGATAAATAACCTTTCTCCCATCCGATTGTAACATCATTCTCCATCCAAGACCATAATTTCGGCTTCCCGCTTTTTCATTGCTGTAAGGGGTATAAGCCATCTCCAACATATCTGAGTTTAAAAAATTACTACGCTTTAACCCTTCATCCCAAATCAGTAAATCTCTAGGTGTTGAAAAGATATTTTTATCCCCGTAAATTTTATCTAAATGATTGAAAGCAAATTGTGCTCCATTTCTTTCGAAACTGGGTGTGATTTTTGAAGAGTCTTTGTCTGAATAAACGAAACTGTTTTTCATTCCAAGTGGAGCGAAAATTTCGGTTTGCATATATTCTGGGTATGATTTCCCAGTCACTTTTTCGATGATGAGAGCCAATAGAACAAAATTGGTATTGCAGTATTTAAAATGGGTATCTGGCCTTTGTATGTCATCTATTTCTGCTTTTCTGTCAATCAATAGTTTCAATATGTCGGCATTGGTAGCAAATACATTTTGTGGCCACTTGAGCTTTTCCAAGAAATACTCATATTTAGGTAAACCACTTCTGTGATTCAAAAGCATTTTTACGGTGATTCCAGAATAATTGAAATTGGGAAAATAGAAAGAAAGTGCCGAGTCGATTTCGATTTTATGTTCAGAAGCAAGTTTAAGGACTGCCATTGCAGTGAAGGTTTTGCTTATTGAAGCAATATGAATGGGCGTATTTTCTGAAATTCTGTCTTTTTTAGCATATCCTTGATATCCTTCAAGTATCGAATGTCCCTTCCAGCTGATGAGATAACCTCCAGAGAAAACGTTAGAGCCGAAATGTGATTTTATCCAGTTTTGAGCCGTAGTGACCATTACATTTAGCTTGTTTTTGTCTGAATCTTCAAATTCAGGAGGCTTTTGAAATACATAGACTGTGGCTTCCGGTGCTGTTCTTTGTTTTTGTTGATGAGAGAAATAGAAATAAAGTGCTGTGGCTGTTGACAAAAATGCCAAAAATAAAAGTATGATGTTACGTTTTGGATAACGCATAAGTTAATTGGTATCTTTATGCAAAATAAGATTTAATTGAAATGAAGGAACAAAAAAATACGAGTTATCCAAAAGAAAAAATCAATATTCTTTTGTTGGAAAATATCAGCAAGGAGGCAGTTGGAATTTTTAATGATCATGGATATGTGAATGTAAAACGAGTTAGTGGGGCCATGAGTGAGGAGGAATTGATGAAAGAAATTGGAAAGGTTCATATTTTGGGTATTCGAAGCAAGACGGTTGTTACAAAAAAAGTATTGGAACAAGGGAAAATGTTGCAAGCAATAGGTTGCTTTTGCATAGGTGTAAATCAGGTTGATCTATTGTCGGCCACTCGACTCGGAATTGCCGTATTCAACGCGCCGTATAGCAATACCAGAAGTGTTGCGGAATTGGTCATTGGTGCTTCTATTATGCTGATGAGAAGAATTCCGGATAAAAATACTGCAGCACATCAAGGAATTTGGCTAAAAGATGCCAATGGCGCTCATGAACTAAGAGGTAAAACCATGGGACTGGTCGGGTATGGAAATATTGGAAGTCAGGTAAGTGTTTTAGCAGAATCTTTAGGCATGAAGGTTATTTATTTTGATGTTGAAACCAAACTTCCATTGGGCAATGCAACGGATGCAAAAACGATGAAGGAATTGCTCAATAAAAGTGATATAGTTTCTTTACATGTGCCTGAGCTGGAATCTACAAGAAATTTGATACATAAAAATAACCTTAAACATTGTAAGAAAGGAGCCATTATTATCAATTATGCAAGAGGGACTGTTGTAGACCTTGATGCTTTGAAGCAGTCAATTGTTAAGGGAGACATTGGAGGAGCTGCAATAGATGTATTCCCGGTTGAGCCAGAGAAAAATGGTTCTGATTTTTCTTCACCCATGATCGGATTAAACAATGTTTTACTTACTCCTCATGTCGGAGGTAGCACAGAAGAAGCACAAAAAAACATTGGTGTAGATGTAGCTCATAAATTACTTCAGTTTTTAGAAAAAGGAATTTCAACCGGTTCTCATACTGTGCCAGTTATAGCTTTGCCTTCTCAAGATGGCGCACATCGAATACTTCACATCCATAAAAATGTGCCAGGTGTTTTGGGCAATATAAATTCTGTTTTGAGTAAAAATAAAATCAATATACTCGGACAATATCTTAAAACAAATGATGAAATAGGATATGTAGTTTTGGATCTAGATAAGAGCATCAGCAAGCAAGCCATTGATATTCTAAAACAAGTGCAACATAGCATAAGAGTGAGGATACTATATTGATGTATTCTAAAAATATAAACACAATAAATTCAATTTCAATCGTATGAAATTATATAAACTTTTTGTTTGTTTTTTTCTTTTTGGGATGAAATTGGTATCTGCACAAACAGTACAAATCAATCAGAATTTATCCACGAGTAACAATTCGGTAATCGGACAGAGTTTGTATCATGTAAGTGAGTCGATTTATACAAATACAGAAATTGGGGAAGGCAACTTTACATCCAATGCAATCAATCAAATCGCAATTTCTTTTACACAAATTGGCAATCCAGCGCTTGTAAATTCGTTTAAAATTTGGATGAAAAATGTTCCAGTTTCCAATGTCCTATTTTCAAGTGGTACTTATACAAATACTGGATATACCCTTGTTTTCAATGGCAGCATAACACCCGTTTCTGGCACATGGAATGTAATATCTCTGCAAACTCAATTTTCAAGAACATCCAATAGCAATCTTCAAGTTTTAATTGAGAGATTGGATGGAATTCAACATGTCGCCAATGTTGGATTTACGAATGGTTTTATTGCCAATACTTCAAATGGAAACAACAATTCTGTTTCCGCATTTAGTTCAAGAAGATACAATGGTACGAGTTTGCCAGGAGCTACAACATCACTAACTGTTACTCCTTTCAGACCCGCAATTAAATTGATACATCAGAATCAGGTAGACTTATCCGTAAGGGCTGTAACTTATCCATTCACTTCATGTTTCTCAAGTCCACAAAGCATCAGCTTGACCATTGCAAATTTTGGAAACGGGAATATGCTTTCTGGTGCAAGCAACATTCAATTTCGATCTGGTGGATCAAATATAAATAACATCAATCTTAATCTTTCTTCTGCTATTGGACCCGGTGATTCAATTCAATTCGAAATTTCTGGAGTTGAAATGAACAATGTCGGTCTGCGGTATGATACCTTTATTGTATCGAATATGTTAGATCAGAATCCGACAAATGATACATTTATTTCCACCCATCAAACCAGTGGAACCATAAATCAATTTCCATTCGAAGAAAACATAGAAAATGCAACAAGAGAATTTCAATATAATTATAACGTTTTTGGTGACAGGAATTTATGGTTAACACAGACAGGTTCTTATACAAATCCGGATCAGATAGACAATTTGCAGCCAAGAAGCACGGGCAATAAGTTTCTACTTTTTGATGCTTACGGAGGTTCAAATTCAAGCGGATTTATTTCCAGGATATTTGGTTCTTGTATTTCTATACCATCGGTCAATTCTTCTTTCCCAACTCGAGATGTGAAGTTGTCTTTTTGGATGAGTCATGATCCAGCTGCTCCTTTTGTATATGATAGTTTATATGTGGTTGTTACAGAAAATAAAGGACAAACATGGCAAAGAATTAAGGGTTTTCAGCGCTGGGACGAAAACCTAGATTTGCCCGATTGGAGAAAAGATTCTGTAGACCTATCTAACTATGTTGGTAAAACGATACAAGTTGGATTTGAAGGGGTAAGTAAATATGGAAACGCTTTCGGACTGGATGACATCACGTTTTCGGTGACTCCTTTTTGCCCTAATCCACCGAATGCGATTGCCGGATCAGCAGTACAAATTTGCAATGAACAATCGTATTCATTAAGTTTAGGCAATCCAAGTATTTCAGGTTCTGCAGATAGTGGTTATTGGATAACAAGTGGTTCTGGAAGTTTTAATGGAGGCTCAATCTTTGGTTCGGCGCTTCAATATTTGCCCTCTGCAACAGACAAGCAAATGGGATCAATAACACTATCATTGATTACCAATAATCTTGATACTGCAAACTGTTTAACAGACACAGCCGATCTTTTATTAACCATTTTGCCTGTCTCTTTCGATAGCGTTCAATTGGTTGCCTGCGATTCTGTTTATTGGAATGGATCAGCCTATTTTACATCAGGCAGTTACCCATGGATAGGAACAAATAGTGAAGGATGTGACTCAACAGTTACCTTGTATGTAACAATAAAACAAAGCAGCATTTTCAGAGATACGGTTCAAACATGCACACCCTATTTTTGGAATGGAAATACATACTCCACTTCGGGAACGTATTCTTTTTCATCAACAAACGCCAATGGTTGCGATTCGCTCTCCATTTTAAAATTGGAAATGATTCCATGCGTTACGACTTTGAATATAAAAGCACTTCTTGAAGGATATTACAGGGGATCAGATAGCTTGGCTTCTTTGTTATTTGATTTAGGGAATGGAATTTCCGAAACAGAGAGTGACAGTATACAAGTGTTTTTATGGCGCAACAACGGAAGTCAAAATTTTAATTATGAATTTAATGCCATCATTAAAACGGATGGAAATATTCATTTGATATTGCCAGATTCGTTGAGAGGATTTGCTTTTTATATCGGACTTAAGCATAGAAATCATTTGGAGACATGGTCTTCTCATTTGGTTGAAATATCATATTCTACAACTTATTCTTTTGCAGATGATGTTGCAAATGCATTGTCAGACGGAGTGAATCCAGGAATGAAATCTATAGGAGCAAATCAATTTGCTTTATATGCTGGAGATGTTAACCAAGATGGTACAATTGATTTGTTTGATATGCAACAAGCAGAAAACGATGCTTCCTCATTTTTATTTGGATATGAAAGTTCTGATGTTAATGGAGATGGCGTTTCTGATTTATTTGATTTGCAAACCATAGAAAATAATTCTACATTATTTATATTTACCACAAGCCCCTTTTAATTTATTTTGAAAAAGAAAACACAAAAAAGCAAAAGCAAACCAACTGTTAACAATGATGATTCAATTAGTTTGAATAAGTACATCAGTGATTCTGGTTTTTGCAGCAGGAGAGATGCAGACGTTTACATTCATGATTGCAGAGTTACCATAAACGGAAAAGATGCACAAAAGGGGAATAGGGTATATGATGGAGATGTGGTTTGTATTGATGGAGAACCGATTAAGAAAAAGAAAAAGGAAGATAATTTTTATATCGCTTTCAACAAGCCCAAAGGCATTACTTGCACTACAGATCAAAGTGATCCAAACAATATTATAGATTTTATTGGTTACAAAAAAAGACTCTTTCCTATTGGTCGATTAGACAAACTTTCGGACGGACTTATTTTTTTGACCAATGACGGGGATGTGGTGAATAAAATTTTAAGAGCAGGCAACGGCCATGAGAAAGAATATAAGGTTCAGGTTGATCAACCCATTACCCACGAGTTCATAGAGAATATGAGAAACGGGGTAAAGATTTTAGGAACAAAAACAAAAAAATGTTTTGTTGAACAAGAGAATGAAAGTCGTTTTAAAATCATATTAAAACAAGGTTTGAACAGACAAATCAGAAGAATGTGCGAAGCTTTAGGCTATAAAGTCACTATATTGACAAGAACAAGAATTATGCATATTCCATTGAGGGGAATCGCACCAGGTACATGGCGTTATTTTACAGAACTAGAAAAAAAACAACTCGAAGATTTAATTAGAAACAGTTCTAAAACAGAATCGGATGTTGAATTTGATGATTAAAATATAAGTTAATGATTTATAATTATAATTTAGCAATTAAAAATTAATAGATATATATATCTTTGCATTCGAGAATTTAATTCAAGATTAATTGCAGGGTATGATTTTTGTTCAAGATTTACAACAGCGAAATAAATGGCTTTATGTGTTAGGATGTATTGTTTTCGTATTGGGAATAATCAGTCTTGGTTTTCTATTGTTTGATATTAGAGTTGTTGATGGAATCTCTCTTTGGAGTATGCCTTTTCGTTTATCTATTGGATCTGGGGTTTATATTTTTACCATTGCATGGTTATCTTATCTGTTAAATAACACCAGATTCAGGAAAGTAATTACCGCTTTCATTTTTTCGATATTTTCTTGTTTCCTAGCTATTGTCTTTATTCAAATGATCAATCAACGAATCATTTTCATTTCACGCGACACTCCTTTTGATCAATTAATGAATCAACTAAGTTTGGTTTTATTTTTGTTCCTCTTGATTTTACAAATGTGGATTACAACTCTTTTTTTTAAACAAAAAAAGAACATGCACAGTCAGCATTTTACATGGGGTGTAAGGATGGGATTTGTTGTTTTCACCTTTTTTTTATCTATACTTTTTGCGATCTTTTTGTTTAAGGATAGAAACGTTTATCTAGAATTCTTTCAGTTTGAACGCGGTCTTCCTTTTGAAATTCAAGCATCATTTTATCTTGGATTGCATTCCATTCAAATTATTCCACTATTAAGCTATTATCTTTTTGACCATAAAAAACAGGTTGTTTTTTTCTCCATCAGTTATGTTGTCCTTATTTTGGTTTTTATAGCTTTGTTTTTGTTGAGATCGTTTTGAGTCTCATTTTCTTTGTCTGAAAATAATTATCAACCATTTTTACTTATTGTGGAAAAATCTAGTCAAGATTAACTTAGCTTGTTTTGTTTGTATATTTTCCATCTTTTTAATAAAATTCTTAAGGATATTTTAGATATCGCTGATTAAGTTAGTAAATATTCAAAAATCCAGTGCTCAAATTTCGCCTAAATACGCTTCATAACTTCCATAGAATCAAAGGATTAAAAAATTGTAAAAGGAAAGCGAAATAATCATTAATTTTAGCACAAAGTGTTTACGCTTTTACGATTCGATACCCCCTGAATTCCAACCAAGAAAGAACAAATGTTCATCCTATTTTTATAGGTAAATGAAGTTCTAATTAGTATTTGTATAATAATTTTTTATTGTTTCAGAAATAGTTAACAATTATATGTATCCACTACAGTTGAATTTATTACGACGCATTCCTTTTTTTGCACGTTTAGCATTCGTTACCGTTATTTTATTAACAGTTTCAATCGGTGCAAAATCACAAAATGTTAACGTTACAGCTACATCAGGTTCTGTGTTAAGCAGATCTTACCTGTCGCTAAAATTGGCATTTGATGGAATTAACAATGGTGATCATC
>JBDLUO010000238.1:0-4516 GCA_039805285.1 Bacteroidota bacterium
GTGATTTGATGCAGGCTTATTATGGACGCAATGGAGAGTGTCCCATGCCCGTTTTGGCTTCATCAACGCCAAGTGATTGCTTCGAGATGGCTTTTGAGGCCGTTCGTATCGCCATACAACACATGACGCCAGTAATTTTGTTGAGCGATGGATATATTGCCAATGGTTCTGAACCATGGAAATATCCTACTGCCGCAGATCTACCCGAAATAAAAGTAGAATTCAAATCGGCAACAGATTTTACAGACACCACCTATCAGCCCTATGCCAGAGATGAGAAAGGAGCAAGAGCTTGGGTTATTCCTGGCACGGCAGGTCTAGAGCACCGAATCGGTGGATTGGAAAAACAAAACATCACAGGAAATATCAGTTATGATCCGGCCAATCACCAAACCATGGTTAAGATCAGACAAGAAAAAATTGATAAAATCGCTCAGTATATTCCAGATCAGCAATTGGACAGCGGTCCCGAAAAAGGCAAGGTGCTTGTGCTGGGTTGGGGAAGTACATTTGGAGCGATAAAGTCTGCCTGCATCGAACTACAAGCAAAAGGAATGTCTGTTTCTCATGCGCACTTAAAATACATTCGTCCCTTCCCTAAAAACCTAGGCGACATCATTTCTAATTTCGACAAGGTGTTGATTCCTGAGCTGAATAATGGTCAGTTGATTCGCATCATTCGCGATCAATATTTAATTGATGCCCAAGGATACAATAAAATTATGGGAGTGCCTTTAACCAAAAAAGAATTGGTTGAAGCCATCAGTGAAATGTTTTAGATTCCTGATAACCTCAACCAATTTTAAATAAGGTCTTGTTGTTTATTTGATACGTTCTCTGAGTGAGAGCGAAATTTTGAATTGGAAACTGAAGTAACCATCTTTCTGCAAGGGACTTCCTCTTTTACCGCCTGGCTTAGTGTCTTGCCCGTTGATTTCTCTGTTGTTCAACAGTAGTGCATTTGCCAATCTAACACCGGTAAATCCATTCTCTGCATATTTTTCCGGGTCGATATAATTTCCGCTGACATCATCCAAATAATCTGTGGTAAGAATTCTGTAAAGCAATTCAGCACGTAAAGTGATGAGTGGCGACAATTCGTAGCGTACTCCACCTCCAACTGGGTAGTTGAATTGCTTGAGTTTATAAGGTTGTTTGTCGGGGTATTCTTTTAAACCTTGTCCTTCTGTAGAAAGAGGTTGAAGGTCGATGAGTTTGTTGTCAATTTTTGCCTGTGGATTAAAAGAGAAATAACCGATACCTGCGGCAACATAAGGAGAGAAACGCGGCGGGTCTTGATCTTTAAGTGACCAATCCACAAACAAGAAGAAAGGATGGAATTCAGTTAACAAACTAAATTCTGAAATTTTAGATTGGAAGTTCAGATTTCTGTTGAATCTGCGACGTGCGATATCATTTTCTGGAACACTAGAAAGTGTGGCATCATCTGCTTTTATAGTTCCAAAATTGGCTTCCAATCTTGCTGTAATTGCATTTTTAAAATTGGCAGAAAAGCTAATACCACCACAAAGGGTCTGTTTGCCGTAATTCAGGTCTTTTACAAACTTTTTTCCAATGCCGGGGCCTCCGCCTAAATCAGTTAGGCAGTTCATTGTACCGATATTTCCTCCCAATTCAAAAACGACAGGGTTGTCGTAGAACTGGTCATCAAAGAAATAGTACTGTGCTTTAGATTGTTTTGAGCTGAAACTCAAAGCAAAAAACAGAATCAGGAATGCATTTAATCTTCTCATCAACATGATTTTCAGATTCGGGTGTAACGAATAAGTAAATTCGGCTACAAAATAAGAAAAAACATCCAAAAATTACAAATCCTTGGCATTCTTCAAGAAAAATTTACAGGCTTGTTTTATTCCACATTGTTCGCATTTGGGATTTCGGGCCATGCAAACGTATCTGCCATGCAGGATTAGCCAGTGATGGGCGACGTGTACGAGTTCTTTTGGTATGTGTTTTATCAATTGTTTTTCTGTTGCCAAAGGCGTTGTAGCTCTCGTTGTTAGGCCAATTCGGGCACTTACTCTAAATACGTGTGTATCAACAGCCATATTGGGTTGTTGATCGATAACCGAAGTGATTACATTTGCTGTTTTTCTTCCTACACCTGGTAGAAGTACCAGTTCATCTACGGTCATAGGCACCTTGCCACCGAATTTTTCCAATAGCATAGCCGATAGCCCCATCAGATGTTTGCTTTTGTTGTTGGGGTAAGAAATGCTTCTGATGAGGTTAAAAATGTCATCGAAGCTGGCTTTACTCATTTTTAAAGGGGTGGGAAACTTTTTAAAAAGGGCAGGAGTAACCATATTTATCCGCTTGTCTGTGCATTGTGCAGACAAAACAACAGCCACCAGCAATTCGAATTCATTGCTATAGGTAAGTTCTGTTTCAGCCTCAGGGATATTGGTGCTGAAATATTCAATAACCTGTTGGTATCTTTCTTTTTTGGTCATAAAAAAAGCCTGCAGTTTTAATTGCAGGCTAAAAATAAGATGATTTATTCGCTTAGTCGGTGGCAGAAAGTTCTTCCACTTGAATTTCGGCGTATTTCAAAATTTTGTTTACTGAGTTTTCACTTGGACTCAAACTGAAGCTATCTAGTTCGTTTTTTGTTTGTTCCAATTGTAAATAAGATTCTTTTAGGTTCCAGTCTTGTTCTAATGCGTTTATGATTTCTTGCGTCTGTTGTGGGGAAGTTTCTCCATACAGGTATAGCAGAAGATCTTCCTGTGTAATACTGTGCATAGGCAGGTTTGGTAGTTTTGTTAAGTAAATTATCCGTAATCCAAATAGATAAACGACGGTTATTTCTACTTATTGTGTAAAAGCCGTTTTTTTCTTATTTATTTACAAATAAACACCTCTTCATTGTCTTTTTTCATTCTGAAGCGTTCTCTGGCGTATTTTTCGATGGTTGCAGCGCTGGTTTTCAGTTCTAGTAACTCAGCTCTTGTTTCGGAAATTTGGCCAGAAAGTTGTTTTTCAGCTACTTCAAGGTTGTTTAGTTTTTCCATTCTGGATGCTATCAATCCCCAATCTTTAGGGTCAAAAAAAGCCATCCATACCAGGAAGAACAAAATAACCAAGAGGTATTTGTTTTTCAGAAATCGGTATTTGGTGAAAAAAGGAGTGCTCATTTTCTTTTGCTGATGAAAAGGTACAAAATATTTTTCTGGATTCTGGATGATTTATTTACCGAAAGTGATTTTTCCGTTTGGATAAATGCCAGATTCGCCCAAAACCTCTTCGATTCTGATGAGCTGGTTGTATTTAGCCATACGATCGCTTCTCGAAGCGGAGCCGGTTTTGATCTGTCCACAATTCAAGGCTACAGCTAAGTCAGCAATGGTACTGTCTTCCGTTTCTCCACTGCGATGACTCATGATGGTGTTATAACCATTTTGTTGTGCCATAGAAACCGCATTGATTGTTTCTGTAAGTGTTCCGATCTGATTTACTTTTACTAAAAGGGCATTGGCAATATCTCCCTTGATTCCTTTTTCGAGTCTTTCTACGTTTGTAACAAAAAGATCATCACCAACCAACTGACATTTTTTGCCAATTCTATCGGTTAACATTTTCCATCCTTTCCAATCGTCTTCGGCCATACCGTCTTCGATAGAAATGATGGGATATTTTTTTACCCAACTTTCCCAATAATCAACCAACTGTTCGCTGGTCATTTTTTTGCCATCACTCTTATGGAAAATATATTTTTTCTCTTTGGCGTTCCATAGCTCACTGTTTGCTGCATCCATAGCAATCGCTACTTGTGAGCCAGTTTTGAATCCTGCCGATTGAATGGCAGTCAATACAGTCTCGATGGCTTCTTCATTGCTTTGGATGTTGGGTGCAAATCCACCTTCATCTCCCACATTTGTACTGTATCCTTTTTTCTTAAGCACTGTTTTTAAGGCATGAAAAATTTCTACGCCCCATTGAAGTCCTTCGCTGAAACTTTTAGCTCCAACAGGCATAACCATGAATTCTTGAAAATCAATTTTATTGTCTGCATGCGCCCCACCATTAAGGATATTCATCATGGGTACAGGAAGTATACGTGCATTTGTTCCGCCGATATAACGGTAGAGTGGAAGATTGGCTTCCAGTGCTGCTGCTTTTGCTACGGCCAAACTTACTGCCAGCATCGCGTTTGCGCCCAATTTACTTTTGTTGCTTGTGCCATCCAATGAAATCATTGCAGCATCTATACCGGTTTGGTCTGCAACATCCCATCCCAAAAGTTGGTCTGCAATTACCGTATTCACATTTTTTACTGCCTTCAAAACGCCTTTACCGAGGTACATTTTTTTATTGTTGTCTCTCAATTCTACAGCCTCATGAATACCCGTACTGGCACCACTTGGAACTGCAGCTCTTCCCAAACTTCCGTTTTCGGTTAAAATATCAACTTCTACTGTTGGATTTCCGCGGCTGTCTAAAATTTGACGAGCGTGAATGGAGGCAATGTAACTCATGTTGCTAATGCTTTTTT
>JBDLUO010000239.1:0-10669 GCA_039805285.1 Bacteroidota bacterium
GCTTGTTTTGTTGTAGGTGGGGGTCATTTATATTATTTTGATTGATTCAATCTTTGAAAAAAGTATTTTAATGAATGGGTTCATTATGTTAAAACAACTCGATTATTTTTCATTCTTTACACTATATGGAATAAAATACACAATCGCTTCTGTCTCAGTTTCAATAGAATGAGCACTAAATTAGGTATGCTTATGTTGAAATCAAAGATTTTCATTGTTTTTTATACTGATTCTCGTCATTTGTTGTTTATTCTTTAAATAAATGCCCAATAAACACTTGGTTTTTCCTTTTTGCTACATTTGCCCTTTCAAACTTTATCCTTACACAAATAAATAAAATACAATGAAAGAGGTTTATATCATTTCTGCAGTTAGGACTCCATTGGGCAGTTTTGGCGGTTCTTTAAAATCATTTTCAGCAACTCAATTGGGAGGTTTTGCCATAAAAGCAGCTGTTGAACGTGCTGGAATTAGTCCGGATGTTGTTAATGAAGCAATCATGGGTTCTGTGATTCAAGCCAATTTAGGTCAGGCACCAGCAAGACAAGCTGCGAAATTCGGAGGCCTTCCAGATGCTGTGGTTTGTACTACGGTTAATAAAGTTTGTGCAAGTGGAATGAAAGCCATCGCATATGCCGCTCAAAGTATAATAATGGGGGATACCGAAGTTGTAGTTGCTGGAGGAATGGAGAGCATGAGTAACGTTCCTTTTTATGTAGATACATTAAGATGGGGTAACAAATACGGAAATGCTGGTTTAATTGATGGGTTGGCAAAAGATGGGTTAACGGATGTGTATGATGGAAAAGCAATGGGAGTTGCTGCTGAGCTTTGTGCATCTTCTTGTGGAATCAGCAGAGAGGAACAAGATGCATTTGCCATAGAAAGTTACAAGAGGAGTCAAGCCGCTCAAACTGCGGGGAAATTCGACGCAGAAATCATTCCAATTTCCATACCTCAAAGAAAAGGAGATCCAGTTGTGATCTCGAAAGATGAGGAGCCATTTAATGTAAAATTTGATAAGATACCAGAATTGAAAAGTGCTTTCTTAAAAGACGGTTCTGTGACAGCAGCAAATGCTTCTACCATGAATGATGGAGCGGCCGCATTGGTTTTGGCAAGCAAAGAAGCGGTAGAAAAATATGGGTTAAAACCAATTGCAATTTTACGTTCTTCGGCTGATGCAGAGCAAGCCCCAGAATGGTTCACAACAGCACCTTCATTGGCTGTGCCTAAAGCAGTTGAAAAAGCAGGAATAAGCATGAGTGATGTTGCCTATTGGGAGTTGAATGAAGCATTCTCCGTAGTGGGCATCGAAAACACCAAGCGCATGGGTCTCGATCCAGCTAAAGTTAACGTGAATGGTGGAGCCGTTTCTATCGGACATCCTCTAGGTTGCAGCGGAGCAAGAATTATCGTTACGCTTATTCATATTCTAAAACAAAATCAGGCCAAATACGGAGCAGCCGGAATCTGTAACGGTGGTGGCGGCGCAAGCGCAATGGTCATTGAAAATTGTTAATCGTAATTAATTTATTAAAGTCCCGTTTTCGGGACTTTTTTTATGCTCACATTTTCCTAATTTGCCGAACACATGCAGGACATCGAACCTTTTTACAATTGGCGGCATTTATACGCAGCAGAAGAAGATCCGCTTTCGCCTTTTTATGGCAATGAATACAGCGAATTCGAGTTTACCAACACGATTTATAATTATTACATACATCCTCAGTGGGATTTTTTCGGCTCCAAGACCTTATTCATGAAATTGCTTTTTGTTGATTATGAACAAAAATTTGCAATCATCGAGTTGATTGGAGAATGGAATGATGCGATAGAAAACGACATCATGACGTTAAGAAGAAATGTGACTGACCAATTGTTCGATAAAGGAATTGTAAAATATGTGATCATCGCCGAAAATGTATTGAATTTCCACAGCAGCGACGACAGTTACTACGAAGACTGGAATGAACGATTGAACGAAGAACAGGGATGGGTAGCACTTGTTAATATGCCAAAACAAAGTCAATACGATTTTAAAAAAAGCAGACTCGATTATTACGTTCAAATCGTTGAATTAGACATTTGGAGAACACAAAAGCCAGAATTTATTATTACAAGAATCGAGAATCAAACCGAGAATAGACTGAATTTTTAATTCTGTTTAAATTTTATTTAAAAAAATGCATTTTTAGATTCCATGAACGTATTGATTTGCAGCATCTTTCCTTATTTTTGCCAAACTCATTCTACAATATCTCTATTATGACGTGGAAACATTTCTTTACTTCTTCAATCGGCAAGAAATTCTTAATGGCAATGACCGGCATTTTTCTTGTCCTCTTCCTCATCGTTCATGCAAGTATTAATGCCTGCATTTTCCTTAACGACGGAGGAGAAACGTTTAACAACGCAGCTCGCTTTATGAGCCACAACTGGATTATGCGCTTTCTTGAAATCGGACTTTTTGCCGGTTTGATTTTACACATCATCCAAGGTCTTTCACTTACACTACAAAATAAAAAATCCAGACCTGTAAACTATGCGTACAATCAGCCTGGTAAAAATAGCAGTTGGTACAGCCGTTCTATGGCAATCCTCGGCACCTTGCTTTTGCTCTTCATCATCATGCACCTATCTCATTTTTACGTAGGTACAAAAGTTGCCTTATATAGCGGCGATCATCCTCACAATCTATACTTGGAAATGAAAGAAATTTTCAGTGTGAATTGGATTGTAGGATTATATATCGCTGGTGTGATTGCGTTGTTTTGGCACCTGTATCACGGATTTCAAAGCGCATTTCAAACGCTTGGAATCAACCATAAAAGGTATACACCAATCATAAAAGCAGCTGGAACAGGATACGCCGTAATCATCTGTTTGATGTTTGCCTTGATGCCAATTGCTATGTATTTGGGCTGGATAAAATAATCTTAAGAAATCAACTAAATCATATTCGTATGTCATTAGATGCGAAGATACCTGCAGGAGAAATGGACAAGAAATGGACCGATTACAAAGGCCATGTGAAACTTGTTAACCCTGCAAACAAAAGAAAGCTGGAAGTAATTGTAGTTGGAACCGGATTGGCTGGTGCATCGGCAGCAGCTTCTTTGGGTGAACTCGGATATCGTGTAAAAGCATTTTGCTTTCAAGATAGTCCGCGTCGCGCTCACAGTATTGCTGCACAAGGGGGAATCAATGCAGCCAAAAATTATCAAAATGATGGAGACTCCGTTTTCCGTTTGTTTTACGATACAGTAAAAGGGGGGGATTACAGAGCCCGTGAAGCCAATGTTCATCGTTTGGCAGAAGTAAGTACCGCCATCATCGATCAATGCGTAGCACAAGGCGTTCCATTTGCAAGAGAATATGGTGGATTACTCAGTAACCGTTCTTTTGGTGGAACCCAAGTACAACGTACCTTCTATGCTGCCGGACAAACGGGACAGCAGCTTTTGCTCGGAGCGTATAGCGCCCTTGAACGTCAGGTAGCTCTCGGTAATGTTAAAATGTATGCTCGCCACGAGATGTTGGATGTGGTTAAAATAGACGGTGTGGCAAGAGGAATTATTGCTCGAGATTTGGTTTCAGGTAACCTAGAACGTCACTTCGGTCATGCCGTACTGTTATGTACTGGTGGATATGGTAACGTTTTCTATTTGAGTACCAATGCCATGGGTAGCAACGTAACCGCAGCATGGAAAGCACATAAACAAGGCGCTTTTTTCGGAAACCCTTGCTTCACTCAAATACATCCTACATGTATTCCCGTGAGTGGAGATCATCAAAGTAAGCTTACGCTTATGAGTGAGAGTTTAAGAAATGACGGAAGAATCTGGGTGCCCAAAAAGAAAAATGATACCCGTGTACCAAAGGATATCCCAGAAGAGGAAAGAGATTATTACCTAGAAAGAAGATACCCTGCTTTTGGAAACCTCGTACCTAGAGACGTGGCTTCCAGAGCAGCAAAGGAAAGATGTGACGAAGGATATGGCGTTGGAACAACCAAAATGGCTGTTTATCTGGATTATAAAGATGCCATCATACGATATGGTAAAATTGAGGCGGGTAAAACCAATATGACCAATCTTTCCGACTCCGAAATTTACAGTCTAGGTAAAAAAGTAGTGGAGGAGAAATACGGCAATCTCTTCGAAATGTATCAGAAGATTACCGGAGAAAATCCTTACGAAACGCCAATGAGAATTTATCCCGCGGTTCACTACACCATGGGTGGACTATGGGTGAATTACGAACTTCAAACAACCGTTCCTGGTTTATATGCTTTGGGAGAAGCTAATTTTAGCGATCACGGAGCAAACAGACTCGGTGCATCTGCACTCATGCAAGGACTAGCAGATGGTTACTTTGTAATTCCATACACCGTTGGTAACTATTTAGCCGACGATATTAGAACAGCATCTATTCCTACAGAACATCCTGCTTTTGTTGAAGCAGAAAAAGCCGTATCAGAAAGAATCAATAAGTTGATGAGCATTCAAGGAAAACAAACCGTTGAAAGCTTTCACAAAAGACTGGGTAAAATCATGTGGGACAAATGTGGTATGTCTCGCAGTGAACAAGGACTTAAACAAGCCATCGATGAAATTCGTGCATTGAAAAAAGAATTCTGGTCTGATGTTCGTATCCCTGGCGAAATCAATTCTTACAATCCCGAACTAGACAAAGCCGGACGCGTTGCTGACTTTATTGAACTAGGCGAACTCATGTGCATAGATGCCCTTGATCGAAATGAAAGTTGTGGTGGCCACTTTAGAGAAGAATCTCAAACCGAAGATGGTGAAGCAAAAAGAGACGACGTAAACTACAATTATGTGGCTGCATGGGAGAGTAAATCAGACAGTGAATGGGCGCTACACAAGGAAATATTGGAATTCGAAATCGTTAAACCAACTCAGCGTAGCTACAAATAAATTTCCATTTCTTACCCAACGGTAAAAAAAAATAATACTATGGAACATTATCACATGAATCTTACCCTCAAAGTATGGCGTCAAAAAAACAGCCAATCAGAAGGGAAACTCGAAACGTATCAAGTTAAAAACATTTCATCCGAAATGAGTTTCTTGGAAATGTTTGATGTACTCAATGAGCAACTCATTACAGAAGGTAAAGATCCAATCGCTTTCGACCACGATTGTAGAGAAGGAATCTGTGGCATGTGTAGCATGTACATCAACGGACAAGCCCATGGCCCGTGGAGACAAAATACAACCTGTCAGCTTCACATGCGTGAATATAAAGATGGAGATACAATTGTTGTTGAACCTTGGAGAAGCCAGGCTTTTCCTATTGTAAAAGACTTGGTTGTAAACCGATCATCTTTCGATCGCATCATACAAGCAGGTGGATACATCAGTGTGAATACAGGTAATGCGGTAGACGCCAACGCTATTCCCATCGACAAAAAAGATGCAGACGATGCATTTATGGCTGCAGCCTGCATAGGTTGCGGAGCTTGTGTTGCTACATGTAAAAATGGTAGTGCCATGTTGTTTGTAGGCGCAAAAGTTTCTCAACTCGCCTTACTTCCTCAAGGTGCACCAGAGCGTGAATCTCGCGTATTAAATATGGTTGCCCAAATGGATAAGGAAGGTTTTGGAAACTGTACTAACACCTACGCTTGCGAAGCAGAATGTCCGAAAGGCATCTCCGTAGCTAACATAGCTCGCCTAAACAGCGAATACCTCAAAGCAGGCCTGTCCACAGAAGAAAATTAATCAAATCATACCGATATCAAGCCTTCTCTTTATGGGAAGGCTTTTTTATGCGAGTTAGTTTTAGTCATCCCCTCAATTATCGGTAATTTTAAGTCAAAATAGCCCTGTTTTTGAAGAGACTTCTCCTATATATCATCTTTCTTTTGTTGTACAAGTGCCAGGTTACTTTCTCTCAAAGTAAAGACAGCTCGTTACATTCATCCAATTGGGTTATTCGGAAAATACCCGTTACCTCTTCTAAAATTCAGATTCATAACAAAAGCATCATTCCAGGCACGTTTAGTGTAGATGGCGTTTCTGCTCAATGGTATTCTATCGAATTCGAATCCGCTCAGTTTTTATGGAAAGGGCCATCAACCAGAGACAGCATTCAAATTCGTTATCGTGTTTTTCCTTTTCTAATTTCAGAACGATCCAATCATATTTCATATGACAGCATTCGATATCATTTTCTTTCTACCGAGTCGCCTTATAAACTCTCCAATACAGAAAGCAATAACGCCTCTCTATTCGACTGGCGTGGCCTTCAGTCAGAAGGTAGTATCGGCAGAGCGATTTCATTTGGAAACAACCGGGATCCCAACGTAAATTCTACACTCAATCTTCAACTGAACGGATTTATTGGAGACAGCATGGAAATTACTGCTGCCATAACCGACAACAGCATCCCCATACAACCCGATGGAAACACAAGAGACCTTCGAGATTTAGATCGAATCTTTATCCAACTAAAGAAAAAACAATGGTCATTGAGCATGGGAGATTTGGATGCCAAAGAAAAAGACTTGTACGGACTTTCTTTCTATAAAAGAATTCAAGGGGGAACCTATCAAACTCATCTAGATTTGAATGAGAAATTGAAAACAGACCTCGAGATAACGGGTTCTATCGCAAAAGGAAAGTTCACTCGAAATTTCCTGAAACCCATAGAAGGCAATCAGGGGCCATACAGACTGCAGGGGGCAAACAATGAAATCTATTTTGTTGTGCTTGCTGGAACAGAAAAAGTATTTATTGATGGCGTTAGGATGGAAAGAGGAGAGGATCAAGATTATGTCATCAATTACAACAGTGCCGAAATTAGTTTTACCCCAAAACAACAAATAACCAAAGACAAGCGAATACAAGTAGAATTTGAATATGCCGACAGAAACTATTTAAACACACAGCTTTTTCTGAAAAACAAATGGAATGTGGGCGACAAATTAAATGTGAACTTCGGTTATTTTTCAAACACCGATGTTACAACTTCTCCCATAGACCAGGCTCTGAACGACTCCGAGAAAAACTTCCTCGCTTCGATTGGCGACAGCATTCAAAAAGCTTTCGTAGCAAATGCCATACGCGATACTTTTGCCACAGACAAAATTCTCTATAAAAAAATAGACACACTTTCAACTGGCAATTCATTTTCGATATACAAATTCGCTCCAACCGCTTCAGATTCTTTGTATCAACTCAATTTTACCTATTTAGGTTCAGGGAAAGGGAACTACAAGCAAGATCCAAATGTGGCAAACGGAAAGGTTTTTATTTGGGTTGCACCAGATCCCAATGGAGCATTACAAGGGGAGTACGAGCCAGTTAGATTTTTAGTTACACCCAAAAAACTTCGGGTGTTAAGTGTGGGTATTTCATGGAATCTCAACGCTAAAGCCAATGTACAATTGAACTGGGCCAACAGCAATTATGATTTCAATCGGTTTTCTCAAAAAGACAAAAGCAACAATACCGGACAAGCCATCAAGTTACAAACATACTGGAATTCGGATACTTTTCAATTCTTGAAAAAAGATCATACCCTTCGATTCAAAACAACAAGTGAATGGGTTCAACAATCGTTCCGATCTCCAGAACGACTTAGAACTGCTGAATTCTATCGCGATTGGGGATTAGAAACAGACCTTGGGTTTGATCAAGAGAAATGGGTATCTACAGAACTAGCTGTTTCTGGAAAACAGAATGGAAATGCAGGATATCGATTCGAGTATTTTCAACGAGGGTTAAACATAAGTGCGAATCGCCATCATTTCATACAACAATCCAATTATAAAGGCTGGAAATGGAGCAGCAACAGCAGTTGGCTACAATACAAACAAGATCTTCGCTCAGGTACTTTTTTCAGACCCAATTTCGATCTGAAAAAACAATGGAAGTTTGGCAAGACCTACGAAACTGGATTGAATTATCAATTGGAACAAAACATAGCCAGGAATAACCTGTCAGACACACTAACTTTAAATAGCTTCTCATTTGATAGGTGGGAGGTTTACATAAAGTCTGATCCGAATGAACAAAACAAATGGGGATTTACTTATTTTACCCGTGCCGACAAATTACCAGATGGAAGCAAAATGTCTCGTGTAGACAGAAGTCACAATTATTTATTTGCCATGGAGCTGCTTTCCAATCCGAAAAGTCAATGGAAGCATAGTTTTGGATATCGAAGCTTAGAGGTCTATAATTCATCGCTGTCGAAACAGAAAGCAGGAAGAACCTTACTCACTCGTGCTGAGTATTATTTCAATCAATTAAACAATGGCATGAATGGGGCAATGCTTTACGAAATTGGCGGCGGACAAGAGCAAAAACGTGCGGTTTCTTATTTGTCTGTGCCTGTAGGACAAGGGAATTATACTTGGATAGATTACAATAACAATGGCATTGAAGAATTGAATGAATTTGAAGTGGCTCAGTTTCAAGATCAGAGAAAATACATTCAGATTTTTACGCCAAGCAACGATTTCATTCCAACTCAATACGTACAATTTAATGCGAATCTCGACATTCAGCCAGATTTGATATTGGGTGAAAGAAAAAAATCGTGGGCGCAATTATTGAAAAAAATACAATTCAATACCATCGTACAACTCAATAAAAAAAGAGTTTCAGGAAATGAATTCTTTTTTGACCCTTTTCAAGGGAAGGAGACGGATACCACATTGATTTCTTCGGGCAGCAATATTTCCAATACTTTGTTTTTCAACCGCGCAGGAACAAAATGGGGATTCGACCTGAATCAAAGTTCGATTTCATCCAAAGCACTATTAACGTATGGCAAAGAAATCAATCGTTTGAGCCAATGGAGTGTAAGACTGCGTTGGAACATCAACAAGAAATTCAACTTCAATCTTTTTACAAAAAAATCCCAACAGGAGCTGAAAAATACGGCTTCCAATTTTGGAAACCGGAATTATGAATTGGTACAAAATCTGATTGAACCACAGATGGTATATTTGAAAGCAAACAGATTGAGAATCGTTTGTGCGTATACGTTTGCAGAGAAAATAAATGTGTCGAACAAGAGCAATGCTACAACTTCACAGTCAGTAAAATGGGAGACAAAATACAATACCCCATCATCATTGAGTATTACGGGTATGTTTAAGTATCAGTTTTTTAAGTACAGTGCAGGCGGAAATGCACCCGGAAGTTCTATTGGGTTTATCATGCTTGAAGGATTACAGCCAGGACAAAATCTCATTTGGCAAATGGATGTTACGAAAAGGATATCTGGAAACATTGAATGTAGTTTCCAATACAACGCCAGGAAATCAGAAAAAACCCGCACGATACACTTGGGAAGCGCATCTGTACGGGTTTTGTTTTAATGGGGGTGAGAAATGATTTATTTAAGCGGACGAACGGCTTCACCAATTTTAAATCCGTTGTTGTATACTTCAATTTTGTAATTGCCAGAAACATAAGATCCTTCACCTTTCCAATCGAAACTGATGGTTTGTCTCTTATTTTGAGTGTAGTCTACATCCATTTTTTGTGTGAAAGGAATATTTCCAATCTCGCGGGCATTAAAAATTCCTGATCCCATATTTTCGGATGAAATGATTTTTTTATTGGGGTCTGTGATGATGATGTAAAGCGTTTTGGTGCCAGAAGGGGTGATGAGGTTTTCATCTAGGTCGAAAGTAATTCGGAGCTTATCGGCTTTTTTCGCTTTGCTCGTTTCTTTCAATTTGCCACTTCTTTTTTCATTTAACGCCAAAACGTTGAATCTTGATGCATGTAAAGTAGATCCAATGTTGATGGTATTCTCCTTATTTCTGATTTCTTCTTTTGAAGAATCATAGTCTTTCTGTAATTGATCTCTTTCTCCAGTAAGGGTCTGATTGGATTTAGACAATTCAGCATTTGCCGCTTCGAGTTTCGCAATTTGTGCTTTATAGCTTTCAATATCTACATTCAAAGACTCAATCATTTTCTTCGCTTCTTGGATGTCTTTAGCAGAATTATTTGCCTTAGACAAAAGTGCTTGAATTTTTGATTTCTTTGCTGTAATTTCTTTGTCTCTTTCTATAATCACACTGTCTTTCTCTGCTCCAGCCGTTTTGATTTGATCGTAACGAACAGTAGCGTCGTCGAGTGCCTTTTGTAATTCATCGCGTTGTGCTGATGTAGAAGATATCTGATTGTCTTTCTGTTGCACCAACTCTCTGGTGTTGTTTTTATCCCAAATGATATAACCCCAAGTAGCCAGTAAAGCGATAATTAGGATTGCAAATAGAATGTTTTTTGACTTTGGTCCGCTTGTTTCGTTTTTTTCAATCGGATTTTGATTTTCTTGTTTGTTGATGTCCGTTGCCATTTTTAGGGGTGATTAAGTGATAAATGTGTGTTTTGTTAGGGTCTTGGTTTTTCAAAAGATTATGGATTATTCATCTATAACCAAAACTATGCCAAACTTCTTATTATCCACAAGTTAAGCAGTCATTCTCTATTTTTTGTAGTTTGCACACCAATTCTGATCATCAATGTCGGTAGATTCAATCATAAACTCCTGGAAAAAGAACAAATTCTCTCCCTTAAATCTCTTTCATGGCGAAGAGGATTTTTTTATTGATGAACTGATTTCTTTCGCCGAAGGAAAAATCCTAAGTCCAGAAGAAGCCTCTTTTAACCTG
>JBDLUO010000240.1:0-7324 GCA_039805285.1 Bacteroidota bacterium
ATCAAACCATTTGTCGAATCAATATTTTCAATTCAAACAATTTACGGTTTACCAGGACAAATGCGCCATGAAGGTTTGTACTGATTCCTGCTTGTTTGGAGCCTGGCTTAGTCGATGGATATTAGAAAAAAAAGATACTCCCAAAAATACTTTAGATATAGGAACCGGTACCGGGTTATTGAGTTTGATGTTGGCTCAGGGTAATAAAGACCAAATCATTGATGCAATAGAGATTGAAGAAGATGCTTTCCATCAGGCTTCAGAAAATGTTTCCAATTCAACTTTTAGTCAACAGATATTTTTGCATTATACATCATTGAAAAACTACAGTACGGTAAAAAAATATGATCTAATTTTCTCCAACCCCCCTTTTTTTGAAAACGATTTAAAATCTGCTGAAAGTTCCAAAAACCTTGCGAAACACAGTGTATCTCTCCCCTCGTCTGAATTGATAGATTTCATCAGCTGTAATCTTTCAGAAACAGGAAAAGCAGCTTTGCTCATTCCATATCAACGAACCGATTATTTTATAGACATCATCAACAAAGCCGGCTTATTCACAGAACATATCGTTCATGTAAATCAAACGCCAAAGCATTTATTTTTCAGGACTTTTCTTTTGTTTTCAAGAAACGAAACAACAGATGTTACCAATTCTACGATTACGATAAAAGATGATGAAAATGCATACACAAAAGCTTTTACTGAATTGCTAGCTCCTTTTTACTTGAATCTATAAACAGATGATAACCTCGTTCGAATTTACCATTCAGACCTTGCAGTGGATGATGTTTCTAATGTTGTAAAATCTCCCTGCAAATATTTGTAATAACCTGCTATAGCTATCATTCCTGCATTGTCTGTACAGTATTGAAATGCGGGAATATAGGTCTGCCACCCTTTCTCCTTACCTGTCGTTTCAATTGCAGCTCGAAGTCCACTATTCGCACTCACTCCGCCGGCTACACAAATGGATTTAATGCCTGTTTGATTGGAAGCTTTAACGAGTTTGTTAATTAAAATACTGATGATGCGTTTCTGAACCGATGCACAGATGTCTGCCATATTTTCTTCTCGAAACTGTTTTTGTTCTTCGAGACTGGCAGTGAATTCGGATTTGAATTTGTTTGACTTTCCTGCATTTTGTAAAAAATAAAGAATGGATGTTTTTAGTCCCGAAAAACTAAAATCGAGTCCGGGTATTTGTGGCTCTGGAAATGCAAATCGATTGGGATCGCCGTCTTTGGCATACTTATCTATCAATGGCCCACCCGGATAAGGCAATTGCAAGAGTTTGGCTGTCTTATCGAAAGCTTCTCCAGCTGCGTCATCAATGGTTTGTCCGATTACTTTCATTTCATTTGGAGCGTCGCACCTTACGATTTGTGTATGTCCACCGCTGACTGTTAAACACAAGAACGGAAAATTGGGTTTTGGATCATCAATTAAATTTGCGAGCACATGGGCTTGCATATGATGTACCGCAATTAAGGGCAGATTCAAAGCAAGAGACAAAGATTTCGCGTATTGTCCTCCAACGAGCAAAGATCCAATAAGTCCGGGTGATTGAGTGAATGCAATGGCATTAAGATCCTTCATCGTAACCCCTGCTTTTTTAAGGGCAACATCAACCACAGGCACGATGTTTTGCATATGTGCCCTGCTTGCTAATTCTGGCACAACTCCACCAAATGCAGCATGTACTTCTTGGGTTGCGATCAGATTGGATAAAATTTTGCCATCCCTGCAAACAGATGCCGATGTTTCATCGCAAGATGATTCTATGGCGAGTATGGTAACCGATTGTTGATTCATGTTTGAAAATCTTATGCGTTACTTGTTTTTAGGGGTATCTGTTTTCCTTCGTCTCGATTTATTAAAAATCATTTGTCCTTTATCCATTCCCTTTCTCATCTCTTTCTGCACCTCTTCTGGCAATAGCACTATGCTATGACATTCTTCGGAACAACAACCTGCATGCTTATTCGCACATGTATCACATTGAATGAATAAAAGATGACATCCTTCATTTTTGCAATTGGTATGGTTGTCTGCGGGTGCACCACACTGATGGCATTCGGCAATAATTTCATCTGTAATTCTTTCGCCCAGTCTTTCATCAAAAACAAAATTCTTTCCTCGAAACTGATTGTTGAGTCCTTTTGCTTTTACTTGATTGGCATAATGAATGATTCCACCTTCGAGGTGAAACACATTTTCGTATCCACGGTGTAGCATATACGCACTTGCTTTTTCGCAACGTATACCCCCTGTGCAATACATGATGATGTTTTTGTCTTTTTTGTCTGACAGCATTTCTGCTGCCATAGGGAGTTGTTCTCGAAATGTATCACTCGGTACTTCGATAGCCCCATTGAAATGTCCAACCTCAAACTCATAATGGTTTCTCATATCCACGATAACCGTCTCCGGATCCATCACCATCTCGTTGAAGGCCTCTGCATTCACATATTTACCTTTCTTTTCCATGCTGAAAGTGGCATCCGAAATTCCATCTGCTACAATCTTATCTCTTATCTTAACTTTCAACACCCAAAAGGATTTGCCGTCGTCATCAACGGCAACGTTAATTCGAATTCCTTTCAAAGCCTCATATCCATATAAAAATTGTACCAATGCTTCGTAATTGGATTCTGGCACACTGGCCTGCGCATTGATACCTTCGGAGGCAACATAAATCCTGCCAAATACATTTAAATCGTGCAACCCTTTGTAGAATTCATCTCGAAATGCTTGCGGATCTGAAATGGTAAAATATTGATAGAAAGAAATGGTTTTTCGAAACTCTTTTTCTTCGAAAAGTCGAATTTTTAATTCGGCTTGTGAAACCCGATTGTGAAGTACAGCCATATTGTTTAATTTGATCCCATTAGGGAAATCTTAATAAAGATTGGATGCTTGCAGGGCAAACCAAATTTCGACAAAGATAATGAGGGTTTGCTTAGAATCCAATGCTGATTGAATTCCCGCCACTATTAGAGATTGAACCTCCCAACATTCCTCCTAGTCCCAAAACGACAGATGATTTAGCTGGCTTCCCATTCTGAAAAGAGGACACAAAATCCAGTCTGAATATTTTAAATATATTTTCCAATCCCACAAAAAATTCGTGATAATTGTCGTTTTTATTGATGTAGTATGCGTTTCCTCCAGCCACCAAATACCAGTTCCATTTTTTAAAGTAGGGTATTTTATTGGTGAGCAATCCGTTGAAATGATGCTCTATGTGTGCTTCCGAATAAAAATCTGATGCATTTGAATTGATATATGAATCCATGAGCTGAAACCCATTCATATAGGCGGTTGTGGCTCTGATGTTATTGCTCAGGAAATGTTTCATGTCTTGCACGAATACTTTTTCTCGGTTTAAAAAACCTCCTGCCAGGAATTTATATTTGAATGTTCCCAATATCTTCAAATTTGCATCATCCGACACTTCTAATTCCCAACGGTCAAAATCAACATCACTCCCTGCAACATGATTGATTCCTTTAAAATATCTTGCTGTGAATGTTGGATAATCAGAGCCCATAGATGCTTTTCTATCTGGATACTGAATGTATTTCTGTCCTGGATTCATGCTGATCTCAACTCCTGCAACCAATGCTTGATGTCTGCTAAATCCGGTGTCTGCATTTTTGCTAATCGCCCAATTTTCTGTGAATGATTTTTTGTTGTTTTTTACAAAACTGAAATTAGTGGTGTTCTGCAAGGGTAAACGATCGTTGAAATCGGCTTTAAGTCTGAGCTTGAATCCATTTTCCCAACTCCTTCTATACCCGACATGAAATGTAATTTTTTCGTATACTTTCATTGGATTAGCACCATAAAATAATGTTGTTATTGCGTTGGTAAATGGAGACACCGGTTCTTGTTCATTGAACTGCACCACTTTCTTACCAACTTCAATATCCCATTTCCATCTTCCGGCATTCATTTTGTTTTTAATGATATCTCCTGTGAGCTGTAACTCCACCCAACTGTTCCATCTTTCATTGCTAAACCCGTATCTCACATGTGGCGTTACGTTTAATACATTCTTTGTTTTTAGCGTTTTTGTTACAGATCCAGACAGGTCTGTATAGAGTCCCTCAACCGTATTATAGCCCGTTCCAAAAAGCAGAGGATTTATGCCCCAGCGATACGTGTTCGTCTTGCTATAGTGCGTATGGCTTACTCCGGCATGAAAGATATTTTCCCACTTCACTTTTCCTTGTCTCTTTTTTAATGTGTCTATGCGGTTGTTTATTTCAAACGAATCTTGTCGAATTTTAAACAAGCTGTCTTTCCGAACATAATCCATTTGTTCTTCTTCTGTTAGGGGAAGCGGTCTGCTTTCATCCCAAAATGTTTTTGGCTTTTTAGCTACTGCAGTATCATATCGAATTACCACATTATCGAAGTATTTTTTTTCTAGTTTCGGATTGATTTCATAATCCGAAAAAACAGAAACATTGTGTCCGACTGCGTCAATGCCAAAGAAACGAATATTGAAATAAATCGTTTGATTCTTTACACTCCAAACATTTTCCGTTGACGGTGCATGCAATTGACTCAACTTGATGGTGTCCATGAGCTCGAGCTGTGCGCTTTTTGTAACCATCATATCCAAACTATGAATCCTCCAGTCATTGTCGGTAATATTTATTATACCTGTAAACAGTGGTTCGAAACTTCGTTTAGGCGTTACCTTGATGGTATAAATCGTATTCCCGTTTTCTATGTAAGTGCCCATCATACGATATTTGTAATACCTCAACGCTCCGTCGGCTACGGGCGAAATAAATCCCCTTGCATTTACGCCTCCTTTAAACAGATCAATATTGTTCTCATAGAAATTGATAAATGCCGGAAAGGCAAATCCAAAACTGTTCGAACCACTAACTCTACTTTGCTTCACCTCCATTTTCAGTTTATCTGGCGGCGCCGAGGTGACGTTAGAAAACGCCTCAGACAAATAAATGATTCCATTGCCCGAAGAATCTAATCCCATATTTTTTTTGTCGGATGAATCTATTTTTTGTCCCATGATTTTATTGGGCAAATTCCGAAGCTTGATGAGATCCTTGCTGTATAGTCCACATGAAAAAACGGAAACTTGTTTTAGGTATTCGGGTCTTTTTTTGATGGCATTTCGAATCACTCGATAAGCGGGATTTTCACCAGAGTTGCTTATGACCACTTCATCCAGCATTAATTTTTGCAATTCAAGTACAAAATCAACTTTTATGTCTTTATCCGTTATGTTTATTTTCTTTTCTTGTTTTTCGTATCCTACTCTCTGACATACCAAGGTGTATTTTCCGGGTGTTAGCAAAATCGAATATTCTGCAATATTGTTGGCAAGAGAACCGAACTTGGGATTGTCTTTTAATGTAATGGTTGAAAAAGGAAGTATTTCTCCAGAAGCATCGGTTACTCTTCCATAAATGCGTTGCGCGATTACTTGAGACTGCGGGATAAAAAATAGCAATACAAATACCCAATTTGGGAACGAATATCGATTCACGAGTTGAAGATTTGGTAAACGAATGATCTTTAGTATGCGAATGTAATTCACGATTAAGGTTCCTAAAAAACAAAAAACAGGTTTGTGGTGCTTTTAACTTTCTTTTTTATTTTTGATTATGGAAAAAGAACTCAGCGAACACACCAGAAACATTCTTGGACTTCAATTGCCAACTGATCCCCGTTGGGTCAATCTCGCAGAAATTCAATTGGAAGAAATCTTGACCGATCATGCCTATTGCGAGCAGAAAGCCGCACTTACTTGTATATCCTTGATTCAAAAAAATCCCGAAAAAAAATTACTCGTAGATGAGTTAAGTCCGATTGTGACCGAAGAGTGGGGTCATTTTAGAGTGGTTCTGGCTGAGCTTAATAAGCGAGGACTTCAATTAGGTCGTCAGAGAAAAGATGTTTATGTAAACAAGCTTATCGATTTTCAGATTAAAGGAGGTAGTCCTACTGAACGATTTTTAGATCAAATGCTGATCATGGCTTTAATTGAAGCGAGAAGTTGCGAGCGATTTAAAAGACTGAGTGAGGGTATGGAAGATGCTTATATGCGAAAGTTCTACCGCAAGTTTATGGAAAGCGAAGCAGGTCATTACACGTTATTCATCAACCTTGCTGAACACTATGTCGATAAAAAGACGGTGCGTAATCGTTGGAAACAGTGGCTCGAATTCGAAAAAGAATTGATGAACAGCACCGAGGTTAGGGGCGATAGAATTCATTAAATCCTTTCTTTTTAATTATTGATTTTTAATTATTAATTTTTAATCCTAAATTTTAAATTATTAATTTTTAATCCAATAGGTAATTCCATTGATTACCTGTAGTTGATTTCCAGATTTCTGAGCTCCTTTAAGTCCGACACGATCTTGTGAAGAATAGTATGTGAAAGGCATATTGTTCATGCTCTTCACTTTACCAGAAAATGCCTTATCATCGGTAGATGAATAATAAGTAAATCCAACTGACCCAGCATTTTTGATTTTCCCTTTATAAGCATCATTATCAAATGAACTGTAATAAGCAAAGTTCATTCTTCCGATTGATTTTAGTTTACCTTTTGATGAAGGATCGTCGTATACGGTATAGTAGTTCATTGTGCTGGTTCCGATCGACTTGATTTTTCCAGCCATTGATTTTTCATCGAAAGAGGCATAATATGTGATGAGTACATTTCCCACGTATTTTAGTTTTCCACGAAAGGCTTCATTGTCTTTTTCGTTGTAGTATTCTACTCTTCCGCCATAAGGTGTGATTTTTCGATTTACATAATCGGCAGGACGATCGGAATAAAGATCGACGCCCCACTCTTTAATGTCTCCTTCATCTGATAAATAAATCACCACATTTTCGTTCAATAAAAAACAAGTAGTTGTAGTCGCTCCCTTATCGGTGAGAATTACTTTATGAATGCGTTGAGCGGATGCGAATAGTGAAAAAAGTAAGGATGCAAAAACTAAAATTATGTTTTTCATGTAGTTAAAGTTAAAAAGATGATGCTGAAATCCTTCTTAAAGATATGCCTTCTTGTTAAAATATGAATCAGTTGTTTGTAAAAAAAAGCAGTTCTTCATGTAAATTGATGTGTGGATGAAGCGACATTAACTTTTGCGCTTTTTCGGCACATTTCAACAAGAATGATTTGTGCTGATCGGAAGTAGGATTGAAAGGCCGGTGATTTTTTGCCAAAACCAGCTGGTGTATCTCCTTGATGAGGGCTTGATCTTCCAAAGAAAGGCAGGCTTGTTGAAACTTCTCCCAAACGTATTCTGTTGCCTGATAATTG
>JBDLUO010000241.1:0-9554 GCA_039805285.1 Bacteroidota bacterium
ATCACCAGTAGGCAATGGATCCCAAGTTGATTTGCTTGTGATGTTTTTGAAAGAGAAATTGTTGAAGGTTACCCCAAGCGTTCCCGTTAGTCCGATACCGCCACCAAAACCTGCAGACAATTCCAATTGATCGGATGATTTCTCTTCTACCTCCCAGTTGATATCTACCGTTCCATTTTCTGCATTTGGAACTACGTTCGGATTGATTTTCTCTGGATTGAAATATCCAAGTTGTGAAAGTTCTCTTTGTGTACGGATGATATCTGCCCTACTGAATTTCTGTCCGGGATACGTACGCATTTCTCGGAGAATAACGTAGTCCTTTGTTTTATCATTTCCAGAAACTGTGATTTTCCCATAAGTAGCCTGCGGACCTTCCGTCATACGAATTTCAAAATCGATGGTGTCGTTGTATACTGCAGTTTCAATAGGATCTAAGTGAAAAAATAGATACCCATCATCTTGATACAAGCTACTGATATCGCCACCTTCCGCTGAAAGCTGCTTACCCAATCTTTTATTGAGCAATTCGAGATTGTAAATGTCTCCCTTGCCAATTCCAAGCAATAGATTAAGTATCGAGTCGGAATATTTTGTGTTCCCCCTCCAAGTTATATCTCCGAAATAATACTTCCTTCCTTCACTTACTTTTATGTTGATGTCCAGATTGCCTTTGGCATTCACCATCAATGTGTCTGCTTCAATTTGCGCATCTCTCAAGCCCTGAGCATTATAATATTCAAGTACTTTTTCTTTGTCTTCTTCGTATTTGATTTCGTTGAATTTTGATCCTGCAAAAAAGGTAAATCTAAAATAAGGATCAATCAATTTTGAAGTTTTCAAAGGCGAGTAAAAGTCTCTGGCTTTCAGATACTCTTTTACTGTATAATATTTGATGGTATCTCCATAGGGACTATATGGCTTTGTTGGATACAACGTAAATCTGGCCATTTCCTTTGTGCCTTTCATTTGCTTTCTCAACTTACTATCCTCTACCAAATTATTGCCACTGAAGAAAAGTGAATTGATGCGAACTTTATTTCCTTTGTTGATTTCAAACTCAAGTGAAACACCGTTGCTGATTCCTTCAATCTTAGATTCCTTCATGGAAATTGTTACATTACGATATCCTTTCTCATAAAAGAACTTACGGATGGCATCTACCGCACTGAGTTTCATGTTTTCTGTCAATACCCTGTCTTTAAAAAGTCCAACCTTGGGTTCCATATCGTCTTTTTCTCCCTTGGTAACGCCAATGAATCTGAAGTCTATAAGTCTAGGACGTTCTACGATGTTTATTTCGATATAGATGTTTTGTTCTTCGAGACGGTTGATGTTGATTTCTACATGGGCAACCAGACTTTGCTTCCATAGCTTACTGATGGCTTTTGCGAAAGCATCGGTGCCAGGCAACATCACTTTATCTCCTATTGCGAGTCCAGAAATAGAACTGATAAGAGATGGATCAAATGCGCGGGTTCCATTTACCTGGATGCCTGCAATGATGTATGGTTTAGGATATTTACCATTTAGTATTTCGAGCAAAGCCGGATTTACCGATACGGGAGTTGTGTCCTGTTGTGCCTTTGCGGTGATACTCAGCATAGAAAAAAAGACAACAAGTAGCCTAATGCCGAGGTTTCTCTGCATGTATTTTGATTTTGGGGGGCAAATTAAGGGCATTAAATGAAATGAATTGTTAAATGAAGGCATGTTGGAAAGGGTTCTTTCAAGATAAAGCCCGGTTAAGTGGATTCCTGAATGAGTTGATCTCCGGTTTTTCCAAATCTCCTTTGTCTCTGTTGAAAGTCCAAAATGGCTTCATAGAGTTGCTCTTTGCGGAAATCAGGCCAGAGTATTGGGGTAAAATGCAATTCTGTGTATGCAATTTGATACAGTAAAAAATTGCTGATTCTTTTCTCTCCACTTGTTCGAATCAGCAGTTCTGGATCCGGAAAAGCAGAGGTAGTAAGATATTGCTGAAAACTTTCGTGATTGATTTGTGTTGCATCAAGTTTGCCTGATTTTGCATCTTCGGCAATCTTTTTGGCGGCTCTAAGGATTTCCCAACGGCTGCTGTAGCTCAATGCCAAAATCAGCTGCAATCCGTCGTTCGTTTCTGTTTCTTTCAATGCTTCATTCAGTTCAGCGCCTGCACTTTCCGGCATCATCTCCATATCTCCTATTACATGAAGGCGAATGTTATTCTTGTTCATCGTAGGAACTTCTTGATGTATGGTCTTCACCAATAACTCCATGAGTCCGCTAACTTCATCAGCCGGCCTATCCCAGTTTTCTGTACTAAATGCATAAAGGGTGAGGTGTTTTACCCCCAATTCGGCACATCCTTCAACGATATCTCTCACACTTTCAACGCCATGCAAATGACCGAAGAGTCTCTCCTGTCCTTTTTCTTTTGCCCACCTTCCATTACCATCCATAATGATGGCCACATGATTAGGCAAGCGAGAAATATCGATGTCGTTTTTAATACTCATCCTTGTGCTTATAAACTGAGGCACGAAGGTAACAAAAAAGGGGCAAACCCTTTCCCTGTTGTGAGTTTGAGACATAAAAAAACCGAAACATTACGTTTCGGCTTAATATCTCTATTAAGTGAAATCTTAGTTTGCTGTTGGACAACGATAAGAGCCGATGTTGATTGAAATTCCGATTTCGGCAATCACATATTGGTCTTTTTGTTTGCTCCATCCGCGTTGGCGACCTGGTACACTGCCCAATAATGGAACACCTGTTCCGAGCACTTCCCAAGACCTGTCGTTTAGCAAATATCCCAAAGAAGGTTCTCCTGTTGGACTAGATGTAGGGAAAGTTGCACTTGGATTGTCAACAAAAGTTGTACTTACGTCGTCTAAATAATCGGTAGTAGTGAATCGGTGAGATACTTCTACGGTAAGATTTATTTTAGGATTGATGCTGTATTTTATACCCACTCCCAAAGGAACTGCAACAGCCATGGTGCTGTATTCGGTTCTACCCAAATAACCTGCCACCTGACCTTCGGTACCTAACGGACGTAGATACACTTTCTCTCCGTTGAAGATGGTGTAAGGATCGTAACTAAACAAACCTACTCCCAAAGTAACATATGGAGTAAAAATATGGTTTACGTCATATGGGTTATAACGGAAGAAATTGAAATCTCCCTGAACTGCAAACTCAAAAATGTTGGAATTGAAATTGAGGTTTCTGGTTTTTTGATACTCATTTTTACTGTAAGAATCGCTATAACCAAGCTCGGCATAACGCCCAGCAACACGGAGTCCTACATAGTTTCCGAACTGTTTGCGGAAGAATAAACCTACAGATGGCTTAGGTGTATTTAAGCCAGTGCGGGTGTTTAAATCTCCGAAATAATGTCCCATTCCAACGGTAAATCCAAATTCACCTTGTTGAAAATATCCGTCAGACTGTGCAGAAGCTGAAACAGTCATGAGCAATAAAACGGCGAATGAAAAAAGAATACGCTTCACGTGTGTTTTTTTGGGGTAATTAATGTCGTAAAACGGCCTTCACGACCTTTTTCACGAATGAAAATAAGAATTTGTTTTCTATTTTAATGCTTTGTTTTTTAATTCAATGGTTTTGGATGTCATTTTCCAATCTTTTCTACCCTAATTCCGGCACTCATTACTTGTTTCAAAGGATTGTCTCTCATAATTTGTGCTATGGAATAATTGTATGTTCCTGGCTTAACAAATTTCCTCGGACGATCGGTAAGCGGCTTTCTCACTTCCCAAATGTCATTCATTCCTGTCCCGAACCAACCCTGAGCGTCGTCGCCCAATGCAAGATTGAGCTTTTGAATAAACATGGTGTCTCCTGGAGATTGTAATCCCATATTGAGCCATATATTATTGTACGCGTAAGCATCGGTATGCCTCAAAACCAAAAAGAGCTGATATTCGGCTGTGGTGTCAGAAATCGTGAAACTGCCTTTTAGGGGAGTTTCTCTTTTCCATTCGTGAGCAGGAATAGGAATGTGTTTTTCATACAAATCCATAGTCTTGCATCCCGAAACCCATCCGGTTAACAAAAAGAAAACGCAATAAAGCAGTGTTTTAGTATTTTTCTGCATGTTAATTTAACTGAACGGGTTATAAAACATTCAAAATTTGTTCTTTGGCTTTCTCAAGATCGTCTTTCATTTCCACTACACATTTTTGAATATCAGCATCATAGGCTTTACTTCCTGTGGTGTTGATTTCTCTTCCGATCTCTTGTAAAAGGAAGGATAATTTTTTTCCTTTGCTGTTGTCTGAACTCAAAATGATCTCTCTAAAATAATCTGCATGCTGGCGTAGGCGAATTTGCTCTTCATGGATGTCTATTTTTTCCATGTAGTAAATAAGCTCTTGCTCCATTCTGTTGTTGTCATAATTTTCTTCCCCAACATGTTGGTGTAACAATTGACGAATCTCTTCTTTGATTCTTTCCATTCTTTTTGGTGCCAGCAGAATGATTTTTTCTTCTTTTTCTTGAATGCGTAGCATCAGTTGGGTTAGATCATCTTCTATGGATTGACCTTCTTGTACCCGATGTTGATTCAATTCGTTAACTGCCGCTTCGAATACCTCCATGAAAATGAGAAATTCATTTTCGGGCATCACCTCCATTCCGGGCGCGATCACTTCTGGCAATCTAAGCAAAGATCCAAGAACAGATTGTGTATCCACTTCGAGTTCTGTTGCCAACGCTTTGATTTGAAGATAGTATGAACGAATAAGATCAGTATTGATTGTTACAGGTCTGGTTACACCCATCTGCTTTACACTGATGAAAACATCAACCGTTCCTCTGATTAATTTTTCTTGCAGTTTGTTTCTGATCTCAAATTCAAACGGCTTAAGCATGGAAGGCAACTTCATTTGAATATCAAGTTGTTTTCCATTGAGTGCTTTCAACTCTACGAAAAAAGTTTTGTCTCCAATCGTTTTTTCTGCTCTTCCAAATCCAGTCATTGACTTCAACATAGGTTTCCAATTTGATGCAAGATAAAAGATATTCCATTCTGCATTGCTGATGAAATAAGGTTAATTGCTGTAAAAGAAAAAAGCCCGTCGGTGGACGAGCTTTCTTATATGGATGGGTTAGTAAGTACAGGGAACGAATTCCCCTTCACAATATTAGAAATAATTTTCTCTTTAACGAAAAATATTTCAAACTATTTTATCAACATTTTAATTTGACTTGTGGAAAAGCGAAAAGAAACAACGGGTACATCTCAGATTACTTTCTGTACAATTGGAAATGCAATTCGAATCAACGATGATAATACATTCGATACAATCCTTTATTCATCAATGTTTCAGGAGATTTTAATTTTTCGTTTTTTTATCAATTAAAAAATCAATCTCGCATTCAAGTATAAAAAAATGATGTCAATCAGTTTGGGTTTCCATCAAAATAAATTTCTCATTTTAATCAAGTCAAAAGCATGTGCTGTTTCTTATTTCACGTTTTTGACGATTCGGAATTTTCAAATCAGAATCTCTTCTTAAGTTTTGCCGAATGAAATACCTTTGATACGAATTGTATGTTGCATGGCAAATCAATTCACCTTAATTGATTTTTCATTTTCGATTTTTTAAAAGTGCATCAACATGAAATTTGAACAACCTATTCCTCTGAAAATCATTGCAGAATGGATCGGCGCAAGAATCGCAGGAAACGAAAATGCTTCTGCAACTGGAATAAATGAAATACATAAAGTAGAAGTTGGTGATCTTGTTTTTGTGGACCATCCAAAATATTACGACAAGTGTTTAAAAAGCGCTGCAAGTTTTATCATCATCAACAAAGAAACAGAAATACCAGAAGGCAAAGCTATTCTTATTGTAGACCATCCATTTGATGCTTATTGTAAAATTGTGGAAACCGTTAGGCCTTTCAAACCTGCGGTTGACATCAAACATCACACGGTTGTTGTTGGCGAAGGTTCACACATCGCACCGAATGTTTTTTTAGGAGAGCATGTAGTTATCGGAAAAGATTGCATCATTCATCCCAACGTAACCATAATGGACCATTGCATCATCGGTGATCGCGTAATCATTCAGGCAGGTACCGTAATTGGCAGCAACTCTTTCTATTACAACACCAAAAAAGACCGCGCAGTATGGTACAAGAAAATGCCTGATTGCGGAAGGGTAATTGTTAAAGACGATGCTGAAATTGGAGCGGGTTGCACCATAGATCGAGGGGTGAGTCATGATACCGTAATCGGAGAAGGAACCAAGTTGGATAACATGGTTCATATCGGACATGATACCGTCATAGGTCGCAATTGTTTGATTGCCGCTCAAGTTGGAATCGCAGGTGCCACAACTTTGGAAGACGGCGTGATCCTTTGGGGCCAAGTGGGTGTTAGCAAAACGCTAACCATTGGCAAGAATGCCGTTGTATTTGCGCAAAGCGGAGTTGGAAGCGACATCGAAGGGGATAAAGTTTATTTCGGTTCGCCTGTTCAGGATGCAAAAGTGAAACAACGTGAACTGGTGTGGATCAAACGGATTCCAGAACTATGGGAAAAAGTAATGGGAAAATAATTACGGCTCATAATCATATGGCAACATCTCAGCCATCTTACACCACTCCCAATATTCATTGATGGTGATGTCTTGCTGCTCAAAATAAAATCCGTTTTGTTCTATAACTATCTTTTCGCCTGCCTGAAAATGCAATGTTGAAAACTGAAATTCAGTTGGAGCATCCGTATTCTGTTTTAGAAAACTTTCTTGTGGTTTAGCTCCATTATACAAAACACCTACACGCAATTGATTCGGAAGAATGCTGACCATTCCCGTACTGTCGTTTTTTTCGTAACGAAGCGCATCATAATAATTCGCAAGTTTGAGCGCAGAATCCGCATCGTTTATGTTGACCAGAAACTTTACTTCAAATTTATTTTTTTCCAGTTCTTTACGATACAAGCTTTTCATAAAATGCAGTACCGATCCGAGATACGCTTTTTTTCTGGCTGACTCCCATCTTTGTTTTTCATTTTCATCCACTGGACTTATGTATTCGAACGAGGGATAACCACTGTAAAGTGTGAGTCCGGAATTATACTCATGAACCAGAGAATCCATATCATACTTCAATACAAAACCAAGGGCTCTGTTCTCTATAATCAATGGCTCCGTAGCAAACACCTTGAGTCTGTTTTTCCTTTTGGAAAAGAAAAACTTTAGGGACTCCGTATTTTTTAAAAGACATGAATCACGATTGGGGGTTGTTCCAATAAATTCATTCAAGAAAAATCCGCCATATTTTTCCCATCCGTTTTTCACTTCGCCCGTAGAAACGATGGCTACGTCTTGCATGATTTTATCCTTTGGCGTCATTTCGAAGAATAACTCCTTGTTGTCTGATTGCGAAATGCGAATGCTTTGGGTGTTGAATCCGGCAAAACTAACAACCAAACCATAGCCCCCTTCATAAAGTTGTAGTGCAAAATTTCCGTCTTGGTCCGTAGTGGTACCGAGGGTTGTGTTTTCTGCGTATACCGACGCTCCGAGTAGCGACTGTTTGTTATCAGCTTGCACCACTTTCCCTTTAACCCAATAGTTACGTGTGTTTTGTTGTGTAAAACCAAGAAAACTCATGGATAGTATAGCCCATAAAAAAAGGAATCGTTTCATAAGCGATTTGTTTTGATGCAGTTCAAAGATATTCTAGTGGATGTTAACCTTTTGTTGCAATTCGGAGCAAATGGATCTTATGCTTTCTTGAAGCGGGGTGTATGTAAAATCCGGAATGGCTTTCAACAATTTAGCGTTGTCATATTCTACTTTGATTAGTGCGCTGTTGGAAGTTTCGCGTGTGATGAGGGGCTCTTTGCCGGTAAAGAGACTGCGTAAAGCTTCGAGTCGCCATGCGATTTGCGACAAGCTTCTTGTGAAATTTTTTCTTGGTCTTTTTTTACCGAAAGCATCTGCAATCATGCAGAAAACATCTCGGTAACTTTTATTTTCGGCAGATACGATATATCGCTCATGGCTGATGTTTGAATCGCCCAAACGAATCATGATTTCCGCAAGGTCTTTTACATCCACAAATCCGTTTATGCCTTCGGAGTACCAGGGAAATTCATCATACATTTTTTTAAAAATCGATGTTGATCCGCTGTTCCAGTCACCGGCTCCCAAGATGATGGATGGGTTTACAATTACAGCATCGAGTCCTTCGGCAGTGCCTCTCCATACTTCCATTTCTCCCAGATATTTGCTGTATCCGTAATTGCTATTTGAGGCGTCATTCTTCCATTTGCTGTTTTCGTTCAGGGGTTTACCCTCGGTGTATTTTCCGAGTGAAGCGATAGAGCTAACATGTATGAATTTGATGTGTTGCTTATCTAAGCAAGCATTCACCAGATTGGCCGTGGCTTCCACGTTGACTTGATACAGGGATGTTCTGCTATTCGGAGCATAGCTGATGAGTCCAGCGCAATGGTACACCCGATTTACGTTTTGTAATAGTGATTCGAGTTCTACTACATCCAATAAGTCGCCTTTTACGATTTGAAGCAATGGATGAGAAGGCAAAGAAAGAGTTGTATGATGAACAAGCGCACGAACGTGAAGTCCTTTTTGCAAAAGCTGTCGCACAAGTTCGGTTCCCACAAGTCCGGCGGCTCCGGTTACTAGCGCGTATGATGGTGAATTTTCGTTAAGCATGTTTTGTTTTTAGATTGTTTGATGTGTGCGAGTTCAAACAACCTTACTGATAATCGTAAAAGCCTTTCCCTGTTTTTCTTCCCAGGTTTCCTTGTTTCACTTTTTCAATTTGCAATGCCGAAGGTTGAAAGCGTTTTTCACCATCATAAGCATCAAACAAGGATTGAGAAACGGCAAGATTGATGTCGTTTCCGATGAGATCCATAAGTTTAAAAGGGCCCATTTTGAAACCGGCTGATTCGAGGATTTCGTCGATGTCGGCTATGGGAGTTTGCTGTTGCTCGGCGATGCGCATGGCTTCGAGATAATAATGTCGGGCCACGCGGTTGACTATGAAACCGGGTGCGTCTGTACAGCGAACAGGGGTTTTGTTCAATTTTTTACAAAGACTCACCAACGCCTCAATGGTATCCGATGAAGATTGTTTTCCTTTTACCACTTCCACCAGTTTCATGATCTGTGCTGGGTTGAAGAAGTGCAATCCAGCTACTCGTTCAGGTGCTGGTATGTGTTTTTGTAATTCGTCTATGGAAAGGGATGAGGTGTTGCTCGCTAGAATCGTGGTTGGTGAATTGATGGATGCCAGTTTGGTAAAGAGGTCCGTCTTCGCTTCCATTTTTTCGATGATGGCTTCTATCACAAGGTCGGCTACACAGTCTTTGTGTTCGGTGGTAAACTGCATCCGCTCTTGAATGTCATTTTTCTCTTCTGCACTGATTTTATTTTTTTGAACCAGCTGATCCAGGTTCTTCTCAATGGATGATTTCGCCTTTTCGATTACGATTTCATTGGTATCAAATAAAATCACCTGAAGACCATATTGAGCTACACATAGGGCAATACCGCTTCCCATGG
>JBDLUO010000242.1:0-12046 GCA_039805285.1 Bacteroidota bacterium
CATGGTACTACATCAAAAAAATCTGCTTTTGGTTTATCTACTACAAATACAGTTTTTGTGATGGTGTTTCCCGAGCATGAAGTTGAACCATTGCCCGAGGTAGTTAAACTAACCGTATAAGATCCTGGAGTGGAAAAGAGATGTGTCGGATTTTGAACGGAGGAAATAAAGCCAGGGTCACTCGAGGTCCATTGCCAAAAATTTACTGCGCCTCCTATTATCTGAGATTGATCGGTAAAAACAGTTGGGGTTCCTATACAAACTGAATCTGTATATATGAAATCACTTGTAGACCTTGGCAAAATTCGAATGGTTCGAACCAAGGTATCTGATGTACAACCTTCTGTTGTGCCAACAACAAATTGAATGGTTTTAGGTCCTACTGTATTGTAAGTTGCAGTAGGATTGGAAATATTTGACGCAGGGCCTCCATTGTCTAGATTCCAATACCAACTATTGACGCTACCTGGACTAATAGTGGAAGTAGAATTGAATTGAATGGTGTTAGACAAACAGCTGTCGTTGTAGGTAAATGATGCGATGGGTTTTGCGCCAATGTTGACTTGTCGTGTCAATGTTTCCTCACAGCCATCCAACGAAACAACCCTGTATGTTACAAAATAAATGCCAGGAGTCGTATATACATGTGTTGGGTTAACATTGACTGAGTCGATATCTGAACCATCTGCAAAATTCCAATACCATTTAACTACATTGGTAAATGAAGTTGTAGAGTCAAAAAAGGTGATTGAGTCTCCAACACATCTGCGCTGTGTTGGCGCAAAATTAAATCCGGGTGATAAAGGGGTACAAAATTTATGCAGATTAGAAAGTCCACCAGTTGCACCAGTGAAACCCCAATATACAAATGGGTTCCCGCTAAAAACGGTATTTACAAAATCGCGGGTTGTAGAAACTCTTGGCTGATTGTCGAAGAAAACAGACATGTTTTTAGAAACAGCATTCCATACAATTCTTAAACTATGATTCTGACAATCTTCTACATTGTTGCTCGTTGCAGAAACAGGAGTAAGTGGGGTAAGTGTGTTGGCAGAAGTATGTACAACGTCACCGTTTAATTGAATTGCAATATGATCATAAAAAGGGTCGAAATCTAAATCCGCGTTTTGATAGGTATCCATCGTTACTCCGACACTCGGATTGATACTTCCAAATCCCATCCCTCCTCCAGTTCCACCTACCGTTACACTGATCGGTTGAAGTACAAAAGCCATTCCATCAGCTCCGTTGTTATCCGTACATCCTAAAAAAACCTGAAAAGTAAAATCAAAAGACTGATTTAAATTGATCAAATTGTTATTCCAAACCGATCCCCGCTGACCATTGATATTTGGCGTTAATGTATAACAACGACAACCTTCCCTAAATGCATCACCATTTACAGTATACTGGGCACTCAGAACTTGTGTGAAAAAGATAAAGCAGAACAACAAACCATATTTTCTCATATCGATAAATCCTCCCACGTAAGATACACTTTTTATCAGCGTAAAAGTATTATCGTTCCCTTTTTAAACATTTTTTTTCCTGTATAATCTTCCCCGGAAATTTGCCAGACGTAAGTACCTGCCGGTTGTTTACTGCCTTTAAATGTGCCGTCCCAACCATAACCTTGTCTTGTGGTCCGAAAAACAGTTTGGCCATATCTATTGTAAACGATAAAATGGTCGAATCTTTTCACACCAACCAAAAAGGGCTTTATCACATCATTTAGTCCATCTCCGTTAGGAGTAAACGCGGTTGGCATATAGAATTCAGGGCCTTGATAGATGATAATGTTGATCGTATCATAACTCGGGCAACCGCCTGGTGTGTATGCCTTGAGATAATAGGTCTTATCTTGATTTACTGTTGCAATCGGATTGGATATCCCGGTGTTGTTTAATCCATCAGACGGGCTCCATGAATAACTGATTCCTCCGCTTGCCTGAAGTTGAACCGGCTGCCCTGCAGCTACAATCGTGTCATTCCCGGCAAAAGCATTTGTTCCATATATGTTTATCACATCTCTCAAGGTATCAGAGGAACATCCGTCTGCCGTTATTACGTATAACGATACAGGATATGCGCCGTTAGCTTGATACACATGTGTGAAGGAAGGAGTAGATTGATTGGTGCCGTCTCCAAGGTTCCAATTCCATTGTGTTATATTGGTCGGAATCCCATTCTCTTGTGCATTAAAGAACACTGGATCAAACTTACAGGTGTCTTGAAAATCAAAACCAATTCGAGGTTTACGAACCAATTTGAAAGTCTTGTATGCCGTATCGCTGAAACAACCATTGCTACTCGTTACTACAAGTCCGACCCGTTGATTGCCGTAGGGAAAGAATCCTCTTGTTGGATTGATGTTGGAGAACACCATGTTGTTGTGAATCCATTTCCATTGAGCAGCTTGACCATATTGCATCGTGGATATATCTGTGAATACAAGACTGCTGTCTCCGCAAATTACAGGACTCATGGTAAAATCCGGGAGCGGTTTATCTGCTATGGTTAAGATGTCATTCAATGTATCTGAAACACATCCTCTATCATTGATTACGATATGCTGAATCGGATAGGAACCTGAATTGGGAAACGTAAAAGTCGGATTGCAGCTGTTTGAAAACTGACCGTTTCCGAAATTCCACCAGCACGAAGAAATGCTGTGTCCGTCTGTTGTGTAAGATGAATCTTGTAATGTTATACTTTGCCTCTCGCATGGAATTACATCCCGAAAATCCGCCTTGGGCTTATCCACCACAAAAACAGTTTTTGTGATTGTTGTTCCCGGACAAAGATTTGATCCATTGCCTGATGTGGTTAAGTTGACAGTATAATTTCCAGGGGCAGGAAATGTATATGTCGGATTTTGATTGGAAGACGTGAAACCTGGGTCGTTGGAAGTCCATTGCCAGAAATTGACCAGACCTCCGTTCAATTGTGATTGATCCGTGAAGCGAGTCGGAGCTCCTATGCACACTGAATCGGTAAAGGTAAAGTTGCTTACCGATCTTGGAAGAATTCTTATTGTGCGATACAAAGTATCTGAAATGCATCCTTCGTTTGTACCAACAACCAATTGAATGATTTTTACTCCGTCAGTATTATAAGTAGATGTTGGATTTGAAATGGTGGATGTCAATCCACCATTGTCGAAATTCCAGTACCAACTATTTATACTTCCTGTTGCCGTGGAGGATGTTGAATTGAATTGTATGGAATTGGAAAGACAGCTGTCATTGTAAGTAAAAGAGGCAACCGGCTTTGCTCCGATATACACCGGCTTAGTAAATGTTTCTTCGCATCCATCAAGGGCAATCACACGATATGTTACGATGTAACTGCCTGAAGTAGTATACACATGCGATGGATTCGCATTAACAGAGTCTATATTCGAACCGTCACCAAAATTCCAATACCATTTCACCAAATTTGAAAATGTAGTGGTTGAATCAAAAAAAGTGATTGCCTCTCCCTCACACTTGCGTTGCGTTGGCGCAAAATTGAAACCAGGTGTCAAAGGACTGCAAAAACGCTGAAGGTTTGAAAGTCCTCCAGTTGCCCCTGTGAAACCCCAATAAACAAGACCATTTCCAGCAAAAACTGTATTGACAAGATCTCTTACAGCTGAAACCCTTTGCTGTCCGTCAAAAAAAACGGTCATGGTTGTGGATGCTACATCCCATTTTATCCTAAGCTTGTGCGTGTTGCAATCTTCAACATTTAAACTGGTAGCTGATGCTTGTGTTGGAGGCGTTATGGTATTTGCAGTGTAATGACTCAAATCACCGTTCAATTGAATGGCAATGTGGTCATAACTTGGGTCGTTATGGTCGATATTTCCTGGATCCCTGTTGCTGTAAGTGTCTATAGTAACTGCAAGAGAAGGATTGAAACCAGCGCAGGCCAATCCTCCTCCTCCTGTGAATGTGGATGTTCGGGTTGGATTCAGTGGTTGCAACACAAAGGCAATGCCATCTGCACCTCCGTCTGAACAACCAAGAAAGACATCAAAAGTGAAATCAAATGATTGACTCAGGTTTATTCTATTTACATTCCATACAGCACCACGTTGGAGTGAAGTGTTTGATGTAAGTGTATAGCACCTGCAACTCTCTCTGATTGCATTGCCAACGGCGTTATACTGTGCACTCAATGGAACTGAGGTCATCGACAAAAAAGCCGACAACAAAAAATAGATAAGAATTTTTCGTGTCAAGATATTCTAATTTTTATTTCATCAGAATTGTAAATCATGGCTCATCATCATTTCCCTTTAAGGAAATATCTGAGCGAAACTTCATGGGCATTTCCACCGCCATCAAAAATACTCAATGGGGTTTGATATTGATCGTATGCATATCCGATAGACAACTTTTTATTCAATGTTACACCTGCAAATCCTGTAAAGTCTTGGTTCATGTGAAAATTAAAGCCGACCCAAAATAATTTCTTATGCTCTATCCTTGCTCCTGCCTCAAAATCTACTGGTGCATTCGCTGATAGCTTAAGCATGAAGTTCGGGATGATTACATTGTCTTCATCGGTTTTCCAATTGTAACTACCCATGAAATAATAATGTCGATATAATCTGCCTTCTACATTGGAAGCAGATTTGATGAAATCCAACTTTGACTGAACCAGTTGTTTAGCCGAAACTCCGAACTGAAATGTTGGCGAAGTATAATAGATTCCAAATGCCGCATCTCCAGTAGTATATGAAGCCGGACCTGCCAATAACGGATCTCCGGGTATATACTTTTCAATTTTGAGCTTGTCGATTCTTTCCTGCATGAATTGTCCTGATAAACCAAACATCAGTCTTTTCTTTTCTGCAAATGGAATACTATATGACACAGAAAGCTCGGCTCCGGTTCTTGCAGTCGGCCCTGTAACATCATTGTATACAACCAAACCCGCACCTGCCTTGTATTTTGAGAAATACATGTCGCCATATAGAATAGTGGTTTGTGGGCCACCATCAATGCCCGACCACATTTTCTTGTATGTGGCACCTACAGAAGGATTATCATTGGCTCCAGCTGCTGCAGGGTTGAAAATAAAGTTATGTTGCATGTACTGGCTCATGGTAAAAATCTGCTGGGCTTGAATGGTTTTACCAAAAACAAATAGCATTAATAGTATTGGAATCAGTTTTTTCATCTTCTTAATTATTTTCGTTTATGCCTAATCGTTATCTCTTGATGGTTACATTTCCTTTGGTAGTGAATTTTTTACCTGTGATATCGGTAACATTCAGCACGTAATAATAAGTTGCATCAGGAAGTGCCTTTCCTTTGAAGGTTCCATCCCAATTGTTCTGATAATTTCTGGAATAATATACCTGTCCACCCCAACGGTTATAGACAAACGCTTCTACAGAACTGACGCACGAATTATTGAATGCAATCCACTTATCATACAACCCATCATTATTGGGAGTGAATATTTTTGCGGGATCAAGACAAGGCGCATATACATCTACAACCATTGTATCCAATGATTTACAGCCAAAAGAATTCTCTACCGTAAGTGTATATATCGTTGTTTGTGTAGGATTAGCAAATGGATTTAATATTGATGTATTGGAAAGTCCTGTTGGTGGCGACCAAGTGTATGTACCGCTTGATGCAACACCTTGTAACGTTACGCCTCCTCCTGAAAATATCGCCTGACTTGGTCCTGCACTGATGTTGGTTGGATTCGGATTAACAACAATGGCAAATGTGGCAGGCACAATACAAGGGTCACTCGCAACACTGTATGTAATGTTTTGTGTTCCAACACCAGCAGATGTTGGATTAAATACACCTGTAGAAGAGATGCCATTGCCAGAAAAAACACCTCCGGTTGGCGTTCCTGTTAGGGTAATATTTTGATCTTGTAAACAAACAGCATTATTGCCATTGATTGCGGCATTAACACTTTGCGTTACCAGTATAGTTGAGGTTGCAGTGTCTTTACATCCTAGCGGTGTGCTATACACATATGAAATGATGTGAGTTCCCACTCCTGCAGTTTGTGGATTAAAACTTGAATTGGCAGAGTTAACCCCAGGCCCAAAATAAGTTCCTGTTCCTGATGCTGATGGTGCTGGCAAACCTCCAGACAAGGTGAATGCAGGAGCACCAGAACAAACCGAATTGAAAGATGCCAATGATGCAGTAACACCCAATGTTATTTGTCGAACCAAAGTATCAGAAGTACAACCCAGTGCCGAAGTAGAAACCAAACGGATTGTTTTAATTCCTTGTGTTGGATAGCTTGTAGACGGATTTTGAATGGTAGAATTGGCAGAACCATTGTCCAAAGACCAATTCCATGTATTTATAGCACTCCCCGCTACCGTAGATGCATCTGTAAATTGAACCAAATTCTGATTGCAATTTTCAACAAAACTAAAATCGGCTGTTGGCTTTGCACCAATTTGAATCGGACGTGTTGCAACCTCTTCGCATCCGTCTCTACCAATTACTCTAAGCGTTACTGTATAGTTTCCTGGATTGGCATACACATGCGTTGGACTTGTATTAACAGAATCTATCGGACTACCATCTCCGAAATTCCAGTAATACTTTTGCGCTCCAGTAAAACTGATTGTTGAATCATTGAAAACAATTGACTCTCCAGCACATTTTTTTTGTGTTGGTAAAAAGTAAAAAGAAGGTGTAAGTGGCGTACAGAATCGTTGAAGATTGGCTAGCGCTCCCGTTCCGGCTGTAAATCCCCAGAATACCAACGGATTCCCACCAAATACAGTATTTACAAGATCTCTAGTTGCAGAAATTCTCGGTTGATTGTCAAAGAAAACCGACATCAATTTAGTAGTTGCATTCCACACAATTCTTAGGCTGTGATTCTGACAATCTTCCACATTGTTGCTCGTTGCAGAAATGGGTGTAAAAGGAGTAATCGTGTTGGATGAATTATGCGAAACATCTCCATTTAACTGTATCGCAATATGATCATAAAATGGATCCGAATCCGGATTGCTATTCTGATACGTATCCAGTGTTACTCCAACACTCGGATTAATTAACCCAAATCCCATACCACCTCCGTTTCCTCCAACTGTTGTACTGATGGGCTGTAAAACAAAAGCCATTCCATCTGCTCCATTGTTGTCTGTACATCCCAAAAAAACTTGAAATGTAAAATCAAAAGACTGACTCAAATCAATTCTATTGTTGTTCCAAACTGAGCCTTTCTGCGTTGGACTATTAGGTGTTAAGGTATAGCATCGACAACTTTCTCGAAAGGCATTGCCATTGACTGTGTATTCCTGAGCTATGGAAATCAAACCCATTAACAAACCGATGATTGAAAAAACAGTTTTTTTCATGTGACAATCTATTATTATGTAAATGTTGAATTGGTACAGAAAACAATCTGCACAACTTGAAAGATAACAAGAATATGAAAATGTAACAAAAAAGAAGGCCGTTCAATTGAACGGCCTTATACATTCTTAATGTAAGATTAAAATCCCTTCTTGGCTACACCATCCTTTATAGCTTGTAATGCGGTAGCTTCTCCGAGCATGGTAGTCATCTTATTGCCTTTACCATCATGACCTTGAGCCATGTATCCGCCACGGGCAGTTTTAGTTACTACGGCTTCTTGCATTGGAACATTCTTCTCTTTGGTCTTCATGCAATAAGCGGTGATCATTTTTGACATTTGAATTGAATTTATGGTTAGAAAATAATTAATGAAACATTTTTCAATCCTTTAAACTAGGAAAATTTGCGAAAATCATCAAATTAATTTTTCCCCTCTTTGTTAAAGGATAATATTTTAAACATCAATCTTAGCGTATTTGGCGTGAGTTTCAATGAACTCTCTTCTTGGTGGAACCTCATCTCCCATCAACATACTAAACACGCCGTCGGCAGTGGTAAGACTATCGATCGTAACTTGTTTAAGGGTTCTGGTAGTTGGATTCATTGTGGTTTCCCACAATTGCTCCGCGTTCATCTCTCCCAATCCCTTGTATCGCTGAATGGTTACACTGTCTTCTTTACCTTGTCCCAACTGAATTGCCAGGGCTTTACGTTCTGCATCGTTCCATGCATACTCTTGCTCCTTTCCTTTTTTAACCAAGTATAAAGGTGGTTGTGCTATATATACATATCCTTGCTCTACAAGCTCTTTCATGTACCTGAATATGAAGGTCAATATTAAGGTTGCGATATGACTTCCATCCACGTCGGCATCCGTCATAATAATCAGTTTGTGATATCTAAGCTTGGTGATATCAAGCGCTTTGGCATCTTCTAGGGTTCCAATTTTTACGCCTAGTGCGGTGAACATATTCCTGATTTCCTCATTGTCGTATATCTTATGTTCCATCGCTTTTTCTACATTCAGGATTTTACCCCGGAGTGGAAGAATGGCTTGAAAACTTCTGTCTCTTCCTTGCTTTGCAGTACCACCTGCCGAGTCTCCTTCCACCAAGAACAACTCACATTTACCCGGATCTTTTTCGGAACAATCTGCAAGTTTACCTGGAAGGCCACCGCCCACCAAAACCGTCTTGCGCTGCACCATATCTCTAGCCCTTTTCGCCGCAGCTCTTGCCTGTGCAGCAAGTATTACTTTTTGAATGATGGTTTTTGCATCTCTTGGATTTTCTTCTAGATATGCTTCTAGAACACGACTCAAAGTTGTATCCACGATACCCATCACTTCGCTGTTGCCTAATTTTGTTTTGGTTTGACCTTCAAATTGCGGCTCTGGCACTTTTACAGAAATGATGGCTGAAATTCCTTCACGAAAATCATCTCCTTCTATATTAACCTTGGCCTTTTCGAACATCCCTTGCTTTTCGCCATAACTTTTAAACACTCTCGTTATAGAACGTCTAAATCCAGCAACGTGCGTACCTCCTTCGATGGTATTGATGTTATTTACATAACTAAAAAGATGTTCTTGATAACTTGCATTATAAACCATTGCCACTTCAACAGCTACATTGGTTTTCTCATCTAACCCCTCGCAAAATATTGTTGATGGAATCAATGGAGATCTGTTGGCAATCTTATCTATACTTTCCACAAATTCAACTATACCACCTTCGCTGTAAAAATTCTTTGTATAAGGATTTCCCTCAGCATCAATTTCCCTGAGATCTTTTATGGTGATTGATATTTTCCTGTTTAAGTATGCTAACTCACGAATACGTCCTTCCAGAATTTCACGATTGTATTCTAAACTGGTAAATATGGTACCGTCTGGCCAAAAATGAACTTTAGTTCCTGTTTTTTCTGAAACGCCAATTTCACGTACACTGTACTGTGGAATACCTGTAGCGTACTCCTGTTCGAATACTTTACCTTCCCTTTGTACAGTAACGAGGAGTTTTGTACTCAATGCGTTTACACAACTCACACCCACCCCGTGCAATCCACCAGAAACCTTGTACGAACCTTTGTCGAATTTTCCGCCAGCATGAAGCACAGTCATTACGACTTCCAATGCACTTCGGTTTTCTTTGGTATGCATCCCTGTAGGAATACCTCTACCATCATCTTGTACCGAAATTGAATTATCCTCGTGTATATTCACTTCGATATTCTTGCAGTGCCCAGCCAATGCTTCATCAATGGAATTATCAACCACCTCATAAACCAGGTGATGGAGGCCTTTTACACCGATATCTCCGATGTACATGGCAGGACGCTTTCTTACGGCTTCTAAACCTTCAAGAACCTGAATGCTGTCTGCACTATATGATGGTGAAATGGGGGTCGTAACGTCAGTTGGAGTTGTACTCGTCATAGCTCTAAATCGTGGATTGGAATCATGAAAAATGTAAAACACAAATATAACCTATTAACAAGGGGCTTCCCCGTTTTTTTATCCCTAAATGCCCACTTTTTAAAGCAAGGGTGTGGATAATTTTTCTATTTTTTGCACTTTATCTCAAAAAATCCCCGCTTTTATCGTGTAAAAAAGAAATTTCGTGTGATAAGTAAGGCTCCAAATGGCTGTTTCTTGCAAAGATTTCACATTTCATTACCTTCGCAGCCTAAATTTATCCTCCTCACACCTCTATCCATAATTAATATATGGCCAATAAATATCCCGAATATCAACAGCTCAATTTACCAGAAATTGGAAAACAAGTCCATGAAAAGTGGGAAAAAGAAAACGCTTTTGAAAAAAGCATTGAAATTCGTGATGAAAATAATCCCTTCGTTTTTTTTGAGGGCCCTCCGAGCGCAAATGGAATGCCGGGTATTCACCACGTAATTTCAAGGACGTTGAAAGACTTGGTATGTAGATATAAAACCATGCAAGGTTTTAGAGTGGAAAGAAAAGGAGGATGGGATACCCATGGACTTCCTGTTGAACTAGGAGTTGAAAAACAATTGGGCATCACCAAAGAAGACATAGGAAAAACAATTAGTGTAGAAGATTATAACAAGAAGTGTCGCGAAGTGGTGATGCAGTTCAAAGACAAATGGGATGAAATCACCCGAAAGATGGGCTACTGGGTTGACCTTGAAAACCCATATGTGACTTTCGAAAACAACTATATCGAATCGCTTTGGTGGTGCCTGAGTGAATTATACAAAAAGGGTTACTTATACCAAAGTGTTAGCATTCAGCCTTACTCTCCCGCAGCAGGAACTGGACTTTCTTCTCACGAGCTTAACCAACCCGGTACATATAAAGACGTGAAAGACACTAGCGCTGTTGTTATGTTCGCGGTAAATACAAGCAGCTTATCTGCTTCATTATCAGAAAAACTCAAAGCTGTTGCGGTTGATGATTTCTATTTGATGGCATGGACAACTACCCCATGGACGCTCCCTTCTAACCTTGGACTAACCGTTGGGCCAGATATAGAATATGTGCTTGTTGATACATTTAATCCTTACACCCATTTGCCTGTTAACGTTGTTCTTGCAAAAGCTTTATTGGGAAAACATTTTAAACCGGAAGCAGAAAATCTTCCTTCAGCAGAATTTAAAGCGGGAGATAAAGTCATTCCTTGGTCAATAAAAGCCAGTTTTTTAGGTAAAGAGTTAGAAGATGTTACTTACGACCAACTCCTTCCATTCGAATCCAACAATCTTTCACGTATACATGAGCAAACCCCCGATGCAAAACCGTTCAGGGTTATTACTGGCGATTTTGTAACTACCGAAGACGGAACGGGTATTGTACATACCGCGCCCGCATTTGGCGCAGATGATTACCGTGTTGGAAAGAAAAACAACATCGGTATTTTAACCCTTGTAGACAAAGAAGGAAAGTTCATAGACGGAACCGGAGAACTCACAGGAAGATATGTGAAAAATTACCGAGATGAGAAAGAATACGCAGATGTAAACGTAGACATTTGCATCCGACTGAAAAAGGAAAACCGCGCATTCAAAGTTGAAAAATACGAACACAGTTATCCGCATTGTTGGAGAACCGACAAACCGATTATTTATTATCCACTAGATGCTTGGTTCATAAAGACCACTGCTGCCAAAGAAAGAATGGTCGAATTAAATAAAACCATTCAATGGAAGCCAGCAAGTACCGGCACTGGCCGATTCGGAAATTGGCTTGAGAATATGGTGGACTGGAACCTAAGCAGGAGTCGTTTCTGGGGAACCCCTCTGCCCATTTGGAAATCCGAAGATGGAAGCGAAGAAAAATGCATCGGATCTACGGAAGCATTAAAAAGTGAAATTACAAAGTCAATAGCGGCCGGCATTATGCCCCTTCAGGCAGGTGAAAGTGAAACAGATAAGTTGGAACGCCTAACGTCCGATTTACACAAACCATATGTAGATGAAATCGTTTTGGTGAGTGACACTGGAAAGCCGATGAAAAGAGTTCCGGATCTTATCGATGTTTGGTTCGATAGCGGCGCAATGCCTTACGCTCAATGGCATTATCCTTTCAATAAAAACATTGATCTCAGCAAACATTATCCTGCAGATTTCATAGCCGAAGGAGTAGACCAAACAAGAGGTTGGTTTTATACCCTTCACGCATTGAGTGTGTTGTTATTTGATAAAGTTGCCTACAAAACTGT
>JBDLUO010000243.1:0-4831 GCA_039805285.1 Bacteroidota bacterium
ACCCTGTTCAGCAGATTACAACCGCTGCTGTTTCGGCGCCTGTATATTCACCAGCACCTGCTTCTGCTCCTGCAGCCGCATCTACTCCAGCCGCAGCTCCTGCTACTCCTGCAGCCGCAAGCAGCAACTACATTACGGTTAAAAGTCCTATGATTGGAACGTTTTACAGACAATCTGGACCAGGCAAACCGATTTTTGTAAACGTAGGAGATGAAGTTACCCCTGGTAAAGTGGTTTGTATCATCGAGGCAATGAAACTATTCAATGAAATTGAAAGTGAAGTAAAAGGAAGAATCGTAAAAGTACTTGTAGACGATGCAAGTCCAGTGGAATACGATCAACCCCTTTTCCTTGTAGACCCATCATAAACATTCCTACGATAACTTATCCATTGGCTTCAATTCCAACATAGAATTGAAGTCTTGTACACGGATCGTTGTTTATGTACATCCCTTTTATGAATCATCAACCCTCGTGCAAACGAAGTTGAGCTTCCAAATCATCTACCATTAACCATCATCATGTTTAAGAAAATACTCATAGCCAATCGTGGAGAAATCGCTCTAAGAGTGATTCGCACTTGTCGTGAAATGGGCATCAAAACAGTTGCCGTTTACTCTACCGCAGATAAGGACAGTTTACATGTTCGTTTTGCAGATGAAGCCGTATGTATCGGAAAACCATCGAGCGCAGATAGCTATCTGAATATTCCTCACATTATGGCGGCTGCAGAAATTACCAACGCAGATGCCATTCATCCAGGCTACGGCTTTTTGGCCGAAAACAGTAAGTTTTCTAAAATCTGTGCCGAGCATGGCATCAAATTTATTGGCCCAACGCCTGAGATGATCAATGCAATGGGAGATAAAGTAACGGCTAAAGAAACCATGATCAAAGCCGGTGTTCCTGTTGTACCAGGAGTGGAAGGTTTGCTTCAAGGAGTTGAACACGCGAAACAAGCTGCTGCTCAAGTTGGATATCCTGTTATCCTGAAGGCGACAGCTGGCGGTGGTGGTAAAGGAATGCGTGTAGTGTGGACCGAAGGAGAGATAGAAAAAGCATTTGAAACTGCAAAAGCAGAGGCCGCAGCATCATTCAAAAACGATGGAATCTACATGGAGAAATTCGTAGAAGAACCTCGTCATATAGAAATTCAAATCGCTGGCGACCAATTTGGAACGGTTTGTCACCTAAGTGAAAGAGATTGCTCGATTCAGCGCAGACACCAAAAACTGGTAGAAGAATCTCCTTCTCCATTTATGACCGACGAGCTTCGAGAGCGCATGGGTGAAGCCGCCATCAAAGCAGCAAAAGCCATCAACTATGAAAGTGTAGGCACAATAGAATTCCTGGTAGACAAACACAGAAACTTCTACTTCATGGAAATGAATACCCGTATCCAAGTAGAACACTGCGTAACCGAAGAAGTAATCAATTACGACCTCATCAAAGAACAAATTAAAATTGCAGCAGGTGAAAGAATAAGCGGGAAATCTTATTACCCACAAATGCATGCCATTGAATGCAGAATCAATGCTGAAGATCCAATGAATGATTTCAGACCTAGTCCAGGCAAAATAACCGTTTTGCACACACCCGGTGGACACGGCGTTCGTGTAGACAGTCATGTTTATGCAGGTTATGTTATTCCGCCTTACTACGACAGTATGATTGCTAAGCTTATCGCTGTAGCTCAAACCCGCGAAGAAGCGATAGACACCATGCACAGAGCATTGAGCGAATATGTAATAGAAGGAATCAAAACAACCATTCCGTTCCATTTACAACTGATGCAAAACGAAGATTTCAGAAAAGGAAATTTCACAACCAAGTTTTTGGAAACCTTCAAAATGAAATAAGCACTGTTTCGGTTAAATCAACAAAGGTTAACATCAACCCATTTGAAAAAACGAAAATGAGACAATCAAGACAAATCAACCAAAGCCAGCAAAACACTGGCTTTTTTATTTGAATAAAATGAGCACTACTTTTTTAGACATACAACTAGAGGCATACCGATTGATGTGCACGGCTAAAGCAATGGCAGATACCTACGAAGCAAACAGGACCATCTGCAAATATGTGCACAGCACTTCTAGAGGACATGAAGCCATTCAGTTGGCAACCGCATTTCAACTGAAACCTCAAGATTATGTGAGTCCATATTACAGAGATGAAAGCTTAATGTTAGGTATGGGATTTTTGCCAGAAAAATTAATGCTACAGTTGTTGGCGAAAAAAGACGACCCCTTTACAGGCGGTAGAGAATATTACAATCACCCCAACTACAGAGGAACAGATAAACCGACTATTATTCATCAAAGCAGTGCCACTGGTATGCAAGCGATTCCCACAACAGGTATCGCGCAAGGTGTACAATACTTGGAGAAAATCAAAATGAACCAATGGAAAGCAGATGAACTTCCAGTTGTCATTTGCTCGTTAGGAGATGCCTCGGTTACCGAAGGAGAAGTGAGTGAGGCCTTTCAATTTGCAGCTTTGCATCAGTTGCCAATCATTTATTTGGTACAAGACAACGATTGGGGAATTAGCGTAACATCTGCAGAAGCAAGAACAACGGATGCATATCAATTTATTGAAGGATTCAAAGGCATAAACAGAATTACGATTGATGGAAGTGATTTTCAGGCCTCTTACGAAGCCATGGAGATGGTTGTCGGTGAAGTAAGACAAACCAGAAAGCCATGGTTGGTTCATGCCAAAGTTCCCTTACTCGGACACCACACCAGTGGCGTAAGAAGAGAGTTTTACCGTAAAGAAGATGAACTGGAAGCAAGCAGATTGAAAGATCCTGTTCCCATGTTGAGAAACAAACTTATTGCTCAAGGCATTAAAGAAAAAGTCCTTGATGAAATCGTTGAAAAAGCAAAGCTAGAAGTGGAGAAGGCATTTTCTAATGCAGTTTCAGCTTCGGAGCCAGTTGCAGCAGATGTAGAAAAACACGTTTTCGCAGAAACTCCTATAACAGAAGAAAAAGGCAAAAGAGAACCCGATGGAAAAGAGAAAATCTTGATGGTTGATGCCGCTTTGTTTGCCATACGCGAAATCATGGAAGACCATCCAGAAGCCATATTATACGGACAAGATGTAGGACGAAGACTGGGTGGTGTATTTAGAGAAGCCGCTACACTGGCTGAGCAGTTCGGGGACCATCGAGTTTTCAATACCGCCATTCAGGAAGCTTATATCATTGGTTCAACGGTTGGCATGAGTGCCGTTGGCGTGAAACCCATTGTGGAAGTTCAGTTTGCCGATTATATCTACCCAGGTTTCAACCAATTGGTGACTGAGATCTCAAAGAGTTGTTATCTGAGTATGGGCAAGTTTCCCATTCAAACGCTAATTCGCGTTCCGATTGGCGCCTACGGAGGCGGAGGCCCTTACCACAGCGGCAGTGTAGAAAGTACGTTACTCACCATCAAAGGAATAAAAGTCGTTTATCCATCGAATGCGGCCGACATGAAAGGATTGTTGAAAGCCGCATTTCTTGATCCCAATCCGGTTGTAATGCTCGAGCACAAAGGATTATATTGGAGCAAGGTTGCCGGTACAGAAGATGCAAAAACAACAGAACCAGACAGAGATTATGTTATACCACTAGGCAAAGGAAATGTAGTTTTGAAAGCAGATGCTGCCAAAGTAGATGACGGAGAAACTTGTTGCATCATAACCTACGGAATGGGGGTTTATTGGTCTAAAGCCGCAGCAAAAAACTTTCCAGGATCTATAGAGATTATCGATCTTCGATCATTGTATCCATTAGATGAAAAACTTGTTTTCGACACAGTCAAAAAACATGGCAAATGCATCATTCTTACCGAAGAGCAGCAGAACAATTCCTTTGCGGAGGCATTGGCCGGAAGGATTTCGAAAGCATGCTTTACTTCGCTGGATGCGCCTGTCGAAGTTATGGGAGCGCTTAATGTGCCTGCTGTTCCAATGAACACGATTCTGGAACAAGCCATGTTACCGAATCCAGAAAAACTTACGGAAAGAATAAAACAATTGTTGGCTTATTGATTCGTGCTGATTTTAAGCCATCAATCCATCCTTCATGTGTAAGGTTCGGTTTCCCAATGCTGCAAGTTCTTCGTTGTGGGTTACAATTAAGAATGCCTGATTGTATTTATCGCGCAGTTCAAGAAAAAGACGCTGCATTTCCCGTGCATTTGTAGAATCTAAATTTCCTGTTGGTTCATCTGCCAAAATCAAATCTGGCTTATTGATTAATGCCCTAGCTACAGCAACCCGTTGCTGCTCACCACCCGACAATTGAGATGGTTTATGATCCAATCTGGCAGACAAGCCGAGTTCTTCTAATATACTTGTACCCCTCTTTTCTGCTGCCGATTTTTTTTCACCTCCAATCCAAGCAGGAATACAAACATTTTCCAATGCAGTAAATTCAGGCAATAGATGATGAAACTGAAAAATAAATCCGAGGTGTTTATTTCTGAATGCAGCCATTTTTTTGTTTCCCCATTGATCGATTCGCTCCCCTTTAAAATAAACTTCTCCCCCATCTGGCTGATCCAAAGTGCCTAAAATATGAAGCAAAGTACTTTTACCAGCCCCAGATGCGCCAACGATACTCACAAGCTCACCAGACTGTATTTCAATGTCAACCCCCCTCAAAACATGTACACTTTCGTACCGCTTTTGTATGTTTTTTGCATGTAGCATAAAATAAAATTAATGATTAGAAAATGAAAATCAGGAAAAACAAGTTATGAACGTGGAAAAAGACATTTGTTTAATTCAAGCTATCCGTTACATTTGCAGAAAATAAACCCTTCGAAAAATGTTCTGG
>JBDLUO010000244.1:0-16262 GCA_039805285.1 Bacteroidota bacterium
TTCATCGGAAGATTGATGGAAACAAAAGGATTGGAAGAATTAATCGGGGCCTTCAAAACAAATTCGGAAAATACACCCAATGTTTTTTTGGATATTTATGGGGAAGGGCCTTTTCGTTCGAGATTGCAGGATTTGATTCAGCATCACGGACTATCGGAAAAAGTTATACTGCATGGCAATGTGAATGACGCCTGGAAACAATTGTATCAATCTCATGTTTTTGTTTTTCCATCCTGGTATGAAGGATTCAGTGGGGCTTTGGTTGAATCGATGATGGTTGGGCTTCCCATAATTGCCAGTGATATATCTATGAATCTCGAAGCCGTTGAGGATGGTGTTACCGCTGAAGTGCACAAAGTAAAAGATGTGTTACATTTGACTGAGAAAATGAAGCATGTGATGTTGAACTATGATGCTTCTATTGAATTAGGGAAAAAAGCCAGAATGAAAGCCTTTGATCGATTTGAACTTAAAAATATAGCCATTCATTATTCGAATGTACTTCGCGATAATTGTACATGATGAATAATCATGTAGACAATCGTTAATTTCGAATTTTTTTAAATAACAGAACTGTAAGTGTTAAACTCAAAATTGGAATGAGAAAAAAAATAGGTGATTTCTTAAAAAAAGTATTCCCCAAAAGGATGTTCTCTTATCGCTCATATGCTCAAGACGGAGAGGATGTCGTTTTGTATGCCTATTACAAATACAAAAAAAGAAATCACAAGGGATTTTATATTGACATCGGGGCACATCATCCGTTTCGATTTTCCAACACCGCTTTTTTTTATGAGCGAGGATGGTGTGGTATAAATATAGAGCCTACGCCGCATCTGATGAAGGCATTTCATAAGCACAGAAAGCGCGACAATAACTTAAACATAGCTGTTTCGGATTCAACAGAAAAGCTGACTTTTTTTGAGTTTAATGAACCTGCAATCAATGGATTTGATGAAGCACTTTCAATGGAAAGAGCCCAAAGTCCTCAATATACGCTTTTGGCAAAAAGGGAAATAGATGTTTACACGCTCAAAGATGTTTTAGACAAAGAGCTTCCCAAAGGACAGGAAATTGATTTTATAACGATTGATGTAGAAGGTCATGATTTAAACATTTTAAGATCGAATGATTGGGATAAATATTTGCCTCATTTCATTCTCATTGAGGGCGAGCTGGCATACGACAGTCTGAATTCAAACGAAATTTATAATTATCTAAAAGATAAAAATTATCAAATGGTAGCAAAAACGAAAAGAACACTATTGTTTAAATCCAATAGGCATTTCTGATCTAGCCATTATCCTTAACCATGTTATTTAACTCGATAGATTTTCTCTTTTTTCTTCCGGTCGTTTTTTTTCTTTACTGGTTTGTAACACCTAAGAAACTAAACAACCAAAACATCCTATTGCTGGTATCCAGTTATTTTTTCTATGCATGCTGGGATTATCGGTTTTTATTTTTATTGCTTTTTTCAACATTTCTGGATTACTACACCGGAATCAAAATGGAGCAAGCGGCAAAAAAAAGCGTTCAAAAATTATGGTTGATTATCAGTGTTGGAATTAATCTTGGTTTTTTAGGCGTATTTAAATACTACGACTTTTTTGCTGTGTCATTTGCAGAAGCTTTCAGTCAACTCGGCTTCGAACTACACCCCGTCACCCTCAACATCATACTCCCTGTTGGCATCTCGTTCTATACCTTTCATGGTCTTTCTTATGTGTTGGATATCTATTTCGGCCGAATAAAAGCCGAACGCAATTTTGTTGAATATGGGGTTTTCGTGAGCTTTTTTCCGCTCCTTGTTGCGGGTCCGATAGAAAGAGCAACCCATTTGTTGCCTCAAATCAAATCCAAAAGAACCTTCCGATACGATCAGGCCGTACAAGGTGTTCGACAGTTTCTTTGGGGCTTGTTCAAAAAAATAGTGATTGCTGATAACTGCGCCATGTTTGTGGATGCTGTATTCCCGGATTATGCCAACGCTTCCTCTGCTCAACTGATTCTTGCAGTTGTACTTTTTTCTTTTCAAATTTATGGCGACTTTTCTGGCTATTCCGATATGGCAACTGGCATCGCAAAATTGTTTGGGATAGAACTCTTGCGCAATTTCAATTATCCTTATTTCTCTAGGTCAATCGCCGAGTTCTGGCGAAGATGGCATATCTCATTGTCTAGTTGGTTTCGAGATTACATTTATATTCCACTAGGTGGAAGCAGGGTAAGTAAAAGCAAACAAGTTAGAAACACATTCATCATTTTCTTGGTGAGCGGATTTTGGCATGGTGCCAATTGGACTTTCATCTTCTGGGGTTTGCTTCATGCCCTTTACATCATGCCGTCCATTCTATTTTCGACGCATCGTCAAAATTTGGAGATTATAGCCAAAGATCGAAATTGGCCAACAATTAAAGAATGGGGGCAGGTGATTCTTACTTTCATATTGAGCAGTTTTGCCTGGATTTTCTTCAGGGCCTCCAGCATGCATGATGCATGGGGATTGATATCCAGCATTGGAAATGCAGAGGGAAAAATAGATCAACTCAGCGCGGCTTACCCTTTGGCGGGCATAACCATTATGATTTATTTTGAATGGAAAAACAGACAAACCAACATTCCATTCTCTCATATCCAGAATAAATGGATGAGGTATATGGTATATTTGTTGATGTTGTTCCTGATTTTTATGATGGGCGCATTTGTTAACCCAAGAAGTTTCATTTATTTCCAGTTTTAATGAGAAAATTCCTCAGAAATATTACCGTATTTTTTCTCGTATCATTTGCGATACTTTTTGGCTATGGCCAATTCTGTGAATGGTTTTTCAATCTGCGAAATTATCTTCCAGATGATAGTCGGAGATCGTGGGCCATGAAACAACAAAATGGACAATATGATTTTGCGGTTCTTGGATCAAGCAGGGCAGAAGGGGCTTTCGATATGAAATTGCTAGACTCACTCAGCTCGCAGAAAGGAATCAACATCGCATCAAACGGTTCCGGCTTCGTAGATAACTATCTTGTATTTCAAAAGTTTTTAGAAAATCGAAACCACATTAATACATTATATCTTCAGGTTGACAATTATTCACTCGATCCAGAGGCCAATTTCAGCAACGCTTTTCATGTTTTCAATTTTCTTCCATTTTGGAAAGACAGTCTTTATCAGCAAGCCATCTCACACTATTTGTCAGAAAAAGACCGTACGATTTTTCAATATTCGCCATGGCTTAGATACTACGTGTATAACAAGTATTTTTCTCCAATTGAAGTTTCGCGGAGACTTTGGCTGAGTCGTAAACAAGCAAAAAGAATGGATCAAAAACTTAAAGCCAATCCTGTGTTAGTGGCATCAAAACCGGATAGCGCTCGTTTTTTTCATAAAGCTGGATCAGATCGTTTTAGTATAAATCCTTTTGATGTTATGTACATGGAAAAAATAGTAACCCTTTGTAAAGAAAAGAACATTAGGATTATTTGTTTTACGGCACCGGATTTTTCGGCACAGCGTTTGAGATTTTCTAATTACGATTCTACCGAACAAAAATTAAATCAGATACTCATCAAGAATCAAGTTGATTTGATGTCAGCCTCTTTTAACTCAGATCAATTGAACAATTTGAATCTGTTTAAAGATCCGGAGCACTTGAATCCACATGGCGTTTGGTTGCATACCCTTGCCTTTGCAAAACAAATGAACCATAAATAATTAAATCAGGTAGTGATTTTTCTGCCATAATATTTTTCAACATGTACCAATCGGAATCCCAAATCAGAATTCATTATGCATTGACGGATAAGATGGGCGTAGTGTATCATGGCCATTACGCTCAATTTTATGAAATTGGAAGAACGGATGCCATTCGGAAGCTGGGCATGAGTTACAAGGACATCGAAGCAACGGGAGTTATCATGCCCGTTGTTGAATTGAATTGTCGCTTTTTTCAGCCAGCAAAATACGACGATCTGATAACGGTTGTAACTACGCTAAAAGAACTTCCAACCGGACATAAAATTGTATTTCATGGAGAAATCAAAAACGAAAAAGGAGAATTGTTGTCGAGTGCGAGCATAACCATGTACTTCATGCATGCGCATGACATGAGCAAAAGTAAAATGCCAGAATTATTGTACAATATCCTCGAGCCTTATTATAGATTAATTCCCTGATAACCCGTCTACACTGAATTTACCGGGTCCGAGTAGCAAGATGGTAAGATAAGCGCCAAGATATAAAGTTGCATTAGAACCGTCTCCAAGAATATCCATGTTGTGCGCTTTAAAAAGAGCAACACCCATACAAATTACCAGCGGAATGGCAGACAAACGTGTGAATAATCCGAGAACCAAGAAAAGGGCACAGAAAAATTCCGCGAAAACGACCAAAATGAGAGAAGTAGTACTTCCCATTCCCATGAAATTCATAAAATCATTTTTCATTCCAGAAAATCCAATAAGCTTGTCGTAGCCGTTAGTCATCATTAAAATGCCGAAAACCAGTCGCATCAACAACATGGAGACATTGAAGGCACCTGTAGAATAATTGGTAGACATTAGTTTTCTCATTTGGATGGGTTTAGTTTTTTCTTATAAAAAATTTGAAGCTACAATTTAATGAATTTCTTTTATCAATACGTTAACAAGAAGAATCAACTAGTTTACCTTTTTTTACATCCGTTGTAATATGTGCATAGTTTTTCTGCGATTTATTTCACAGAAACCTATGCCTGCGTTAATTTGCACCTACTTCGATAAACCCCAAATTCATGCAAAGACATCATCTTTTGCTACTGCTTGCCATTTTTTTTACGATATCTACGTTGGCCCAGCCAAACCATACATTCGCTGATCCAGAACACGATTTTAAAACAATCAGGTCGTTGATGCTTCAAAAGAAATATGAAGCAGCTTATCCATTGTTAAAAGAAGCAAGTGGTAAACTAAACTTAAAACCAGGCATTAAGAATCAATATTTATATGATGATCTTCATTTTTATCTGGCACAATGCGAACTCGGACTGCTGATCGAAGTAGGGGAGAATGACGCAATCTCATACATGAGCTACAGCAACAATGAACTCAGAAAAAAAATGCTTCGTTTCTATCTTGGACATTACTATTTTCAAAAAGAAAAATACAACGAATGCATCGTTCAATTGGAAAATGCTACCATTCACAATCTTACCAACGAAGAGATTGCAGATTTAAAGTTTGAATTGGGATATGCTTTTTTTCACGAAAAGAAATTTGATTTGGCGAAACCGCTCTTCAACGAAATTCATCAGATAATTACCCATAAATACTACGTGCCTGCGAATTATTATTTTGGATTTATCAGTTATTTTCAGAAAGATTATGCAGAAGCGATGCACTCTTTTAGAATTGTTGAAAGAGATGAGAGATACAATCCGGTAGTCCCATATTATGTTGCTGAAATCTTATATGCACAAGATCAAAAAGAAGACGCACTCATTTATGTAGACAGTGTTTTGAGTGGCCCGGGAGCATCATACTACCGAAAAGAACTCGAACTTATGAATGCTCAACTCTACTTCGAACGAAAGCAATATGCGAGAGCCCTACCATTATTTGAATCATTCGCTGCGAAAAATGATAAGATTTCCAAAGAGATTCTATACGAATTGAGTTTCTGTTATTATAAGTCTAACCAATCTCAAAATGCAATAAACGGATTTCGTGAATTAAGCAACGAAAAAGATTCGATGGGGCAAAACAGCATGTACATCCTTGGAGAATTGTACTTGAAAGCCGGAGACAAATCAAATGCAAGATCCGCCTTCCTATTTTGCGCATCCAACAATAGCAATGCCGACCAAAAAAGAATATCAACCCTAAATTATGCCAAGCTTTCCTATGAACTTGGATTTCAGGATGTGGCACTTACTGAGATAAGAAAATACATCGCTGAATATGAAGTTTCAAAATCGGGAAATTCGGAAGGTTCCAACGCTCAATTGATTGAAGCAAAAGAATTGTTGATGTCAATTTTAGCCAAAACCAATGATTTTGAAGAAGGCATACAGATATATAAAACCTTAAACCAAACCTCTGTTTTTGCGAGACAAGTTTATGCCAGATTGTTATTCGGACAAGCGATGCAAATGCTTAACGACAGAAGAATAGATCAAGCTGAAGAAGCATTGGTGAAAATTGTAAACAACGATGCGGCCGAATGGGTAATCCCTTACGCTTATTTCTGGCTCGGAGAGATTGCATATCAAAAGCAGAATTATTCAGAAGCCATTCGCTTCATCAATCAATATTTGAACAGATCCTCACTTTCATTGGGTGATGCAAATACATTGAATGCAAACTTCAATCTTGGATATTGTTATTTTCAAGAAGCCAAATATGCCGAGGCGCTAAAATCATTTGAGAAAGTAATTGTCAGTTTTAAATCCAACTTGACCGCCTTGGAACAAGATGCCTTGCTCCGACAAGCAGATTGCAACTATATGCTCAAAGATTATCCCAAAGCCAAAATAATATATCAAAGTATCGCAAACGGGAAGTTTGCACAGTCGGATTACGCTACCTATCAATTGGCCATGATTTCGGGAGTGAAAGACAACGATGAAAAACTAAAGCAGTTAAAGAATCTATTGGCTTCCTATCCAAACAGTGCATGGGTTACAGAATCAAGATTGGAAGTGGCTCAAACCCTTCTCTCCCTTGAAAAATATTCCGAAGCTATCCCTTATTTAAAAGAGCTGACAACATCACAACAAGCTGTTTCCGTAAAGCCAAGGGCCTTCCTTAAATTGGGCGTAGCTTATTATAACAACAACGAAAACGCATCCGCATTACAGACACTAAAATTGTTGCTTAAACAGTTTCCACAGTCCTTGGAAGCAGAAGAAGCAACATCAATCATCCGCGACATTTGTGTAGAAGATGGTGATCCAGGAAAATACCTAGCCATCATGAAAGAAAACGGATTGTCGGTTCAGGTTTCAGAAGCAGATTCATTGAGTTTTACTTCTGCCATGATGAAATTTGAATCTGAAAATTATATGGCGTCTGTAAAAGCGTTTAAAGACTATATTTCAGAATATCCACAAGGTGCAAATGGGGTTAAAGCAACATTTTATTGTGGTGTAAGTCTGTTGAAATTGAAAGACAGTGTTGCTGCGATGGATCAGTTTCTTTTGGTTTACCAAAAAGGGGTAAGTGCTTGGTACGATGATGCTACTTTGACATTAGCTAGAGATGCCTATTTCAGACTCGTTGATTACACCAAAGCCCTTAATTATTTTACTTCGGTTTATACTCAAAGCAGTGATCCAGAAAATAAATTGGATGCACTTCGAGGAATGGCCAGATGCTGGTATAAAAACAAATCATACAGCGATGCGCTCGCTGGAGCAACAACGTTATTGGAAAATAAAGGCATCAGCTCCGAAGACAAAGCGCTTGCTTGGTTTTTAATTGCGAAAAATAAACAATTGGCAGGAGAGGAATTGATGGCATTGGAGGCTTACAAGAATGTTGCGAAACTCAATAAAACAGTTTGGGGAGCCGAAGCAAGATTTGAATTGTCGCTTGCACAATTCAAATCAGGAAATCTTGCCCAGACAGAAAAAATGGCCATGGATGTGATACAAGAAACAGGCAGTTACGATGAGTGGGTTACAAAAGCATATCTTTTATTGGGAGATGTTTTCTATAAGCAGAAAGATTATTTTAATGCAAAGGCAACATTCGAAAGTATAGCTCAAAATGCATCGATTGATACCTTAAAAAAAGAAGCATCAGAAAAACTTGAATTGGTGAGAACAGAAGAAAAGAAAACCTCAAAAATGGCAAACTGAAATGAGTAAATCAATTATATATATCAGCAGTCTTGGTAAAATGCGAAGCATCCTTTTAATGGTGTTACTCGGAGCAATGAGCCAAGCAACAGCTCAAAAAGATACTTCAACCAAACCGGTGGTTACCATCGTTTCTTCTTACAAGCCAACTTTACTTAAGGCGGCTAAAATTGGATTCGCTGGAAAAGCATTGGAACCCGATTCTTCAAGAATCGTAAGAAAATACGAGGTCCCCGTTCAAAACCTCATGTATGTATATCAGCCCATTTCACTAAAGCCATTGGCGATTGAACCATCCGAAACAAATGATGTTTTTGCTGTTCAAGCAAAAGCAGGTTTCGGCAATTTTGTATCACCGCTCTTTCAGGCTTCACTTCAGTATGGCAATATCCAAAAAGGGTTGGTTAACGCATCTCTTGGCTATACATCTTCCAAAACAAAAAGGCAGAATCAGCAGTTTTCTTTGTTTAACGCAATGGTTGATGGAACGGTTCAAAAAGGAAAGCATGAAGCATCAGCTTCCGTTGAAATGGAAAGAAAACGTCTTTACAGATTTGGTTACGACCCCAAACTTTATTCATTTTCTAAAGATCAGGTGCGTCAGGGTACAAACCGTATACATCTAAAATCCGGGATAAAAAATGCATATGCCGAAAATAGCAAACTTCATTATGCACCACAAATTGGACTCGATTATTTTACTTACGCAAATACTTTTCGCGAAACAGAATTTACTTTTCAGGCACCGGTTCAATTTAAAATCTCCGATGCTTTTGAATTAAATCTAAAATCAGAAATATCATTAACAAGTATAAACAGAAAAGATTCCCTTAAAAATACGGGTACAACCAAGAACAATCTGATTCATCTTTTCCCTGCAATAAAATATCAAAATAAAACCCTGAAACTCTCTGCTGGAGTAGGAGCCATTTCGGATAATGGAAAATGGATCATTTTGCCACAAATACATGCAGAATATCCGCTTTTGAAAAAGAATTTGATATTGCAAGCAGGTTGGACCGGACAAGTCATCAAAAACAGTTTCAGAAATATCATAGATCAATGTCTATTTGTTGTTCCGCCTGTGTTTCAAAAAAACACCAGAGAAACAGAATGGTATGGAGGAATCAAATCCAATGTTACGAAACACCTTGTATTCAATGCGAAACTTTCTGTGCTACAATACAAACAATTCGCTTTGTTCATCAATGATACCACAACAGGTAAAGCAGGCAATGATTTTTTAGTTTCATACGAACCAAGTATGAGCAATTTTAGATTACACGGCGACGCTACTTATGTTTTGAGAGATAAAATCAATCTAACTGCTGCTATAGATTTTAATGGATACGCAGGTACGAATCTCAATAGAAAAGCTTGGAATACATTGCCCTTAGAGTGCCATGTTACGGCAGATTGGCAATTTAAAAAGAAACTAAGAATGGAAGCTGATTTTTACTATTTTGCCGGGGGTAAATACCTTAAAGCAAACAACGAATCAGGTTCTATTAAAGGTGCTGCAGATCTTAGTGTCTCTGCCAATTATCAAATCAATAAAACCTGGGGCGCTTTTATCAATGTAAACAATATCTTTGGCACAAGATACCAACGCTGGCAGAACTATCCTGTTCTTGGAATACAGGCAATGGCTGGTGTTTGTTGGAATCTAAAATAGCATTACATGGAAAAACTTATTTCAGCTTTCTTGTTCAAAAACCAATATTGTCCACTTCCTGGAGTTGGTACATTAACCTTAGTTCATGAATCGGCTCAGATCAAATCTGATGAGCATATATTGTTGGCGCCCAAACAAAATATCGTTCTCCAATCTTTCGAAAGCGATCCATCCGTTTTTATACAATTCATTTCAAGAAGAAAGAACAAATCGATCGAGTCTGCATCAACTGAGTTACATGCTTTTTGTAACAGTTTGAGCACTATGGGTTCTCTTTCAAAATGGGAGCTGCCCTCTACGGGTCAGTTCTTTGTTAACGAATCTGGACAATTACAGTTTAGGCCCGAAGAATTGCCCGAAGATTATTCCCCGTCTGTAACAATCAATCGTGTTGTACACCCAAGTGCAGTTCACAAAATAATGGTGGGAGACCATGAAAAGGGGTCGGATGAAATGTTGGAAGAATTGCAACAAAACAAAACAAAGAAAGGAAGTAAAGCCTGGATTATATGGCTTACGCTGATGATACTTTTATTGGGCGCAGCTTTTGCAGGATTGTGGTTTGCTGAAGATATAGAGCGGATGACCGGATTTGAAATTCCATTTAGAATTAGATAATTACCCCACTAACTTTTCAACACACAGCATGATCCATTATCGCAATTGTCCGGCTTGTCAATCCACTCAAATTCTTTCTCATTCAGAAATAAAAGATCATTCTGTATCTGGAGACATATTTCCAGTTTGGATCTGCGAAAACTGCGGTTTGAAATTTACACAAGATGTACCAGAACAAGCTCAAATCGGTAGGTATTATCAATCTGAGGCATACGTTTCGCATACAGATACCAATGAGGGAATCATCAACAAACTCTACCATTCGATTCGGAAAATCACCATTCGCCAAAAACGGAAAATGGTTATGGTAGAAACGGGTAAAAAATCGGGTAGGATTTTAGATATCGGATGTGGAACAGGCGCTTTTTTATACGAAATGCAAGGTGCTGGATGGGATGTTGTTGGATTGGAGCCGGATGATACCGCAGCTTCGATCGCCAGAGAAAAACACAAACTAAACCCTCGAAATCCCCAAGAACTTTTTTCATTGGATGCATCAAGTTTTGATGCCATAACGATGTGGCATGTGCTTGAGCATGTTCATACTTTGGATGAATACGTAGCGCAGTTGAACAAATTGATGTCGGATAAAGCCGTTTTGTTTGTAGCTGTTCCCAATTACACTTCGCAGGATGCGGCTCACTATGGAACGGCTTGGGCTGCTTATGATGTACCCAGACATCTATATCATTTTTCTCCGGATAGCATGAAAGCCCTCATGGAACGTCACGGGTTAAAAATAGATAAAATAAAACCCATGTGGTTTGATGCCATCTATGTTAGCATGCTCAGCGAGAAATATTATGTTGGAAAAAACAGATTGTTCCATGCCATTTTCAATGGAATGATGTCTAATGTGAAGGCATTGTTCTCCACCAAAAGATGCAGCTCCTTAATCTACGTGATCAGAAAAAAATAAAGGGCTTATATTTTATTGAAGTTCGGATAACGCCTGCTCAACTTTTTCTATCATTTCATCCTCTGGCATATCTACAGGAACAAATTTTTCTCCAATCAAGAGTTCATACAAGTCTATGTAACGCTGACTGATTTCTTTAATCCATGATTCAGACATTTCAGGTACAGTTTGTCCGACTTGTCCCATGAAATTATTTTCTATCAACCATTCGCGAACGAACTCTTTACTCAATTGTTTCTGTTTCTCTCCTTTGATTTGTCTTTCATCAAATCCATCCAAAATAAAATATCTGGATGAATCTGGTGTATGGATCTCATCCATTAAAGTGATGACTCCGTTTAGTTTTCCAAACTCATATTTTGTGTCTGCAAGAATGAGGCCTTGTTTTTTTGCAAGAGATTGACCTCTCTCAAACAATGCGAGTGCGTATTTGCACAATTGATCCCATTCTTCTGCGGTTGCTAAACCATTAGAGACGATTTGTTCAGGAGTTATGTCTTCGTCGTGTCCTTCTGATGCTTTTGTAGAAGGGGTGACAATCGGTGTTGGAAAAAAATCATGTTCTTTTAAACCTTCAGGCATAACAGAACCGCATAGCATTCTGGATCCGCTGGAATAGGTTCTCCAGGCATGTCCGGTCAGTGTTCCCCTAACTACCATTTCAATTTTGAAAGGCTGGCAAGTAGATCCGATGCTAACCTGAGGTGCAGGAGAAGATAGGAGCCAATTCGGACAAATATCACTACAGGCCTTTAACATGTGAGAGGCGATTTGATTCAATACCTGACCTTTAAAGGGAATCGGTTTCGGAAGAATTACATCAAATGCAGAAATACGGTTGCTGGCAATCATCACGAGCCATTTTTCTCCTATATAATAAACATCCCTTACTTTACCCTTGTAATGTGCCGTTTGACCACTGAAATGTAAATTTTTCATGCCGCAAAGTTAGAAAAACTAAGCCTGAGTTGATATACAAATTGTTTAGATTTCAACAGCTGTTCATAAAATAAATTTTAACAGGTAGCCCTCAATTCGTATTTTGCTGTATATCAATAACCAAACTGTTTTTCATGAGAAAAATCCAACCGCTGTTTTTCCTGTTTGTTGCTGTTTTTTTCTGCCAGACTTCATTGTTTGCACAGACGAAAGCCATCACGGGAAACATCAGCAATGCACAAGACAAAGAAAGCATTTCTGCTGCGTCAATCGTGGTGAAAGGTACCAATGCTGGTACATTTTCGGACGATAAGGGGAACTTCAAATTAGGAGTGACCAAACTTCCGGCCACCTTGGTGGTATCATCTATCGGCTTTGAAACCATCGAGTTTACAGTCGCTTCGTCTGATGGAAATGTCAGTATTAAACTGAAGCCATCTGTTATGCTTGGTCAAGATGTTGTCATCTCAGCATCTAGGGTGCCTGAAAAAATATTGGAGTCTCCAGTATCGATTGAACGAATCAATGCAGCGGCACTTCGTGCATCAGCCACAGCAAATTTTTACGACATTGTAAAATCACTAAAAGGGGTTGATGTTACTACATCTTCACTCACATTCGTGACTCCAACAACAAGAGGTTTCAACTCGAGTGGTAATTTCCGTTTCAACCAATTGGTTGATGGTATGGACAATCAGGCTCCTGGTTTGAATTTCTCTGTTGCTTCCATCATAGGCTTGAGTGAACTAGACATTGATAACATCGAATTGCTGCAAGGTGCATCTTCTGCACTGTATGGTTCAGGCGGTATGAATGGTACTTTGTTGATGAGCAGCAAGAACCCATTCAAATACCAAGGACTTTCACTGCAGGTTAAGAGTGGTGTCATGAATATTGACGGTTCTCAAAGGGATCCATCTGAATACCAAAATTATACCTTGAGATATGCCAAAAAAGTAAATGATAAATTGGCGTTCAAGTTCAATGGAGAATATATCAGAGCCAAAGACTGGCTAGCGGTAGACAGCAGAAACTATGCCCGTTTGGCAACAGGCGGTAACGTAAAAGGCGGAAATCGTTTGACTGATCCAAACTACGATGGCATCAACGTGTATGGTGATGAAACTAGCATTGACTTAAGAGCAAATGTTTTCCCTGTGGTAGCTGCTTCAGCTCCTTTCTTGTCCAATTTCCTAGATACCCTAAATGGAGGAAGAACCATGTTTGTTTCCAGAACAGGATATAACGAAAGAGAGGTTGTAAATCCATACACTGTAAACTTCAAGTTGAGTGGGGCGGTGCACTATAAGGTTTCACCAAATACAGAGGCAATCATTGCTGGTTATTGGGGAACAGGTAATACCACCTACACAGGAAGTGAGCGTTATTTCCTCGAAAATTTCCAAATGGGTCAATACAAAATTGAGTTGAACAACAAAGATTGGACCCTACGTGCTTTCACTACCAGAGAAAATTCTGGAGATTCTTACAACACCACAGTTGCTTCTCGTTTGTTCAATGAGCAATGGAAGCCTTCTCCAACTTGGTATGGAGAATATGCACAGTCTTATATTGCTTCACGTTTGAATGGAATCAGCGATGCTGATGCTCATTCTACTGCTCGTGCATTGGCTGATCGTGGTAGAATCAAATCCACTGATGCCAGTTTTCAGCCATTGTTGGATAATATCCGCAGCAAAACACTTGCACAAGGTGGAGCGAGACTGCTTGATCGTTCCAACCTATATAGCGTGGAAGGAAATTACAATCTTTCAAAATACACGTCAAAATATGCAGATGTAATTGTAGGAGGTGTTTTTAAGATGTATGAATTGAATTCTGAAGGCAATCTATTTGATGATGCCAACGGACCCATTTATGTAAAAGAATACGGAGGCTTCATTCAGGCAACACGCAAAATTGGAAGCAATCTTAAGGTAGCCGTTTCTGGACGTTACGATAAAAATCAGAACTTTAAAGGCAGATTTACTCCTCGTGCTACCGCAACATACAAGATCGCAGAATTCAACAACTTGCGTTTCTCATATCAGACCGCCTATCGTTTTCCATCAAACCAACAACAGTTTATCGACCTTGGTATTGGAAGCAATGTGCGTTTGATCGGAGCCAATCAGAATTTTTGGAACAAATACAATTTCAATACTGCCAATGGTCAGCTGTATGATTTAGAAGCATTCAGTACCGGAAATGCAGTGAAATATACTCCAGTAGCTCAAAAGCCAGAGGCGATCACTTCTTTTGAGTTGGGTTACAAAGGATTGCTTAAACAAGGTAAACTCCTAATCGACGTTTATGGTTACCTTGGTCAGTATCAAGATTTTACCGGGAGAAAATTGGTTGCTCAATTTAAGAATGGAGTACCAACAAGTCTATCGGATACGGGTAACCGCTATTTCTCTATTCCCATCAATTCGCCAGACAAGGTTAAAACATTCGGATTCGGTATAAGTGTAGATTACAGATTGCCTAAAAACTTCAGCATCAGTGGAAACTTGTCATCCGACAATCTTACTGACGTTCCTGAAAATTTCGTTGCATACTTTAATGCTCCTAAATACAAAGCAAATGCTTCTATTTCAAACAGCGGTTTCGGACCTGCTAAAAAGATGTCTTTCCAGTTGTCTTATCGCTGGCAGCAAGGGTTTTTATACGAAGGAGACTTTGCAACTGGCAATCTTCCGGCCGTTCACACACTTGATGCTCAAGTCAGTATGAAATTGCCAAAAACCCATTCGATCATTCGTTTAGGCGCAAACAATCTGCTTAATTCTTATTATTACAATGCCATCGGAAATGCACAAATTGGTGGATTGTACTATGTAAGTTTTGGATATAACCTGTATTGATTTTAATACATTTCAATACACGAAAAAATAAAAGAAAATGAAAAAAACAAACCACATATTTTCAACTAAATGGATCGCTGGTTGCATTGCTTCTTGCATGATCCTTGTTGCATGTAATAAAGAGATGGAGCAAGTCGCAGACACTCCATCAGCTCCATTAACAGGTCCGACGTTAGCAGAAGTTTTGCGTCAGGAACCAAACGATAGTTTGTACTATCGTTTAATGGCTAGGGGAGGGCAGTTGAATTTGCTAAACGATACCACAAAATACCATACCGTTTTTGCAACTGAAAATCAGCGTATCAAACCTGTGTTAAGTGGATTGGCAGCTTCGGTTGGCGTTACTTTGCCACCCAATGCTCCAGATGCATTTTTTGCTGCATTCATCGATCAAATTCCAGTATCCGTTGCTGGTGCAATTGCTCAGTATCAGATACTACCACAAGTCATAAGATCATCAAGTATATCTAATACTTTCCCTAATTTTTCTTATCCGACTATTTTTAATCCAGCTCCGACTGTCAGCGCTTTGGCAAGATTGAACACGTATCCTTCCACACGCAATGGCGCATGGTTAAATCTATTTCCAATAACTGGCGTTGATAAGTCTGCAAGAAATGGTGTGATTCATCATGTGGCAGGTTTGAATGTTCCTGCTCAACGTTTCCTATGGAGCAGAATCAGCACAGATCCAGAACTTACCTATCTTAAAGCGGCTATCCTAAGAGCAGATAGTGGAGTTGCCGCAACAGGTCCATCAAGCTTACAATGGGTACTTAGCAATTTCGGTCCGGATATTACCGTATTCGCACCTGTTGATACCGCATTCCAAAACACATTGAAAAATGTAATTGCACAAGCTCTTATTTCACAAGGCGTGCCAGCACCTGTGGCTGTACCAACTGCAACATTCCTTGCTTCCACACCAGGTGTATTCACCAATCCATTGTTGGCAAACGCTTTAACACCTCAAACCGTTAAAGGCATTGTCGTATATCATGTACTCGGAAAGAGAGCGTATACAAACAACTTCCCGACAACACAAACCGCTTATCCTACGTTGTTGAATACGGTTTTGACAAATCATCCAGGTGTGAAATTGACGGCTACCTTCAATCCGCCTTTCCCGTTTGTAAGACAAGCTCAGGTGAAAGATGTTTACAACAATTCACCTGCAGCAAATATCATCATCAATGCAAGTCCTCTGACGCCAGATCCACTAGGAACCAGCGATCAGAACTTTGTAAATGGTGTGATGCATAAAATTGATGCTGTATTGTTACCGCAGTAAAAAATAGAAATAATTTTTAAAGCCTCTGGAAACAGGGGCTTTTTTGTTTTAGATAAGTAATGTTATGAAAAAAAGCTATTTATGTTGATTATTTTGAATTCTTAACACCAAATAAA
>JBDLUO010000245.1:0-5368 GCA_039805285.1 Bacteroidota bacterium
CTGCCTTGTTGTTTTTTAACGCATCGGGCATGGTATCTTGGTCTCCCAATCTCATTTTATCGTAGAAACCGATTCCTGTTTTCCAGTTGCCATCTCTTTTATTACCCATGTTTACCCCTTGCACGTCATTTTGCTTACCGGCAAAATTCCACATGAAGTAACGCCAGTACATCCAATTGATTTGATAGTCCAAAAAGAATCCGATGTTCTCTTTCATGGTTGGTGCTCTTTCCCATGATCCATCTTCATTCTTTCCAATTTCGGCCCAAGATGCGTAATAATCCGCGTGTCCTTGGTCGTTACTCATATCCCACATTCTTGGAAAGAAATGCTGCTCTGCAGGATCAAAAACGTATTTTATTTTTCTGCCGTTTTTCTCATATTTTTCTTTCCCTTTGATGTAAGTTTCTGTGGGCTCAACTTTTTGAACTTGTGCAGTAAAATCTTGTCCGAAAAGAATAGGCCAATCGCCGTATTGCTCGCGACTCACGTATCCAACCAAACTCACGGGATTATCTACATTAAACATATCTACACTCGGATCGGCATTGCTTCTTACCAAGGTAGTAAAGTAGGTAGAATATCCAAGTAGCATGAATGACATGCTCCAAAGTCCGAGGCGGAGGAAATTCCAGTTTTTCTTTTTTGCGGTCTGTAATCCGAAATAAACAAACACAGCGATTAACACAAAGAAAAATGCGAATCCAGTGAAGAAAGGCAGGCCTAAATCATTCACAAAAAATATGTCCATATTTCCCGCGCCTTTGATGCTCCATTGGATAACGGCTTTTTGAACAACGCCTGTTATGATACAGCCAATGATAAAAGCGAGGATGGTTCCTTGTGTGGATGATTTATATCTTTTGAAATAATAGATGATAACGATGGCGGGAATCGTAAGCAAGTTCAACAAGTGAACGCCAATCGACAATCCCATTAGATAAAAAATCAGAATGATCCAACGGTCAGCTTTGGTGAAATGTCCGATTACACCTTGTTCTTGCTCTTCGGTTACGGCTTGTTCCCATTTGAGCATGGCCCAAAAAACGACAGCTGTAAAAAAAGAAGACAATGCATAAACTTCACCTTCCACAGCGCTATACCAGAAAGAATCTGAGAAAGTATAGGCTAGAGCACCAACCACTCCGGCACCCATGATACCGATGATTTTTCCATTGTCCATCTGAGCACCATCTTTCAAAACAATTTTCTTTGCAAAGTGGGTGATGGTCCAAAATAAAAACAAAATGGTAAATCCGCTGGCAAGTGCACTCATGGCATTAATCCCCGTTGCAGCATGCTGCGGATCAAATGGAATCATGAACAGTCTGCCAATTAGCACAAATAATGGTGCTCCCGGTGGGTGAGGGATTTGCAGTTTATAAGCGCTCGAAGCGAATTCTCCGCAATCCCAAAGACTGCCGGTAGCTTCCATTGTCATCAAATAAACAGCACAGGCGATAAGGCAAACGGCCCAACCTGTCAGGTTGTTGATCTTTTTGAAATTCATATCTCTCTGATTATAAGGACAAATATAATCATGTTTACATTGATTTTGTAGGGAGTGGTTAATTTAATCGGGCATTTAATTGGTAGATTTGCATTGAATTTTCGACATTGGAAAAACAAATCGTAAAATATCAGAATTTAGGGCTCACTGGCTACAAAGCCGCATGGGAATTGCAAGAGGAATTGCTTGCACAAAATCTTGAGTTGAAAACGGCGGCGAGAAACGCCCTGCAAGTGGATCCTTTTTCTGTTTCTACAACACATCATTTGCTTTTTTGTGAGCATCACCCGGTATATACCTTGGGTAAGAGTGGTGATTTTTCGAATGTTCTATTAAATGAATCAGAATTGATGGAACGAAATATTGAGTTTTTTCGGACCAATAGGGGGGGAGATATTACTTTTCATGGACCGGGTCAGATTGTGGGCTATCCGATTTTTGACCTCGAGAAGTTTACGACAGACATTGGAGTTTATTTGCGAAACATAGAAGAGGTGATGATTAAGGTGCTTTCAATTTATGGAATCAAAGGATTTCGAAGCAAGGGAGAGACGGGCGTTTGGCTTGATCCGGATGTTAAGGGTAGGGAAAGAAAAATATGTGCAATAGGGGTAAGGTGCAGTCGTTGGATTACCATGCATGGTTTCGCGCTGAATGTAAATACGGGAATGGATTATTTCTCGAACATTGTTCCTTGTGGAATTCCCGACAAGCAAGTAACATCACTTTCTCAAGAATTAGGAGCGCCTCAAGATATGGAATTGGTGAGAACTCAACTTAAATCTGCCTTTCAGGAAGTGTTTCAAATAGATATTCAGGATTAGTTCGATTTTCCTTTGTCTTTAGCAACAAAAAAGCGATTCTTTTCGAACAACTTCCCTTCCTCATAAATTTCAAAATTGAACCACCCTGCGTGGAAGAAATTTGATTTTTCCAACAAGAGATAATCGTCTGGTACTCTTTTTAGTTCCAGAATGAGTTTTTGATTTTCGTCAAATACTTTCAATCCGTATTTTTTTGAATATGCTTGCTGGATGGCAATTACAACAACATTTTGTTTATTGGTATAAACCCTAGAGCTAGGATATGCTGTTTCAATGATTTGAATGGGTTCTGTGTTGTGAACTGAAGCTAGTTTTCGTTCTTGAAGTTGTATTACTTTCAGAGAGTCTCTTTTTCGTTTACTGGATACGCTTGATCGATCTTTGTTGAGGGTAATGGTTTCTTCATCCGATTCCATTTCTTTGTTTGTCTGTGGTTCTGGGATTTTAGTCAAATCGAAAGCGGGAAGTGATGGAGTAGAAGGAAAGGCGCGTCTAGAGGGACCGATAACATATTCTCCACCTTCAAAATTTACCATAACTCTATAATACATCCTGTCGTAAGGTGGCAACCTATCGGGGTAACCGTTTTCGAGATTCTGAGGGGTTAATACGGAGCCGATGGTACTAAAATTTTTTGTACTGTCGAATGATCTTTGAATTAATATATTTTGAACGGGTTTTTTATATTCATTAAGCCAGCTTACAACCACATTCCGATTTAAACAATTTACAGTTATAGAAGGTAGCGTTTCTTGAGCAAATGTAAATGTAGGACTCGCAAACAGGCAGATAACCCCAATTAGCCAAGCATATGTGTTTCGTTTGCGCATATCGAAATAAAAAGAAGACAAATATAATCCAGAAACTTCTTTTTCAAAATCTTAGTAGATCCGAATCTAGGCCCTTGTTCCCTTGAAGTCCACCCGTATGTATGCAAATTACTTTACTGCCAGCTTTAAAGTATCCCTGTTCAATTTGATGAAATACAGCACTCATCATTTTTCCAGTATAAACAAAATCTGTTTCGATGGCATGGTTTATGTACAATTCATTCATGTTTTCAATGAGCGCACCATTATATTTTGCATATCCGCCACAATGAAAATCATCCCAAATGATGGGTTTTTTGTGGTTGTCATTTGATGATAAGTAATTGAATCTATCATTCCAATCATTCATCCCTTTTAGTGCGGAAACGCCAATAAGTTCTATTTCATTTTCGTTTGCAAGAGAAAATCCAGCCATAGTTGTGCCGGTACCCATGGCCATTACAATGTGTGTTGGGGCATTCGGCTGAATCAAATCAAACATAATTCTGGCTCCTGTTGCACCTAACGGATGAAATCCCCCTGAAGGAACGTAAAGCAGATCAGACTCCGACAAATTAAGCAGTGTTGCAGCAGCGTGTTCATTTAAATCACGGAAGTCGGTTCTGCTACAAAAAATAATTTCCATGCCTAATTCCCTACAAAAATTTAAAGTATGGGATGTCGAATTGGATGCCTCACCGCGGACGACTCCAAAACAACGAATCCCATACATTTTGCAGTAATAGGCAGAGGCAGATAAATGGTTGGAATAAGCACCACCAGAGGTTACCAGGTATTTTTTTGGGGTTTTGAGCAGCTCTTCTACGAAAAAATGGAGCTTGAATAATTTATTTCCGGATACAATCGGATGAATTCGATCAAATCTTGCCAAAACAAGCTCAATTTCAGCTTGTTTAGTCCGTTGGTCTATAATTGGAGTGAATTCTATTTGTATTTCCTTAATATTCATTTTCATTACAAACCGAGTCCTTTTACTATTTTTGCCTTTGCAAATTATTTCATGCAAATTACTTTCAAAATATGAAACCTACTTTATTAATCCTAGCAGCAGGAATGGCAAGCCGTTATGGCAGCATGAAGCAAACCGAAGGATTTGGGCCCGATGGCGAAACCATTATGGATTATTCCATCTACGATGCCATTGAGGCGGGGTTTAAAAAAATTGTATTTATCATCAGAAGAGATTTCGCAGCTCCTTTTGAAGCCAATTTCAATAATAAACTAAATGGTAAAGCAGAGGTTGTTTATGTGTACCAGGATCGAAATGCTTTTATACCTGAAGAAAAACTAACCGAAGATAGAATAAAGCCTTGGGGAACTGGACATGCGATATTGTGTGCCAAAGATGCGATTCAAGAGCCTTTCGCCGTAATCAATGCAGATGATTTTTATGGAAAAGAATCATTTAAAATTGCACACGATTTTCTTTGTCTTCAGTGTTCACCGAATAAATATGCACTTGTTGGATATCCTTTGAGTAAGACACTTAGTGATTTTGGTACGGTTAGCAGGGGAGTATGTCAAGTAAATGTAAATGGATCATTGGTCTCTATAAAAGAAAGAACAAAAATATGGAGAGAGAGCAATGGCTTGTTATACGAAGATGAAACCGGGAAACATTCCATTGATGAGAATCTGAGTGTAAGTATGAACTTCTGGTGCTTTCATCATTCGATTTTTTCAGATGCCGAAAAACTATTCCAAGGGTTTTTAGAAGACAATTGGTCTAACCCGAAGTCTGAGTTTTTTATCCCCATCATTGCTGAGAAATTCATTGAAATTCAGAGCAACAACATAATGGTATTACCAACTGATTCTGAATGGTTTGGAGTAACATACAAAGAAGACGCGCCTGTAGTTAAATCTAAAATAGACGAGTTGGTCGGGAATGGAACCTATCCTAATTCTTTGTGGGGTAAATAATGTAAAATTGGTTGTATCAGGTTAATTTCCTTTGATCATAAAAATATACTCCTGAACTTTTTTAACCTGATTGATACGATCTGATTTATTCAAGGATTGTTTGGCAGTTATTTGAACGTCTTTCAAGTCGTCAATCTTTTTCATTTCGGTTATGGCATCGAAAATGCTCGATGATTTGATCGCGAAAACAACTTCATCTTCACCATCTGATTTTTGTGAAATTACGCCTATGAGCTCCCCATTTTTATTGATTACGGGAGATCCACTATTACCTTCTTTAG
>JBDLUO010000246.1:0-3154 GCA_039805285.1 Bacteroidota bacterium
TCTATGTATTCCTTTCCATGGATGTCCCACATTTTTGTTCCTGATGCCTTTACTATTTCAAGACAAAGTGGATTGGGTGAGGTTTGACCTACGTGTTTTAAAAATAGAGCTCTATTGTTCATGATATGCTGTTCGTTATTAACTTGCCCTTTTTATAGATAAGGTTTGATTCTTTGTTGCAAGTTAAACAACCTGTCGATTCGCTGTCTTTTCTTTCATCATTCTAAAAAAAATAATACAAATGGCATTAATCCTTCCGGTACAGGGAATTCATCCAAAAATAGGAGACGACTGCTTTTTAGCTCCAAATTCAACCATCGTTGGACAAGTGGAAATGGGCGACCAATGCAGTATTTGGTTCAATGCAGTTATAAGAGGAGACGTGAATTTTATTCGTTTAGGGAACAAGGTGAATGTGCAAGATGGAGCCGTAATTCATTGTACCTATCAAAAATGTGGCACAGTTATTGGAAATAATGTGAGTATCGGACACAATGCAATGGTACATGGATGCGTTATAGATGAAAATGTGTTGGTTGGTATGGGTGCCATTATTATGGACAATGCCCATATTGGCAGCAACAGCATTATAGCAGCCGGAGCTGTAGTACTTGAAAATACAATAGTTGAGCCCGGAAGTGTATATGCTGGAGTACCCGCTAAAAAAGTCAAAATGGTCTCGGAAGAGTTGATAAAAGGAGAAATCGACAGAATTTCCAACAACTATGTGATGTATAGCAGTTGGTTTAAAGAACTGTGAAAATTGGATTGAAATTCTTCTGAATACAAAATTGAAATTATCTTCAACACATGAAAAAATTTATTTTACTGATTCTGATAGGAAGTAGTTTGAGCAGTTGCTCTCTTTTTCAAAAAAAATATGGTTGCCCAACAAGTGGTGCAGCTATAGGAGCAGAAAGATTAGAATCTGGTGACAGAAAAGCAATACGAGCAGCACAAAAATCAAAATTCCGAGGAGGAAAAAAATTTAAATGACATTCATTCATCACCCTATAAAAACCCAAACCATGTCTTACCAATTGAAAACAAAATCAGGCGCTACAGAAGCAGTAATAGACGACAACTGTGGCATTTCAAAATTTTATGCAATCGCACACACATTATCCGAAGATCTTAATGTTATTTTCATCAACCAGATTGATGAATCCGAAACTTTAAACTGGGATTTTAAATACAAGGATCAGTTTTTGACATTACACTATAATATTTTTGAAGGCGTAAGCATTTACCCACAACAGTTAAAATCTGCTTATAATGGAAATCATGCGGTAATGGAAGTGGCCCATTTTTTAGAGCGACACGCTTTTTAATTCAATCAAAAGGAGCCAGATTCCAATGAATCTAGAATATTTAGATAACTCATATATCTTTCCTCATCAATGCCGTTTGTAAGAACGGCATTTTTTATTGCACAATTCGGTTCATTCACATGTAAGCAATTGTTGAACTGACAATCATTCATTCGAGATCGCATTTCAGGAAAAAAATGCGCCAGCTCTGTTTTTTCCATTTTGAAGAGTCCAAGCTCTCGAATACCCGGAGTATCTATCACAGAACCTGAACCTGAGATGAGATCGAACATTTCTGCGAATGTTGTGGTATGCATACCTTTCCCACTCCAACTGCTTACATCTTGCGTTTTTAAATGAAAGTCTGGATAGATGCGATTGATCAATGTTGATTTACCAACTCCAGAATGCCCGCTGATCAATGTTCTTTTACCCGCCAAAACTTGTTCAAGTTGATCTGCACCTCTTTCGGTTGTAAGACTCATGGTTAAGGTCTGATATCCAATTTGGGTGTATCTGTTTAAAACTTCGTTTAACCCTTCCCGTTCTTTATCATTTAATAAATCTGTCTTGTTGAAAACCAAAATGGCAGGAACTTGATACGCTTCTGATGTAACTAAAAAACGATCAATAAATCCGGTTGATGTTTTAGGCTCTTTATAAGTGGCTAGAAGTATGGACTGATCTAAATTTGATGCAACAATATGTTGTTGATTTTTGTTGTGTGGTGAAGTTCTGTTTATGTAATTTTTTCGCGGTTGAATTTCTACAATCATGTAATCATCTGATGCTGTTTCTTTTTCAATGACAACTTCATCTCCTACTGCAATAGGATTGGTTGAGCTCAGTTTTCCAATCTTGAACTTCCCTTTAATTCTTGCCTGATGAAACAAACCTGCTTCATCTTTTACCAAATACCAACTCCCGGTTGATTTATAAACTGTTGCTTGCATCATACATTCAGGATGGATATTTAGCCACAATAGGCATTTGTCTGCCAACACCAAGTGATTTTGGTGAGATTCTTAAGATAGGACAAAACTGATGTCTTTTATATTCATTCGCGTTCACCATTCGAATGATTTTATCTACAAGATTCTGATTTTCGGTCGACTTGATATTTGAAGTTGATTTTTGTTGTTCTATATATTGAAACAAGATGGCATCCAGAATTTCATATTCTGGAAGACTGTCGGTGTCTTTTTGGTCTGGCTTCAATTCTGCACTTGGTGCTTTTGTGATTATATTTTCTGGAATGATGATTTCATTTCTATTGATGTATTTGGCCAATGCATAAACTTGTTGTTTGTAACAATCACCCAAAACAGAAATTCCACCAGCCATATCACCATACAATGTTCCATAGCCTGTTGCAAGTTCGCTTTTGTTGGAAGTATTCAATAAAATGGCACCACGTTTATTTGCCATTGCCATCACCAAATTCCCTCTGATTCTGCTTTGAATATTTTCTTCTGCCAAACCCGATATGGTATTTCGAAAATGAACATCCAAAGTATGTTCGAACGCTTTGTGTATGTCCAATATGGGAATAAGATGATTCTCATTCCCCAGATGTTCACTCAACTTTTTTGCATCATCTATAGAATGTTCACTCGAATAGGCAGATGGCATCATAAGCGAAATCACATTGTCTTTTCCGAGTGCTTCAACCGCCAGTGCAAGTGTAACTGCGGAGTCTATTCCTCCACTGCTTCCTAAAATGGCTTTCGTAAATCCCATTTTTTTGAAATAGTCTCTGATGCCCATAACCAATGCACGATGAATCTGATGGATGTTCCAATTTGGATCGAAAATTTCTTTGTTTTTCTTTTCAAAGACCTCCT
>JBDLUO010000247.1:0-8509 GCA_039805285.1 Bacteroidota bacterium
ATGGAAACGGCTGCTTTCGATATCAAATAGGCCTCCTCATTGAGTGAAATAAATCCAAATTTGTCTTGAAGTACACAAATGGCAATTCCAACAATTGTACCCAATACGATGCCAGTTAGTGCGATATATAACCCGTGATACAAAAATATCTTTTGAATCATCCAGTCATGTGCTCCAAGTGCCTTCATGATTCCCGTCATATTCACACGCTCAAGAAGTAAAATAATCAAACAAGTCATAAGATTAACCACTGCAATGATTATCATGATTACGACAAGCATGTTTTTAATTTGTCCTTGCAAATCCAACCAATCAAAAATTGAAGGGTAAATTTCTCTTATGCTCCTGCTATACCACTGTTGGGGTAGAGCGTCATACAACTTATTGGTAATGGTATCTGCTTGTTTGTAATCTGTTACTGTTAGTTCGTAACCGCCTATCTGATTGGGTTGCCACTGATTGAGTTTTCTGATTAAGTTGATGTCGCAAATTCCAAAATGTTTATCATATTCATCTATGCCCGTTTTGAAAATCCCGCTTACTTTTAGTTTTCGAGCTGTTTTACTCCCATCGGTACGAAAGAAAAAAACAATTAAGCTATCTCCTGTCCGAAGCGAAAGTCTGTCGCGCATAAATTCACTTAAAGCTATCTCTTTTCCATAGCCATCACCCTTAAATTCGGGCCATCTTCCATCTTTTAAAAATGCATCCAGTCGAGTAAAATGAAAAGCACTGTCTATCCCTTTCAATAAAACACTTTCTATGCTGCCACCATGTTTTAAAATTGCAGATTTGGTGGCAAAAACGTCTAACGACTCAACTTCTTTAAATGATTGAATAATGCTGCAAACAGTATCATTAACAACAATTGGAAATTCTTCGGCAATGCTTACTTTATAATCTAAATCCTGCTGAACGCGAATATGTCCCCAAAATCCAAACACTTTTTTACTCACGGCTTGTTGAAACCCATTCACAAAACTGAGTGCAACGATCATGGTGGCCACACTCAAGGTTGTTGCAGCTATGGCAAGACGAATGATGAATCTCGAAAAGCTGTGTTTTCCGCGAAAAGCGATTTTTTTGGCTGCGAATAATGGAAAATTCAATGCTTGTTTTTTACTACCTTTCAAAAGTAATTGAAAACCACAACAGATGAGCCAGATCTTAAAATTGTCATTCCTGCTTTTAAGTTTTTTTTCGTTTTTTTTCAATGGAGCATTCGCACAAATTCCAAGTATTAAAACCAGCGATAACATAAAATCTACACAATTATTTGTTGCCGGTGATCCTCAGTCGCTACCTGTCTATACCCTAAACAGCGATATTAAATTAGAGCTTGAATTCGATGATTTAGATGGTGGGTACAAAAACTATTATTACACTTTTGTCCTGTGTGATTATCAATGGCAACCTGCAAAATTGAGCACTTTCGATTACATCAAAGGGTTTACTCAAAATAGAATTTCTACCTACAGGTACGCCAATATTGCCTTTACCAAATACACGCATTATCAAGCATTTTTTCCGGATCGAAACATTTCGCCTTCCAGGTCGGGCAATTATTTGTTAAAGGTTTTTTTAGATGGAGACACTTCAAAAACGGTATTCACCAAGCCTTTCATGGTGTTGGATCCTAAGGTTTCTGTATCAGCTCAGGTTTTACAACCCTTTACGCCACAATTGTTCAATACACATCAACGCGTAAAATTTACAGCCAATGTAAAGCAAATCAATTCTTTTAGTGCACCTCAACAAATCAAGGCTGTTATCCTTCAAAACAATCGATGGGATATGGCACAAAAAGACATCATGCCTACGTTTTTAAGAGGAAATATCCTGGAATATAATCAAGAGCAAATTGGTGTTTTTCCGGGTGGAAAAGAATGGAGATGGCTCGATTTAAGAAGTTTTCGATTGCAAAGCGATAGGGTAGAATCTGGTGAATATGGACCTGAGAAAAGAACGTTTTTCTTAAAAAAAGATGCCGATAAAACAGGGGATCGGTATGTCTATTTCCCAGATTACAATGGTGCTTTCCAAATTACCACATACGAAAGTGTAAACCCATTGTGGCAAGGAGATTATGCAACCATACATTTCAGACTAGGGAAACGTGATGGTGCTCCTTTTTCTGGAGAAGACATTTACCTGATTGGTGGTTTTACAGAATACGAGTTAAATGATTCATGGAAAATGAAATTTGACACAGCATCAGGAGAATATAAATTGCCAGTGTTGATGAAGCAAGGATATTACAATTATTCTTATGTCGCAGTCTCTCAAAAGGATAAAAATCTTCGTAGAATCATGGAAGGAGACTATTGGGAAACAGAGAATTCCTATACCATTTTACTGTATTACAAATCATTTACGGACAGAAACGACCAACTGATTGGCATGTCAACCATCAATTCGAGAACAGATAAACCCGGATTTTCTTTCTAGTGTATTTTGGAATAAGGACAATTACAAACAATCAATAGGGATTCATTCCTTTTATTTTAAACCAATTTTCCTATATTTGCATCGGCAAGTCTTATACGACCAGCTCCTGTTGAACTCCCCCAGGACCGGAAGGTAGCAAGGGTAAATGGTTGAGCGGTGCGATGTAAGTAACTTGCCATTTTTTATGCCCCTACCTCAAATATTTCTTCGCGTATCAATTTGATAAAGCAGTTGAAAAGCATTATCCGTTATCTTTGCCAAATTGAAAAAAGAACATTCTTTCTTCAATTCCATTTTTATCAAATCGAGCACAAAACCGCAGCATAAAACAATCCAAAAAATCATAAAAGCATGAAATTTTTTATCGACACGGCAAATCTTGCACAAATTCGCGAAGCCAACGAACTTGGTATTTTAGACGGAGTTACCACCAATCCTTCCCTTATGGCAAAAGAGGGAATCAGTGGTGAGGAAGCTGTGATGAATCACTATAAAACCATCTGTGAGATGGTAGACGGCGACATCAGTGCAGAAGTGATTTCTACGGATTTTGAAGGAATGGTTGCCGAAGGAAAAAAACTTGCTGCAATACATAAAAACATCGTCGTAAAAGTGCCGTTGATTAAAGATGGCATCAAAGCAATTAAATGGTTTTCTGAAAATGGAATCAGAACAAATTGTACTTTGATTTTTTCTGCCGGACAAGCTATTTTAGCTGCAAAAGCAGGTGCTACTTATGTTTCGCCTTTCATCGGAAGAATTGATGACAGTGGTTGGGATGGAATGGAATTGATTCATCAATTGCGTACAATTTTTAGCATTCAAGGATACAGAACAGAAATACTTGCTGCATCAATCAGAAATCCAAATCACATCATCAAATGCGCCGAAGCTGGAGCTGATGTATGTACATGTCCGCTTGATTCTATACTCGGAATGTTGAAACATCCGCTTACAGACATCGGACTTGCGAAGTTCCTGGAAGATGCAAAGAAGTTTGCATAGTCATGGTCATTTGGATATTATTCAAGAAAAAGCAGATCCAATGCGGATCCTGATTATAGATAACTACGACTCATTTACATACAATCTGGTTCATCTGGTTGAAAAAATAACCGAGAACCAGGTTGATGTAGTGTTTAATGATCAATTTCAAGTAGAAGATTTACTCACTTACGACAGACTGATATTATCTCCTGGACCAGGTTTACCGGATGATGCGGGTAAGTTGAAAGAAGCGATTTCTTTTTGCAAGGACAAACGACCGATTTTGGGTGTATGCTTAGGTCATCAGGCCATCGGGGAGGTGTTCGGAGCAAGATTGAAAAATCTTGAAACAGTATATCATGGCATATCCTCCAATTTAGAACTTACAGAAACCATCGATCCAATATATAAAAACATACCCGCCACAATTCTGGCTGGAAGATATCACAGCTGGGTTATCGACCCTGAAACTTTGCCCGAATGTTTGGACATAACTTCTCTAGACGACAATGGAAACATTATGAGCATTAGGCATAAGTGGCTCAACATAACGGGAATGCAGTACCATCCTGAGAGTATTTTAACCCCTTTTGGAGAAAAAATCGTTTCAAATTGGATTTATTCTTAATTTAGGAGATAACTTTTTAACAATGATTAAACCCCGCATTTTATCAGCAAGGTCTATGATGGTAAAAGTATGCGGTATAACCTGCATCAATCAACTCGAAGAACTGAACAAAATGCTTGTTGATTTTGCTGGTTTTGATTTTAGAAACGGCTCTTCTAATCTTGTGGTAGACAAGCTGAATCCGATGGATTTGAAATATGCCAATGTTGATATAAAAAAGGTAGGCGTTTTCGCCAATCAGTCTCATGATTTTATCCGCGAAACAATCCTTAATTATGGATTGGATTTGGTTCAACTCAATGGCAATGAATCTCCCGAACTTTGCCAATCTTTGAGTGAAGAAATTACCGTAATAAAAAAGATATTCTTAGATCAGGAACAAGAAAAGCACCTTAGTTCATTTATAAATGAATATGATGATGTTTGCGACTATTATGTTCTTGATGCACAAATACCTGGAAACAGAGGAGGCATAACTTCCGCATTCGATTGGGATTTTCTGGCAAATGCAAACATAGAAAAACCATTTTTTATCGGAGGTTCCGGACTCAAACCTTCAGACGCGCATCGCATTCATACATTCAAGCATCCCGACTTTTTAGGCGTCGATTTAGACGGGCATTTTGAAAAAGAAAAAGGAATAAAAGATACAGCAATGGTGCTTTCATTTATGCGTGCAGTTAACCAGGTAGTTAATTAATGTTAATGTGCGTAATGAATGGTATAAAAAGCCCAAGATTCTGTATTTTGCATACCATAATAATCCAGAAAAAAATGATGAAGAAAATGCTAACGGTGCTTTTAGCACTTCCTGTTTTTGCTTTTACGCAAGAACAAACAAATTCAAATGTTTCAGAAGTAAAAACAACTGTAAAACAAGCAGAAGGTTATAAAATAAATGGAGTTGCCAACGGTTACCCAGATGGAACAGTGGTTGACTTATTAAACGGAAACAATCGTGCAGCAGAAGCTACCACAACGGTTTCTGCTGGTAAATTTGAGCTCTCTGGTAAATTGAGCAGTCCCGATTTTAAGCTCTTGGTTTTCGATAAGTCACCTAATTTCATCCCCATTTTTCTAGATAATAGCAACGTAATCGTGAACATTACCAAAGATCGCCCTGATCAAACTTTGGTAAGTGGCTCTGCAAGTCACAACGACTTTATAGAATACAGCAATGTATCTAAGCCATATGAGTCATTGTTTCAGCAGGAAGGAGCAAAAGATCCGGAAATGGTTCGTCAATGTGCTCAGGCCTTGTTGAATTTCATACAAAATAAAAGAGGTTCTTTCATTGCGCCTTTAGCCATCTTTAGAATTCATCAAGTTACGGGTGATAATGGGTTGATGGAAAAACTATATGCAGGACTTACCCCCGAGGTGAAAAAATCTCCAATAGGTGAATACGTAGGACAGCAGGTAGATGAAGGGAAAAGAGATCCGATGGGGAAAGTGATTGCTGATTTTGAACAGGAAGATCAGAATGGAAAAATGGTAAACATCCAATCATTCCGTGGTAAATATGTCTTGATTGATTTTTGGGCGAGCTGGTGTGGTCCTTGCCGTGGAGAAAATCCAAATGTTGTGGCTGCATTCAACAAATACAAAAGCAAAAACTTTACGGTATTGGGTATCTCCTTAGATAAAACCAAATCACCTTGGTTAGAAGCCATCAAAAAAGATGGGTTAACCTGGACTCAGTTAAGTGATTTAAAAGGATGGAGCAATGCGGTTTCTCAACAATTCGGGATCACCAGTATTCCTCAAAATTTCCTCATCGATCCCAATGGTGTGGTGATTGCAAAAAATCTGAGAGGAGCGGCACTCGAAGCAAAGCTTGAAAGCTTGCTGAAATAATAGATAAAAAAATTGAAATAGTCTTAAAGGGCAGCTGTTTTCAGCTGCCTTTTGTATAACTGTACCGTATTTTCTAATCCGAAATAAATAGAATCACAAATTAACGCGTGGCCTATAGACACTTCAAATAAACCTGGTAATTGAGTGGAAAAATAATTCAGATTTTTAAGATCTAAATCATGACCTGCATTTACTTCCAATCCTAATGTAAGTGCCTCTTCGCAGGATGATTTGTAATTTGTAATGGCAGACAATCTTTCACCTGCCGCGTATTGCTTAGCATACGACTCTGTATATAGTTCAATTCTATCTGTTCCCGTTTCTTTTGCAGCTTGTATCATGGTAGAGACAGGATCTACAAAAATGGAAACTTTTATTCCCAAAGCTTTAAAATGAGAAATTATATTTTTGAGAAAATGAGCATGGGTTATCGTATCCCAGCCATGATCGCTGGTGAGTTGGAGAGAAGAGTCGGGAACGAGTGTTACTTGCTCCGGACGAATTTCTGATACCAAATCAACGAACTTCTGTTCTGCTGGATTTCCTTCTATGTTGAAAGGGGTGGTTAGTACTTTCTTCAGTTCAAAAACATCGGCATACCGAATATGACGTTCGTCTGGTCTGGGATGTACCGTGATGCCATCAGCACCAAACTTCTCAATATCCAAAGCCATACGAACGAGATCAGGATTATTACCTCCTCTGGCGTTTCGAATTGTGGCTAACTTATTAATGTTTACAGAAAGACGCGTCATTTTATCTAACTCGGGTGATGTATCTGGATCTCCCTTTACAACCGTATCCGTTACGGACACATGAAGCAAGAGAAAAAATAAAAAATGAAAATAACAAAAAGGAGAGGAGCCATCTCGCAGGATTCCTGTTGATGATTTGTTTCATTTGGTTGGGGGTTAGTAAGGTAGAATAAAGTTAAGTATATTCTTTGTTACCTTGGTATGATTAAACCCTTTTTATCAAATCTCTGATTACTACAGAAGCAGCTACGGCGCCAAAAGTAGCTGGTAAATATGAAATGGTACCGTACGCAGATTTTTTATAGTTTTTGCCGTCGGTTAACATGAGGCTTTCTTTCATTGGGCTTTCTGGAGAGAATACCGTTTTAATCCCTCTGTAAATTTTTTCTTTCTTCAAATTCTTTCTGACTTGTTGGGCAAAAGGACAATTATACGTTTTTGAAATGTCTACCACTTTCAACTGAGTTGGGTCTAGTTTTGCGCCAGCTCCCATACTACTTACGATGGGAATTCCACTGTCATAAGCGATTTTTAAAAAGGTAACTTTAGGCGTTATGCTATCGATGGCATCTACCAAATAATCTGGTTTTTGAAGCAATAAATCTGCTACCATTTCTGGATTTACAAATGCCTTTATTACATGCAGTGTAAGCTCTGGATTGATGGACTTTAATCGTTCTGCCATGATATCCGCTTTTGATTCGCCATGATTGGTGGCAAGTGCGGGTAACTGTCTGTTTCTGTTGGTTGGATCTACTACATCTCCATCAATAATGGTCATGGTTCCTATTCCACTTCTGCAGATGAATTCTGCAGCAAATGAGCCTACACCACCCATGCCTACTACCATTACGTGTTTTTTTGAAAGCGATCTAACCGCATCTTCTCCAATAAGTAAACTCGTTCTGCCTAGCCAGCTGATGTCTTCCATAAGGTTTTAAATTTTAAACAAATTTGAGAAGTTTTTTTGAATTTGCTCCGATAAATAAGGAGTGGAAATCCCTCTTATTTCTGCCGCTTTTTTATAAATGGTAGATATGTCGATTTCCGAATCGTCGGTTTCTAAAAATATTTTATCCAATGGTATTTCTTTAAAAACAGCAGCAGACCTTTCATGAAAAATCGACTGCCCAAATGATAAATAATGTCCGGCATTCAAGCATTTCTCTGCAATATGAATGTTGTTATTGAAGCCATGAAAAATAGCAGCAGCATGATTATTTTGTTTTTTCATCAGCAGCAATAGTTCATCGTGAGCCCTTACACAATGTATAATTAAAGGCTTATTCATTTCGTTGGCCAATTGAATTTGTGCAACAAATCGTTCTTTTTGAATATCCATTGCAGTGTTGCAAATTCGGTCTAGTCCGCATTCTCCAATGGCTAGCACATTTTTCTTGTTTGCCTTTTTTCTTAATTGATCCATTAATTTTTCTAATGGGGTATCCGTTGTATCAATCGGATGGATGCCAACACAATACCATTTTTCGTTATCGAAATCATCCTGATTCAGTGGTACATTAATAATCGAAGAATGATTATTTGCTGTTTTATGGGTATGTATATCAATGAACATTATGCGTGCAAAGGTAAGTATCAAAAAAGGACAGTTTTTCTCAAAAAAAAAGCCCCGAAATTTTCGGGGCTTGAAAGAAGAGGGTATGTATTAATAACGGTACATTTCTGGCTTGTATGGACCTTCCTTCGGAATACCAAGATAAGCAGATTGATCATTGGTTAATTCGTCTAGAACCACTCCGATTTTAGCAAGGTGTAAACGAGCTACTTTCTCATCCAAATGCTTTGGAAGAACGTATACTTTGTTTTCATAGCT
>JBDLUO010000248.1:0-7081 GCA_039805285.1 Bacteroidota bacterium
CTCTAATTTTTCCTTAGCTCCAATCTGTCCAAAACCTGTTGAGAACAAAAAAAATCCGAAAACAATAAGCAGTAGCTTTTTCATAATATGCATTGATTGATAATAAATTACGCGTTAAATAATTCTTTGGTTTTCTATAGGTTTTGGTATTGGAAGGGACAAAATAGAACAAATCAATTGAAAATCATAGTCCTTTGTACCCGATTTTATTTGATTGGAGGCTTTAATCCCATTTTATTTTCGAGAAAAAAAGCACTCACCTCTTCCACTTTTTGGAAAGCCATGGATTTTATGGGAGAAGCAATCACATGATGTCCGGCTTCAGGAACGGCTGTTTTTTGTTTGAGACTTGCAGGCGTTTGTATTTGTTCAAACATTTTCATCATTGCACTCACCTTAACCACAGGATCTTGTTCTTCTTCGTTTTTATAATAATAAACCAATAATAAGGGTTGTTTGATTTTCTTGAATGTTTCAGCATTCATAGTTGTTTCGAGCATTTCTTGGAGTTCCACTGCTGCTTCGAGACGATACGGCGTATTCCAGTATTTAGCATAAATCGGGCGCTTGTCGGGCGGAATCAAATAATTTCCTTGTTTAACCAATCTGGCTATCTGAAGCCCCCATGGATTATTCAATAGCCATGCGTTAGGGTCATTGATTTCAATATTGGGTGAATATAGTATTAGGCCATCGACTAAATCGGGATACGTGGATGCAAGTTGAATCGCTTGAGTTCCTCCAGTACTTGTTCCCATCAAAATGATTTTCTTACCCAGTTTTCTGCCCATTGCCAACGCAAACTTTGCAGACTCCCAGTAAGAATCTGCAGTGAGGTTTTGAAGCTGTTCTTTTTGAATCAATCCATGCTCCGATAGGCGGGCGAGATAGAGATTACAACCAAAACGTTTTGCCAAATTCCGATGAACCGGATCTCCTTCCATCGGAGAAGCCGTAAAACCGTGCAGATATACTATGGCGTATTCAGTGGGTACTTTATTCGTTGAATCCGCCCAGATGATTCTTGCCTCATTGTCGGGTTTGACCGGAAATGCAGATTCATGTGCTGCAATAAATTGATCCAACGAATGATTTTGTGAAATTTCAGGAAGCGCGGGCTCATAGACAGGTGTTGAAGGATTGGGCCCCGCGAAATACATGACAACTAAGATTGGCAGAACAATGCCGAGTATTTTCTTTTTCATGCAGGCATTTTATGATTCGACAGTTCAGCTTTGAGTCTGGCAATGGTATTGTTCGCTTCAATTAATTTTTTCTTAACGGCAAAAATCTCTGGTTCTTTTGATTGATAAAGCGCTTCTGTTTCTTCATTGCTTTTCTGAAGGAGTAAAATATCTCGATCCATTTCCCGAATAATCAATTCTGTTTCTTTTAGTTTTCTTCTGAGTTCGAATTCCATGGTTTCTTTCTGTTGAAATGCCATATGATTTTCCCTTCTCAGATTTTCTTTTACCAGTTTTTCGCTTTCGAGCAATCCATTCAGCCTTATTTCGTCTCTTTTCATTTTAGCAATGGTAATAGAACGTATCACCCAAGCGGAGATGAATCCGAGTAGTATTCCCACTGATAAATAAATAGCCCATGTTAACGTCATAGGTAGCTTGTTTGTGCAAAGGTCGTTTAAAACCATTTCTATAAAGCTGATTTTTACCCATAGTTTACGCACAATTTTTAGTATTTACGTGAATAACTCAATACATTTACCCTTGTGATTCCATCAGAAAAAGAAAGATACATCCCCTATTATGGTCATCTCAACAATGAGCAATTGTACGAAATGGCGAATGAGCATCTGCCAATGTTGGATCCGGAAGCAGTTCAATCTTACTATTCACTAACCGCTGAGAGAGGGTTGGTTCTTACATGTGTATTTAGACAAATGGACCAAAAGGCCGGGATGCTGAGTCCAAAGGATGTTTCAAAACACAATATGCAATTTATCATGCAGTCGCTGGAAAAAAGAATGCCGATTCATGAATTACTCGGTGAGCTACGGAGTCGCGGTATAGACCCGTGGAGTGGTTATCAATTGATGACCCAGTTTCCGGGCTACCTAGAAGAAAAAAAAGCTGTTGAAAAAGAAAAAGCCCTAAACGGCAGCATGTTACTTTTTGCCGGACTTGCCGTTAGATTGCTTCCACTGTCATCAAGCAAGCATCTTGCCCTAATTATTCTGGTTTATAGTGTATGCATCTTCGGAGGCATCAAGTGGCTTGATGCCTTATTTAGAATGAGAAGATTCAATGTCATGATTGAATTTCTTGCTGTTGCCTTAAAACAGTTCGATCCCCTCCCTTTTCCAGTCGGGGAAAATGATTCCACTATCCGAAATTGACAATTGTTTTTTTGCTACTTCATTAAAAACGGTCCTAAAATCTGTGGTTACAGGCAAGTCTCTTCCGTCTTCCAAATGAATTGCGTCCAAGCTATCCACTGATCCGTGTACCTTCCCTCCTTTTACGTTTTTTCCCAATAAAAAATAACAAGACGCCCGACCGTGATCGGTTCCACCTGTTCCGTTTTGTTTTACGGTTCTTCCAAATTCGGTCATGGTCATTACCACCACATCCTCTTGCAACTCCGCTCCGAGATCCTGCCAAAAAGCAGAAATGCTGTTGCCTAAATCATTTGCATTGCGCGAAAAAATTCCATTCGATGTTCCTTGGTTGTAATGCGTATCCCAACCCGTAGATTCTGCAAATCCAATTTGAAGTCCAACATCAGAACGTATCAATTGAGCCAATTGCATCAATGATTTTCCCAATTCCGATTTCGGATATATTGCATCATTTTTCGGTTTATATGCGCCAGATTGAATTTTAGAAACCATATCCATCGCTTCAAATGTCTCTTTGCTCGTTTCTTTCATCAACGAACTCGTCGTTTGATCATACAAATCCTCAAAACTTTTGGCCGACATAAAAGCCGTTGATGAGCCAGGTTGATTTTTTATTGTAAGGTCTTCTAAACTTGAAATGGTGAGGGTTGCATTGTCTCCGTAAAATGATCTTGGCATAGACTTGGTTAAACTTACAGCCCTAAATGGCGTAGCTTCCTGGTTTAATAATCCTGAGGTTCGATTGAGCCAGCCAGACGCAGTCGATTTACTGAAAGGAGTCCCTGATTCCATATAGTCTTGTGCATCAAAATGAGAGCGGGTTTTATTCGGAGATCCTACACCATGAATGATGGCTAATTCGTTGGTTTTAAACAAAGGAAATAATGCAGAAAAACCAGGATGCAAACCAAATCTGCCATCCAAATCGAATAGGCCCGCATCTTTATTCTTTGCTGGCGTCATAAAGATGGATGGACGCGCTTTTTTCAGAAACTCATCGTTGTATGGCGTTACTGCCATCAAACCATCCATTGCGCCACGCTGAAAAATGACAATCAGGATTTTTCTTTTGTTGGCATTTTCTGAACGAAATGCATTTGCCGCTTTCAGCACATAACTGGGCAAAGTACTCAAGCCCATTCCAAAAACAGCAAGCGCTCCCGACTTAATAAATCCTCTTCTGTTCGTCATATTGTATTTATTTTCTCTGAAATTCTGGTGATCCAAGAATGATGCCAACCACTTGTGCCAAAGAAGAACTGCTAGACGATTCAACGGTTGTATCATCATCAAAAGCATCATTTAACAGCTCATCCAGACTACTTTTTTCCATTTGATTGGCTTCTGACGTTTCTTGTTTGTTGGTTTGATTGGCCATTGCAATTTTTTTAGAAAAGGATTGATTGTTCAGCCATGGATCTATCCTTTTGTAAGTAGCTGTAAGATCTCGCTCTGGTATGAGCTTGGGCGCAAAAATATGAAGGGCCTCGGTTGCATCTCCAGGTTCATGATTTTGGTTTAACGCAAGAAGATCCACTTGCAACCCCTTGCTTCGACCCGCAGCAAGTTCTAACGCAAAATTCATTCGATTCAGCAAAGCTCCCGTATTGATCCAATATGCATCACGATCCGGGAATCCGGTTGGAGCCGAATAATGATAGATTTTTTGCCCCATCTTGTCTATTTGTTTAAACACCGAATATGGCTTTTTTACAGAAGCATCCAAGGCTCTTATCGAACCAATCACAACATCAAAGGGTGACTTTATTTTAGACCGAATCACTTCTTTTTTCCAGAATTCTGGACTTTCAACCATAGCGATTAGAATTTGTTTGATATCACCGCCAGATTTAATGAACACATCCGACATACGAAGCACCAGAGATGCTGGAGGTTGATCTGAAACAAAATAATTTGCCAGTTTAGTCGAAATGAATTTCGCAGTTTCTTTTCGGGTAGAAATGTCATGAAAGAAACGCAACCCTTCGTTGTAACCACCACCCGATTCGTAAGAAATACCCATCACCTTCTTCTCCCCGACATCGTGTCTGTTAGCTGCAAAAAAGAAATCACCTTCTCTTACAAAGCCTTGGTTTTTCATTTTTTCTGAACTCACGGTCTGAAACAATTTATTCAATGGCTCAGAAACTTCACCATCCGAAGGAATGAAAGTCCAGCCCGTTAATATTCGTGCAGCTTCCGTAACGTCTTGCTGGGTATATCCTCCATCTACACCCAGGGTATGCAATTCGAGTACTTCTCGAGCATAGTTTTCATTGAGTCCGGATGATTTTTTACGTTTTAACTTTTGAATCATTTCCGCATTTTCTGGGTCGTTGTTTTTCATTCTCCTTTTGACAAAGGCTTCTCTTCTTTTTTCATTTGCGTTTTGAGCAGCGCTGTCTTTGGATACTGATGAGCTGAAATTATCCAGATAAAGCAGCATAGCGGGGGATTTGGCTGTAGCGAGAAGCAGCGATTCGAAGGAACCGGTTACATTGGGTCGAATGGCGTCTCTTTCATATGCCGGAATATATTGCACAACCTGATTTTTTGAAAACGAAACATTGAAGTGATTGAACCAAAAACCTGCAAGTACTTCATGAAGTTGATTTTCGGAGTAAGTGGCCCTAAGAATCTTCTGACTCACAAAATCTCTTACCAACATCTGAGTTGGCTTAAGCTTTTTATCCCTGTAATAAACAGTGAGCTTTTCTCTGATTTTCTTTTTTTCTGTCGACTTTAGTTCCTCTTCACTCAGTACACCATCTGCTACAGCCATTTTAATGACCTTAGCCAATTTAGGGTATTGCTTAACAATCGCGGCATTACTTAGTTTTAGATCTGGATATGAATCCAGCATTTGATTCAGTTTTTCATCTTTGTTGTTTCCCTCCAATTGACTCATAAACCAATTTTCTAAACCCATCTCAACCACCTGATCAATTTGACCCGGCCTGATGCCATGGGTAAATCGATTTAACAAATGAGCTGCGGCCTCACGTTCGGTCAAACCTTGCTTTTTGTATGGAAAAGAAATAATGGTTGGATGTACAGATGGGGGTTGAGTTGAAAAAAGAAAACGAGAGGGTGTTATGAGCATTATGAGCAAAGACAGAATCCTTAAATACATTGGCTAAATTTATTTTTCAAAGCTATGACTGAAATGAATGCAATATGTTTAAGTTGAATATGGATTGAATTAGTTTGCCTAATTTCATTTCCGATATTTAAAAAATGGGCTTTCAATGAAAATACAATGCTGGACCGTAGGAAAAGGACATGAATCTTATGTGAATGAAGGTATAACGATGTTTTCTAAAAGGATTTCACATTATTATCCCATAGAATGGCAAATCATTTCTCCAGCAAAAAACGCCCAAAATGCGAGCGAAGAGGAAATAAAAGAACAAGAAGGCCAATCTATTTTAAAAAACCTCAAACAAGATGATTACCTGATTCTACTGGACGAGAGAGGAAAAATGTTGAGCAGTCCAGAACTGGCAAACTTCATCATTTCGAGAGCCAATGAGAGTAAAAAGCAACTCATTTTTTTGATTGGCGGAGCATTTGGGGTAAGCAAAGACGTTAGTAAACGGGCAAATTACACTTGGAGCATTTCTCCACTTGTGTTTCCGCATCAAATTGTGAGGTTAATACTTTCTGAGCAAATCTACAGGGCATGCACCATCATCAAAAATGAAAAATATCATCATTCTTGATACTTCATATCCATATCAGATCTAAAATCAGATCTTTTTTCTGGACAGAAACAGGAAAAAACTACTTGAATCGCATATAAAAACAACATGAATACCCCAATAACACTTGTGCTAATTGCACTGAATGTAATTGCTTTTTTTGTTTCACAGTCAAACCAGAAAATCGTGAATGATGGTATTCTTTGGCCATATGTGATGAAACAGAAAAAAGAATACTACCGCTTTATCAGTTCGGGCTTTTTACATGCCGATTTCATTCACCTCTTTTTCAACATGTTTACCTTGTATTTCTTTGGTAGAAATATAGAATTGATCTTATCCTTTTACGAACTCGGAGGAAATACGTCTTTTATCATCTTGTATTTTGGATCGATGGTTGTGGCAGATATCCCATGTTATCTGAAAAACCAGAACAATCCAGGGTATCGGTCTTTGGGCGCATCAGGTGCGGTATCAGGAATGGTATTTTCTGCGGTTGTATTTAACCCTTGGGGAAGCATTTATTTGTATGGCGCGATTAAAATTTCCGCTTTGGTCTATGCCATTTTGTTTATTGCCTACTGTATATACATGGGTAAAAAAAGCCAGGACAACATCAATCACGATGCCCATCTTTGGGGCGCTATTTTCGGATTTGTACTTACTTTGGGTATTGTTTTTGTGATGCAACCCGAATTATTGCAAATCATTTTAGATACGCTGAAGCACCCTTCCTTATTCGGGCGCGACTAAACCGATTCTAAGGACTTCCTTGGTCTTTTCCGTAACTCTAAACCGGTGGTCTATCCTCAATCCGCATACCCAAATGATTTTTTTATCCGATTCAATAACCCAAATTCTTTCTTTTTCGGATTTGGACAACTTGTTATCGATGAGAAAACGGCTTATTTTTTTCTTTTTTGAGAGTCCTAAAGGATAAAAGTAATCACCTTGCTCCCAAGGGCGAATCCAAAGGGGAAATTGCAATTGAGCTGCATCCAATTCCGCCATTTTAGGATTT
>JBDLUO010000249.1:0-16418 GCA_039805285.1 Bacteroidota bacterium
GACTTGGAGCAGCGGATGCTTGATTGGCATAAGATGAGCTGTTCGAACCCGAGCTTTGAGTTGATCCATTGTTTTCAGGACTGTTGGTACCTAGAAGCTGTACATTCTGCACACGCATTCTCAATGTTGCAGCAGGTTGTCCCTCTTTGTTGTTGTATGCATCTGCCTCTGGTGCGCCTTCTGCATATACAGTTCTACCCTTGGTTAGATATTGTGCAACAGCTGTTTTGTCTGTCCAATAAGCGCATTCAACCCAGGTGGTTCTTTCTTTCGGATTCCCCTGACTGTCTTTGTATTTTTCAGTGTGAGCTACACTGAAATTGATAACGTTTTTGCCATTTACCTCTTTAAGAATGCAATCTTTTCCGAGGTTTCCGATGATTTGCAGTTTGATCATGTTGTTTTGTTTTTTATGTTAATCGATGTATCTGATTCGTTGATCAAGTTAGTGCGTTAGTCACAATTTTGGCATCCCATTCAAAATGATTTCTGCACAAGTAATAAACAAGTTCTTAGTATTTCATTATCTCTAGTTCATTTTCTTTTTAAGATTACTCACTTGGTCTTGAAGATTGGTGACCAAGTTTGCGAGTGAATTTACGTCCCATCTCTGCTGAGTCGTAACCTTTCCGATAACCACCTGTGCAAGCCAAAGCTCAACAACATCTTCTGTATTGATTTGATAGGGTTGAAAATTGGGATTGTCACTTTCAAGGGTGATCTTATTTTTCATTTTCGCATTTTTTTGGATGCGCTTATAAACTATACCTTCATTTTTGCTAACAACAATATATGCTTGGCCATTTTTTACCTCATCCATTGAATCCACTTTTTCGCCGACGATAATGCTTCCGCTCGGTGTAGGCATCATACTGTCTCCTATGATCTCAAAAGCACGATACTGACCACCTTTGAGCATAGGAAGCGTAAAGGTGTTCAATTCGTCTATAAACTCATTGTCTGCATAACTGGTTAAATAACCCGCAGCTGCCTTAATCGGTACAAAATGAATCAAATTTCGATCCGAACTTCCCATTTTCTGTATTCTCCTTTTTTGAAGATACGAGCCTCCTCCACCAGAACTGGCAGATAGATCACTCAATAAAAGCTCATCCAATGAGAGTTTGAACATGTTGGCCACAAATTCCAAAACTTCCATTCTGGGTTCTGCCCTTTCTTCTTCGTATGCTCCAATCAATGAACGTTTGACATTCAGTTTCTGAGCAAATTCCTCCTGTGTCCAACCACGGAGTTTGCGAAGGTACTTTAGATTCTGTCCTGCTTTCGTCATGATAAACTAATTTGATTAGCACAAATATACTAAATTTTTTAGTTTAGCAAAATTATTTTTTTCTTGTGCTCTTTTTACAAAATTGGAGAAATTGGTGATTTGGGATTGAAGATTAGAGATTTAGGGTTTGTTGTTTGTTGTGTTCGGCGCAGGTCTCCGACCGTACCGAGGACTTGCTATTCGTTTGCATGTTTGGCGTTCCTCTGCACGGATTTGGGATTTGGGATTAAAGATTTGGGATTATAGATTTAGGATTAAAAATTTGGGATTAAAGATTTAGGATTAAAGATTTAGGATTAAAGATTTAGGATTAAAGATTTAGGATTAAAGATTTGGGATTAAAGATTTGGGATTAAAGATTTGGGATAATGAAATATTAATTACAAATTACCAATCACAAATTATAATGCAAAACGCGCGGAGCGAACGGGTTTGCTGCTGTCGCTGGTGTACCGAAAGGTCACCTGGGACATTTCAAAATCAAAAAAGCTGTTTACCGATTTTTCTTTGCGTTTTTAGGCGCGGTCAGAGACCGGCGCCAACAGACAAAGAAATGAAGAAATACAATCGGATGGCATAGAAACCAGTGGCATGTAGCTGTTCGAGAGAACGGAGAAAGCTCCAAGATTGTCACAGAATTTACTTCTTATAAAAAAAGACATAAACAAGTTTTTCTTACATTGTACTTGTGACGAATCTCATATACGCATTGAAAAACACAAACCAATAGGATAAAAAGCTACTTTTGCAATAAACAATTACTATGGAACTTATTTCTATTCACAGCATTACACGTTGGGCAGTATTGATCTTTGGTTTATGGACTTTATTTAATGCTATAAGTGGACTCATTTCGAAAAGAGGATACAACAAAGCAGACAATCTAAGCAATCTATTTTTCATGATTTCTTGCGACATACAGCTTTTGATTGGCATCATATTATACGTTTCAAATGGATGGTTTTCCAAACTTTCAGGCGGAATGGGAGATGCGATGAAAGATCCATACACAAGATTCTATGCAATGGAGCATGGGTTAACTATGATTATCGCATGGATTTTGGTTCATGTAGGTAGAACCTCTGTAAAAAAAGCAGCTGATGATAAAAAACACAAAATGATGTTGAGATATTTTGGATTGGCTTTACTGCTAATTCTGATTTCAATACCTTGGCCTTTCAGACAAGTGATTGGTAAAGCTCTTTTCCCCTCTTTTTAATTACAAACATGGCAAAAGCAAATCTCAAAAAACCGGTTATACTCATTACAAATGACGATGACATAACGTCTCCGGGTATTCGCAGTTTAGTAGAAGCGGTAAGTGATATTGGAGAAGTAGTTGTAGTGGCTCCCGATAAGCCGCAAAGCGGGATGGGACATGCAATTACCATCGGGTCTCCGCTCCGAATGAACAAGGTGAAAATGTTCGGCGATATTGAATCTTGGCAAACCAGTGGCACTCCGGTAGATTGTGTGAAACTTGCCGTAGACAAGGTGCTTCACCGAAAACCAGACCTCTGTTTAAGTGGAATAAATCACGGTGCAAATCATTCCATCAATGTTATCTATAGTGGAACGATGTCGGCTGCAATGGAAGCTTCTATTGAGGGCATTCCAAGTATAGGATTCTCTTTGCTCGATTACAGTTACGATGCAGACTTTAATCCTGCAAAAGAGATTGTCAGAAAAATGGTTTTAGAATTACTCCAGAAAAAAATAAAAGACCCTCATTTTTTATTGAATGTGAACATACCAAATGTTCCGATGAAAAAAATTAAGGGAATAAAGATTTGCAAACAGGCATATGCAAAATATGATGAAGAGTTCGATGAACGCATAGACCCTCAAGGGAAAAAATATTTTTGGCTGACTGGTGTTTTTAAAAACTTCGACAAAGGGAAAGACACCGATGTTTGGGCACTAAAAAATAACTATGTAAGTGCTGTTCCAATTCAGTTCGACCTCACACACTACCAACTTAAAAAACAAATTGAAAAAGAAAACTGGTTCAAATGAAAGGATTGAAAGATGATATAAAACTTGGAATCGTACTGGGTATGATTGCTCCGGTTTTCGGTTTACTTGCTTTTAAATGGGCCAGGTTTGGCGTTTTCTCTTACACCGAATTCTTTCAGTTTATTTTTCTGCAACCCGGACATAGGGTTTTAAGTGCAGGCTTAAGCGTATCACTTCTTGCAAATGCCTTGTTGTTCACCGTTTGCATCAATACCAGAAAAGATAAAATTGCAAAAGGTGTTTTTATTTCTACTTGCGTATATGGTGTAGCCATACTGCTTATAAAAGCCATTGGCTAAAAAATCAGACTGATTGAATAAATAAATTAACTTCTGTTTAAAGATAAATTGGCCTTGAGTTAACAGCTCGAGGCCTTTTCATATTGTAGGTTTGTACCGTAGAAATGATGAAGAATCAGTTTTCTCAATAGCAGTTAGTTTTGGTAAACGAGTCCCCTATTCTTAGGGGACTCATTTCATTATTTTACAAAATAACTATTCTCCCAAAGATGAATCTTGAAACAGCCCTTCAACAAAAGACTGTTGCTCAAATACCAGAAGATCTGTGGCTTTCTCTCCCACTCCAATAAATCGAACGGGTATATTAAACTGATCAGCTATGGCCAGCACCACCCCTCCTTTTGCTGTTCCATCAAGCTTAGTGATTGCTAAACCTGTCACTTCTGTTGCTGCGGTAAACTGCCTTGCTTGTTCAAGTGCATTTTGGCCGGTACTGCCGTCCAAAACAAGCAAAACTTCATGGGGAGCATCCGGAATTACTTTCTGGATTACCCGTTTAATTTTGGAAAGCTCTTCCATCAAATGTGCTTTGTTGTGTAACCTTCCTGCTGTATCTATCAAGATGATATCCGACTGCCTAGCTACCCCACTGATTACCGTGTCATATGCAACAGAGGCCGGATCGCTGCCCATTTCTTTTTTTACTATGGGCACTTCAATCCTTTCACTCCAAATCGTAAGCTGATCCACAGCTGCGGCTCTAAATGTGTCTGCAGCCCCAAGCAATACGGATTTTCCTGCCTTTTTAAAATTATGAGCCAGTTTTCCTATAGTTGTGGTTTTCCCAACTCCGTTTACCCCAACCACCAAAACAACAAATGGTTTTTTATCTGCTGGCAATTCAAATCCTTTGAACTTGTTTTCTGCTGCACCTGTTCCAAGTATTTCCTGAACCTCTTCTTTGATCATGCGATTCAGTTCGCTGGCATTCATATATTTATCCCTTGAAACTCTTTTCTCTATACGCTCTATGATCTTGATTGTGGTTGCAATACCCACGTCGGCTGCCACGAGCGCTTGCTCAATATCATCTAAAACTTCGGTATCAACTGTACTTTTACCCGTAATCGCTTTTGCTATTTTACCAAAAAAGCCTTCTCGGGTTTTTTGTAACCCTTGGTCTAAGGTTTCTTTCTGCTCTTTTTTTCCAAACCATTTATCAAAAAGTCCCATAAGTTATTTGATTTGTCTGTATAAGTAAAGGTATTAAACTCCAGGGATTCCTGTATACTCTCTAACGGATTCCAAAACAAAAAGCTGTTCGTTGTCGAACAGCTTTGCAATATTGTTTACGGGCGTATTATTGACCGAGAAACTCTTTAATCTTGTCTTTGTGTACCATCGCTTCTTTAAAAGTATAAGCGCCAGTTTTCGGACTTCTGATTGTGCGAATAACTTTAGTCCAATTCTTAGCCTCAGCTGCTGCTTTTTGGTCTTTGGTCTTGATCGCCGTTTTTGCTGCTTTTGCCATGTCTTTTTATTTTTCAGTTCTGTTGTGTAATGCCACGACAGAACTGGGTTAATTACTTAATTTCTTTGTGAACGGTTACTTTCTTGAGGATTGGATTGAATTTTTTCAATTCCATACGCTCAGGGGTATTTTTTTTGTTCTTAGTGGTGATGTAACGACTCGTTCCAGGCATTCCGCTGGTTTTATGCTCGGTACATTCCATGATCACCTGAACCCTGTTTCCTTTCTTTGCCATGTTATGCTGCTTTAATAATAATGATTAGATTTTTTCTCCGGCTGCTCTTAGCTCTTTCACAACACTATACAATCCGTTTTTGTTGATTGTACGTATCGCCTCAGAAGAAAGCTTCATGGTAATCCACTTATCCTCTTCTGCAAGGAAAAAACGTTTTTTCTGCAGATTCGGTAAAAATCTGCGCTTGGTTTTGATATTTGAATGAGAAACTTTGTTTCCTGTGATCGGTTTCTTTCCGGTCAACTGACATACTCTGGCCATGTTCCTGAATTTTGGTGGGCAAAGGTAATCATTTCCGTCAATAATTTCACATTATTCTAAACTATTTTTGTAAAAATCAATTTTTCTTCGCAAAAACTATTAAAAATGGCGCAATCTTCACTCAAACATACCGTAAATACAGTGCATAAAGTTGGATTAAGTTTCGAATCAAATATAGATCAATATCAATTTGGGATGGATACCACCTCTGATGCATCAGTTGGCGGAGGACCTAGCCCAAAGAAACTCATGCTAGCCGCATTGGCTGGTTGTACCGGAATAGACATTGTTTCGATTTTGGAGAAAATGAAGGTTTCTTTTTCGGATTTTCAAGTGAATATCGAAGCCGAACTAACCGATGATCACCCTCAAATTTACCATTCAGTGAAAATAATCTACTCGATAAAGGTCAGCGAACCTGATCAATCAAAAATGGAAAGGGCTGTTTCGTTATCCAAGGAGAAATATTGTGGCGTAAGTGCCATGTTTTCTCATTTTGCCAAACTGGATTTCAAGATTGAATTCTGCTAACCTTAGTTCTTCTTGTCGTTCTCAAGGTCTGAAGCAAAATGGCGAGGATAATTAGTCCGATACCCAAATAGAAGTGATGACTTAACATCTCATGTTCATCGTAGAGGTAAAAAGCCAATAAAACCCCATAAACCGGCTCTAAATTGTAAGATAAATTCACCGTGAATGCAGAAATTTTCTTAAGTGCTTCAAGTTGCAAAATAAAGGCCAAAACCGTACAAAAAAGAGAAAGCAAAACCAGTAAAACCAGGTCTTGCTTTCCAGGAATCATCGATCCGTCCGGAAAAAGATTCATATAAAACGGAAGAACCATACTCAGCATAAGTCCTCCTGTCAAAAACTCATAAAAACTCAGTTCATACACGGTAACCTCTTCGAGTAGCTGCTTGTTAAATATGGGAAAAATGGCTGAGCCTAATGCAGCAAGAATCCCAAAAATCACTCCTTTTTGAAAGTGGGGATGAAAATCAAAAATGATGTAAACTCCAGCAATAGCAAGCAATCCAAGCAATACTTCAATGGTGTTGATTCTTTTTTTAAGCAAAAAGGGTTCTATTAATGCTGAGAAAAAACCGGCTGCAGAAATACAGACAACAGCAACTGATGCATTCGAGTATTTCACACTTCCATAAAACAAAACCCAATGCAAAGCAAGTATAAGTCCTACCCCAGCTATTTTCATTATGGTTTTCACTGGCAATTTTCTCAATTTACCCATACTGCCAAACAAAACTCCGGCAATAATTGCAGATAAAAACAGGCGAAACCACACTAAAACACCTTCATTAAGCTCAATCGCCTTACCGAATATAGGCGTAAATCCAGCCAGCAAAACGGCTGTGTGTAAATACAATATCGCTTTCTTCATTTGCAAGCAAAGGTAATGCCCTCACATATCACCAACGATGTTTTAAAATAATCATGTTATTTTTGATACATGAATCTGTCTTCTAAAATCCAACAAATCGCGGCTGAAGCGCTAGAGCAACTGTATAAAGAACCCTTTACTTCCTCCGACTTTCAAATCAATCAAACCAAACCCGAATTCGATGGCGACTATACCATTGTTTTATTTGCTTTGGTGAAAAAATTAAAGAAATCACCGGATGCCATAGGACAAGAATTGGGTCAACATTTGGTTCAGCAAAATCCAGAACTCTTTGTTGATTTCAACATCATAAAAGGCTTTTTAAACCTTACCATATCTGATGTTTACTACAAAAACATTCTGCTCCGATTCAACAATGACATCTGCTTTGGCAAACATCCCATGAATGGCAAAAAAGTGATGGTGGAATACTCCTCTCCCAACACCAATAAACCCTTACATCTAGGCCATCTCAGAAATAATTTTCTCGGCTGGAGTGTTGCGGAAATTCTAAAGGCGAATGGATATGAAGTTTTTAAAAGCTGCATTGTAAATGACCGCGGAATCCACATCTGTAAAAGCATGGTCGCTTGGCAATTGTTTGCCAATGGAGCCACTCCACAAAGCACACAGATGAAGGGAGATCATTTTGTGGGCGAATATTATGTAAAATTCAACGACGCATACAAACAAGAAATCGCTGAAGGCATTGCTGCTGGATTATCGCAGGATGAAGCTGAAAAAAATGCTCCCATCATGAAATTGACCCAACAAATGCTTGTTGACTGGGAAGCTGGCGATGCCAATGTTTTAGATCTCTGGAGAAAAATGAACAGCTGGGTTTACGAAGGCTTCGATGTAACCTACGCTTCGATAGGCAGTGATTTCGATAAAATGTACTACGAAAGCAATACCTACCTTTTGGGTAAAGAAACAGTACAAAAAGGTTTAGATCGTGGCATCTTCTATAAAAAAGAAGATGGTAGCGTTTGGATAGACTTACAACCTGATGGATTAGATGAAAAATTGTTGTTACGTAAAGATGGAACATCAGTTTACATCACCCAGGATATCGGACTGGCCATGCAGAAATACGAAGAATACAAAATTGATAAAAGCATCTACGTTATTGGTGATGAACAAAATTATCACATGAAGGTGCTCCAGCTGATAGCTCAAAAACTCGAACTACCCTATGGCAATGATATCCACCACTTAAGTTACGGAATGGTAGAACTGCCAACAGGGAAAATGAAAAGCAGAGAAGGCACTGTAGTGGATGCGGATGACCTTGTAGCCGAAATGATTAATACATCAAAAGAACATACAGAAGCGCTCGGCAAAGTGAAAGATTTTAATGCGGAAGATTTGAACCAATTGTATCATACCATTGGTCTCGGAGCAATGAAATTCTATTTACTTCGGGTTGACCCAAAAAAGAAAATGGTTTTCAATCCAGAGGAGTCTATCGATTTTCATGGCTTCACTGGCCCTTTCATCCAATACGCTTACGCACGAATAAAAAGTATATTAAGAAAAGACGAGGACTTCAACTTGCCTGCTTCTTTCTCTGATGCCCTTCTTCCACTCGAAAAGAAACTCTTGTTCGAGTTGGAACAATATCCTCAGGTTCTATCTATTGCCGGAGAGTCGCTTGACCCTTCTGTTTTAGCAAATTACCTTTTTCAATTGGCGAAATCTTTTAACTCCTTTTATGCAGAGCATTCCATTTCCAATGCAGAAAGCAAAGAAAAAAAAGAACTGCGTTTAGCTTTGATAAGAATGATATCGAACGTAATTCAAAGCGGCATGCAGCTTCTGGGTATCCAAGTGCCTGAACGCATGTAAGAAGTATACTTTACCAACACCATTTGCAATTAGAAGTAGTTTTTTAAACTTTTGAACGTTTGGAATGTTTGGCGTTTGTTGTTTGTTGTTCCGCTACGCGAATTTGGGATTTAAGATTAAAGATTTGGAATTGGAAACGTTTGTGGTTTGTTGTTTGGTATGTTTATGGTTTTAAAACGGGCGTGCGCGTAAGCCAGGCAAAACGCGCGGAGCGATCGGGTTTGCCTTGATTTTTCTTTGCTTCGTTTCTTTGTATCAAGACAAAGAAATGAAGAAGAAAGACAATTAAAAGAGAAAACGTTTGGTGTTTGGATGTATGAATGTTTGGCGTTTAAAGATTATAGATTTGGAATTAAATATTTAGAATTTAGGAATAAAGGTTTAGCATTAAAGATTTGGGATATTGAATTATTAATTACAAATTACCAATCACAAATTATAATACAAAACGCGCGGAGCGATAGGAGTTGTTGCTGTTGATGGTGTTCCGAAGGTCACCTGCAATAGTTTAAAATCATACTGATTTTTCTTTGAATTTTCAGGCGGGGTCAGAGACCATCGCCAACAAACAAAAAAATGAAGAAAAACCATGAATGATCAAGAAGCAATTTAATAATCCACAACAAAAATGCCTTTTTGTTAATAAATAATCATCAACAAGGGATATTCATTTAGTTGATTTACATTTGGGATTCAAATTATTGAACATCAATATAAAATTAGATGAGTAAAAAAGTGAACAAGATTGGTGTGCTCACTAGCGGGGGTGACAGTCCTGGTATGAATGCCGCAATCAGAGCCGTTGTTCGAACCGGAATTTATCATGGATTAGAAGTTTTTGGAATCTCCCACGGATATGCTGGAATGCTTGCAGACGAAATTGCACCAATGGAAAGCAGAAGTGTAGCCAATATCATTCAACGTGGAGGAACCATACTCAAAACGGCAAGATGTAAAGAATTCATGACGCCAGAAGGAAGAAAAATCGCTTACGAAAATCTTCAAAAACATGGGATAGACGGGCTGGTGATCATCGGAGGAGATGGCAGCTTTAGAGGAGCTCAAGTATTCAGCAACGAATTTGATATCCCTTGCATAGGTCTGCCTGGAACAATCGACAAAGACATTGCCGGAACGGACTTTACCATCGGATTCGACACGGCTGTAAACACAGCTGTTGAAGCCATTGATAAAATTAGAGATACAGCAGATGCGCATGATAGACTATTTATAATTGAAGTGATGGGAAGAGATGCAGGCTACATCGCCTTACACAGCGGGATAGCCACTGGAGCAGAAAACATCTTGATCCCCGAACGTAAAACCAATGTAGATGAAATCGTTCGATCTTTAGATGAAAAATCAAAAAGGAAAAAACTGGTGAACATGATTATCGTAGCCGAAGGCGACGATTTTGGTGGAGCCAATGAACTTTCAACTTACATCAACAAACAACTCCCCGAATTAGAAACCCGGGTTTGCATATTGGGTCACATTCAAAGAGGTGGATCACCCAGCTGTCTAGACCGAGTTATTGCAAGCCGAATGGGCTATCATGCTGTTGAGTGTCTAATCGAAGGAAGACACAATGTGTTTGTTGGAATCCTGAATAACAAAATGAATTATACTCCATTGAATGAAGCGGTAAAGAAAAAGCAGAAAATCAATGAAGAATGGATGAACATTGTTAAAATACTCGCCTCTTAAATCAAATCCAAACCAATGAGAAAAGCCATTGAGAAATATCTCCACAAAGAAATGGACAACGAAGCTTCGTATGTGCATTCACGTAAAAGAACAAAAATTGTAGCAACAGTAGGTCCTGCTTGCGACACATACGAAGGACTGTTGAATCTTGTGAAAGCCGGTGTAAATGTATTTCGCCTCAATTTTTCACACGGCGCACACGAAGACAAAAAGAAAATCGTAGATCATATTCGCCAAATCAACAAAACCGAACCTTTCAATATCGCAATTCTCGGAGATTTACAAGGTCCGAAACTTAGAGTTGGGGAACTTGAAAATGGGAAAATTGAACTTCGCCCCGGGCATGAATTCATTTTCACAACCGAAAAAACAATCGGCAATCATGAAAGAATTTATGTTTCTTACAAGAATCTTACCCATGATGTTAAACCCGGAGAACGAATCTTTTTAGATGATGGGAAAATGGAGGTTGCCGTGGTTGAAATACTGAACGACAAGGACGTTAAGGTAAGAGTAAGTCTGGGCGGAACCCTACTTCCTAAAAAGGGTGTAAACCTGCCAGACAGTGCACTCTCTCAACCCGCAATGACAGAAAAAGATAGAGAAGATTTAGAGTTCATCATCGAAAATCAACTAGATTGGGTCGCTCTTTCTTTTGTTAGAAAAGCAATTGATATAACCGAATTAAAAGCAATCATCAAAGAAAAGAAGAGTAAACTAAAGGTGATTGCCAAAATCGAAATGCCAGAAGCACTCAAGAATTTAAGAGATATTATCTTGGAAAGTGATGGCGTAATGGTTGCGAGAGGTGATTTGGGAGTAGAGGTTCCCATCGAACAAGTTCCCGTGATACAAAAAGACATCATTAGAAAATGTATGCATCGTGCTAAGCCAGTTATCGTTGCCACACAAATGATGGAAAGCATGATGGATAGAACTAAACCCAACAGAAGTGAAGTGAGCGATGTTGCAAATGCAGTTCTCGAAGGCGCTGATGCTGTAATGCTCAGCGGAGAAACAGCTATGGGCTCCTATCCCACTCTTGTGGTTGAAACCATGAGCAAAATCATTCAAAATGTTGAGAACTCTGTTTATGATTACAACAGAGACGATATCTTGACACCTCAACCACACTCTCCTACATTCATCAGTGATGCCATATGCTACTCTGCCTGCAAGTTAGCTGACGACTCTAAATCTGATGCAATAATCGGTATGACTCAAAGCGGTTACACTGCATTTATGTTAAGCAGTTATCGCCCAAAATCACCATTGTACATTTTCAGTAAAGAAAAAACACTCATCAGTCAACTGAGTTTAAGTTGGGGGGTAAGGGCGTTTTACTATGCCGAAGAGGAAAGTTTGGATGATATCATATTTGACCAAATTGAAATCCTGAAAAACAGAGGTTTTGTAAAAAGCGGAAATGTTGTGGTAAATACAGGAAGTACTCCCGTAGAACTTCATCTTCCAACCAATATCATAAAAATAACAAAGGTAGATTAACGGATCAGTTGTAACCATTTCAACTGCATACAACGCATACAAAAACTTATCTTACATTGAGAAAATTTTCAACTATGTTCGATAAGTTTTTTTATGCAATCACATTCCTGTTTGTTTTCTTTCAGTCTGCTACTGTAAAGGCGCAATCTCATTTGATTCCACAACCTGCTTTTCAAAAATTAGAACCGGGAGCATTTAGTTTTTCATCAAATATTCATTTGTCGTACCCATCAATTATTTCTAGAAGTATAGAAATTTTTAAATCTGAAATGGAAAGCAGATACGGATTCAAATTTGATGAGTCGAAAGAAAAAAACATAGCTCATGAAAAATCGATTGTTTGTAAACTAAACAGATCCGAAAAAGAAAAGCCAGTTTATAATCTGGTAGCCACAGAAAAAAACATCACCATCCAAGGAAATGAAACTGGAATTTTTTATGGACTTCAGTCTCTTCTTTTTTTATTGCCTCCACAAAAAGACAATCCTTGGATACAAGTTCAAACCATCATCGATTCTGCACAGTTCGAGTATCGGGGACTTCACCTGGATGTTTCCAGACATTTCAGATCTCCCAATTACATAAAAAAATATTTAGACCTGATGGCCATGCATAAACTAAACCGGTTTCACTGGCACCTTACTGATGATCAGGGTTGGAGAATTGAAATTAAAAAATATCCGAAACTAACGGAAACGGGAAGCCGAAGAAATCAAACACTTGTTGGACCCTATGGATGTGGAATATACGACGGCACGATACATCAAGGTTTTTATACCCAGAAAGAAATCAAAGAAATTGTTTCATATGCAAATGAAAGAAAAATAACAATCATTCCAGAAATAGAAATGCCTGGCCATTCATCTGCCGCATTAAACGCTTACCCTTTTCTAGGATGTACAAAAGGACCATATCAAGTTATGGAAACATGGGGCGTTTCGGATGAAGTTATTTGCGCTGGAAACGACAGCAGCTATCGTTTTTTAGAAGATGTAATTGAAGAAGTGATTGGCCTTTTTCCAGGAAAATACATTCACATTGGCGGAGATGAGTGTCCTAAAACCAGATGGAAATCGTGCAAAAATTGTCAAAATAAGATCAAAGAAATGCACTTGAAAGACGAGCATGAATTGCAAAGTTATTTTGTGAAAAGCATGGAAGAATTTATCAATTCAAAAAAAAGAACGCTGATTGGATGGGACGAAATACTTGAGGGAGGTTTGGCGCCTAATGCGATTGTGATGAGCTGGAGAGGAGAATCCGGAGGCATTGAAGCTGCAAAATTAAATCATGAAGTAATTATGACTCCAGGCAAACCCCTCTACTTCGACCACACCCAATCTATGCATGAAGATTCCGTTACCCAAGGCGGTTATAATTCACTGGAGATGGTTTATCATTACAACCCCATCCCAAAGGAGCTTAACAAAAAACAATCTAAATTCATTCTAGGAGCACAAGCAAATATGTGGACTGAATACATGAACAACGAATCAAAGTTAGAGTACATGTTATTCCCCAGATTATCCGCATTATCCGAAGCTTTATGGACTTCTGATGCCAATAAAAATTGGGATGTTTTTCAGACGAAAATACCCGGCTTGTTTTTAAAATTTGATTTCTTACACCTGAATTACAGCAAAGCTTATTACGACCTAGAACCCACAATATCTTCAGAGGAAAACGGCAATTTATTTTGGAGTCTAAAAAGTCGCTTTCCTGATGCAAACATTTTCGTCGAATATCCCAAACAGAAAAATGAGGTTCTGTACACAACCCCTATCCAAGTAAATCAATCCGGAAATTACAGCGCTTTTCTAAAAACGAAAAACGGAAAATCGCTTAGCTCTCCTTTGACACAAGACTTTTTGCTTCATAAAGCCTCCGGCAGAAAATGTATTTTGTCTCCCCTTCCAGATTACAGATACCCAGGCCATGGCCCACAAACTTTGGTTGATGGCGTAATCAATGAAACCGGACTTTCTTCTTCATCCCGTTTTTTAGGGTATTGGGGACAAGATGTAACAATAACCCTAGACTTAGGAAAAGAAACCGCTTTCGAGCGAATTACACCCCGATTTTTCGAACAACCCGCCAGCTGGATCTATGCTCCCGAAAATGTTTCAATAAGCATGGGGAATGATCTTTCACAGATGAAAAAATGGGAAGTGAACCCTACTAAATCAGGGAACAGACACATTAACTATTTATTTCAAGGAAAGTTTTACACAAGATTCATACAAATAAGCGTAAAATGTGCAGGAAAAATACCTCCAAATAACCCCGGAGAAGGCAATTTAGCCTGGTTATTCATGGATGAAGTGATTGTTGAATAATCCAGCTTCTCGGTATCGTTAAAATATCGTAAAAAAATAGTTTTTTTTCGATATTTTTATACCAAATTAAGCTCCTCATGCGCCAATATTTTCTACTGGCTTTTATGCTGGTTTCTGGAATCTGCAGCCAAGCACAAAATCTTTCATTTACATGTCCTAGAGATACTGTATTGGGATGTAATACTTCGTGCTTCAATTTTAAAGCGTTAATCCCTGATATCAAATCCCAAGCTTGCGATTACACGTTGGAGGATGTAACTAGGGTTTCCGCCTGTAGACCCTACGACCCACCAGATATTCCTGGACCTTCTGCTGGATTAAGCATTGATGATCGTTATTCAGATACCATCACTCTTCCTTTTACATTTCCATTCTATTGTACCAACTACAACAAACTTATTGTAAGCACGAACGGATATCTTTCTTTCGATATAACTCAAGCTCAACTTTTTGCCGATTGGAGTTTAGCAAATGGTAATGTTCCAAATGCACTTTATGACAAAGCGCTCATCATGGGACCTTGGCACGATTTGGATCCAAGCGTTCAAAACTCACCTACAAGACAAGTTAAAGTTCAAGAAGTGGGAACAGCTCCTACGCGCAAGTGGGTATTGAGTTTCTATAAACTTCCTCTTTTTAGTGCTACTTGTAACCCGTTGATTGAAAATACACATCAAATCGTATTACATGAATCCACAGGAATCATAGAAGTCTTCATCCAAGACAAGCAAATTTGTCCTTCTTGGAACGATGGTAGAGCTATGGTTGGACTTCAAGATGAAACGAGAACAAAAGGAATAATGGCACCTGGCAGAAGAGCCACAGACCCATCATGGGGCACTATCGGAATGAATGAAGTATGGCGATTTTACCCATCAAATGGCCCAACTACTTTCCGTAGCGTTGAGTTATTAGATGCATCTGGAGCTGTTATAGCAAATGGCACAAACGACACAACTAGAGTTGATTCAAACACTTGGGAAGTTGGATTTAACAACATATGTGCTCCTACCGGAACTTCACTCTTCGTTGTCAAAACAAAATATTTGTCCATTACCAATCCAACAGACACAATTTATAGTTTGGATACCATAAATGTAACGCGACAAGCTGCATTGCCAATTGATGCAGTCATAGTTCCAACCAACTGCGGCACCAGCGTAGGTTCAATCACAGTAAATGCTTCAGGTACGGGTCCATACATCTATTCAATAGATGGAGGCGCTACACAAACATCAAATGTATTCACAGGCTTATCTGCAGGCCCACATACCATTTTCGCTCAAGACGTCAACAACTGTCAAAATACAATAACCGCAACCGTAACTGCAGTAAGCAGTCTTCCTTCCAATATTACTTTTACCAATTGTACTTGCCCAAGTGTAAATGATGGAACCGCTACTGCAAACCCACTGTTAGGCACTGCTCCATTCACATTCACCATCAATGGCTCTGGTACTTTACCTGGTCCAAATTCAACAGGAATCTTTACCGGCCTTGCACCCGGCACATACACCATTTCATTTACAGACGCACAAAACTGCGCAGGAACCACTACGGCTGTCACCATTGGCGCAGGTGCTGCAATAACCTCTACATCTACGAGCACGGGTACTTGTCCGGGTTTAAGCAATGGATCTATAACGGTAACGCCTACCAGCGGAACTGGACCTTATAATTTCGATCTTCCTGGTTATACAGGAACACCACCAGCACCTGGACCTTCTGGAACATTTACAGGATTAGCATCCAATGGTCTTCCTTACAATGTGATCATTACTGATGCAAATGGTTGTTCTGGAACTAGAAATGTTACAGTAAATCAGACCGCTGGAATTTCGAGCACCACTTCAAGTACAGCTGCAAGTTGTGTAGGTGTTAGCGATGGATCAATAACCATAACTCCTACAAGTGGAAGTGGACCATATACATTTTCAATTGATGGAGCAGCGGCAGTACCATCACCTACTCCACCATCCATAACTTTCACGGATCTCACAGGTGGACCACATACCATAGTAGTAACCGATGCATCTGGATGTACTGGCA
>JBDLUO010000250.1:0-6012 GCA_039805285.1 Bacteroidota bacterium
GCTGGACTGGTGAGTGAAAAACCGTTCATGTCGAGCACAGCGCCTGATGAAATTGTGGTACCATCACTACTCGCGCCTAGAGGACTTGAAGCAGATGTGGAAGAAGAAGCTCCAAGAATCAATCTTGCATTAGTGTTTACCGTGGTTGCTCCTGTGTAAGTGTTAGCACCATTTATGGTTACGGATGAACCGGAGGCTCCTCCAACCAAAATGCGATTCGCTAAAGTTGTAGTTGTAGAATTCGTATTCACTCCATCAGATATGACTCCAGAAATTGTACCATTTCCAGAAGTCAATCCATAACCGAAGCGTAATCCATCACCAGCATTATGACCGAAGTTGGTCATGGAAGCATTCTTCCAAAATGAGTTGGGATTGTTATCGCCAAAAGAGTAAATGCAAAATTGAGAAATAGAACCACTTGCTGCAAAAGGAAGATCATAATAAGTTGTACCTGCTATCGTGGCATTAAACGTATTTGAGCTGGTAACTTCTATCGTAAGGGTTCGATCGGAGCCCGAGGTTGCACTTGTATTTTCTCGAGTTGTTCCTCCATTGTATATTTTCCATCCTCCAGTATTTTCAATTTGAAAACGAGCCATCACATTGGCATCGGTTGAGGAGAAAAAATTAGTAACTGCAGTTGTGTTTCTAAAGGATATCCCAATTCTTCCTCCTGCAGAAGGATTGGAACCGGAGAAAACAGAAATGGTAAAACGATCTCCTACCCGCATTGTTCTTGCAGTACCGGTCACTCCATTTCCGGTTGTTGAAAAAGTTTGAAAAGCTGCAGCACCTGGTGTATTACCAAATGATCCTCCGTTGCAGTATTGCGCCAATTCGGAAGCCCCATTATTATAGGTTCCTGCATAAGGCGGATTGAAATTTCGTTCTGTGTTCAACGTGTTGAAATTGCCCGTTTGCGTGGTATAAACAACCGTAGTTTGTGCTTCTGTTCGAAAAAACAAAAGCTGAAAAATTAAAATAAACACCAACACGTTACCCAAATTCTTTACCATTGCTTTGTTAAAAGCAAAAAATTGATAGTTCATAAAATATGAATTGATTTAGAAAAAGAATGTAAAAGAGTTGAATCTCAGAGGGTGTAGAAAGATGAGTTTAAATAGGCGGATAGTTTACTAAGTTAGGTACTCAGCAGTAAATGTCAAAATTTGCAAATGAATTTTGATAAAATTAAAAACGTTAACTCATTTTGGAATTATCTCAAAAAATGTTCAACAAAATAACTGTTTCCTGATTCCATAATCAAATGGATATAATAAATACCAGGCGTTTTAATTGAAAAATCAATTGATTTCATCTCTTCTTTCAATGAAAAATGGGAAACTTTTTCTTTATGAAGCAACCTGCCTTGTGGATCAAATAGCTTTATCAAAGAAAGTTTTTCGTTGGAATTGATTTCTTTTTCGAGTATCTGATTTTCTATTTTCAATTTTAGCGTTACCGTTTCCTCCGAATTAGACGACTTTCTTGAAACATTCACCCGATTCTTTTCTGCAATCTTTGTAATGGGTGTTTGAGCTCTTGGATTAACTCTTTTTACAATTAAAAAATACCTCGACTTATTTTGTGTCAATGGTAAAATTGGACTTATGTTGATGTCTGTAGGTAGAGCTTTGTCGATATTGAAAGTAGAATCATTCAATTGGTCGTAAAGTGAGTACGTAAATGCCGTGCCTGATAATTGATCGGGCTCAAAATGCAATAAGAAATTGACATTACGGGTTAAAGTTAGATCGATTGGAATCGTATCTGCATTTCTCGGAAATGGCCTTGCATCAATGGATAATCTTTCTCCATTTGAGTACACCAATGAAATGTTGGATCCTGGATTCAAAAATTTAACCGCATCAAAAGCATCTATGGATTTTCTGAAATTGTTGTTCCAAACCAGCACTGCTCCATCCTGAACCACAGATTGTGAATTTAGTTCTGTTTTCAATTGAATTCTAAGGTATCTATTAGAGGAATTTACCGATCTAAATGCAGAGGCATAATTTTCTTTTTTGCAATTCTCATCAAATGAAACAGAAACTGGACCCGTTGAGGGCGCATGCATGAAAAAAGCTTGTCCAGCCTGCAGGGTTGAACATTTTTGAGCAGTAGGATAATTCGCTGTTCCTCCAGGAATTGGCAGATAATCTCCGTTCACCGAACTGAGAAGCTGATAGCCACCCAACCCCTCAACACCAGTTAACAAAGGATCCCAAACCCAAAACGAATTTTCAATAGAAGTACCTGATTTTCCGATGAGTGTAAAATCTATGGGTGATACGTATGGATTACCCAAACTTTCAAATTGATTTGCTTGAATTGTAGATGCTGATGGTATGTTTGCTGGAGTAAACAACTTTCCTCTTGTGCGAAGTGTTGTTGATTTTCCGGGTGAATTAAAGGCAGTAACGGATCGGTCTCCTCTTACAAAAAGCATATACCCTTTTTTACTTTCAATGGGTGTCGATTTTGTATTTGCAGCGCCAATCCATGTATTGGTAATTGGAGCATATTGCTTGATTGAGGGGGTTGATGTAAACACATCAAATCCGATAGAAACGTTGCTGGCATTGGTTACGTTGCCAGTTATTTGAGTACCATATCCGGGATATCTATTCTGATTTGCTGTTGAAGCGGAATCTTGCCAAGCTTGATTTATGGTTTGAGGACCAAAGGTAGGCACTGATAAAAACTGCCATGACTTGCGATGTGAACTAGGATTTAAAAATGCTGGAGCGAGTGTAGAATCAATCGGAATATATCTTTCCACAACTGCTCTTCCTGTTCCAGAATAAAGCAGATCACCGTTTTCTACTTTTGCCAATTGTGCAGTGTATAGCGCATTGGAGTTAAAGAAAATATCACTGTCTTTCAAATCAATATTCCCTGTTGTAATTTTTAATTTTTTACCAATAAATACGGCACTGAGTAATTGAGTATGGTTGGTATTTATCGTTTTCTCTTGATATAAAAAAGGAAAGAATTGACCACCAGAGCCGTTTATATTCGATGTATCTGATCCTATAAAATGAACGCCCTTGTTGTTATCCGTAAACAAGCCGGTTGAACTACGTAACCAGTCTTTTCCGACAAATAGATCTGCCTGGTTTAAGGTATCTCCCACTGGCATTCTTAATTCCCCATCGAGTATCAATGATTTTCCGATCGTCAGTTTGTTATTTTCGGTGCTGTCGCCTAAAATCAATGTACTTCCTGTTTCAATGGTTAGATTTCCACCTAATGCCCGATCTGCCTTGCCATTTCCTGTAGGACTATCGTTATTCAATAAAACAGAAGTGGCATTTCTCACAATCACATTTTGCGGATATCCGGCACCGCTGGTAGAGTCCCATTCTCTATAACGGTTGTAGTTACTACCCGGATTGTAAATCAAAAATGAACCAGAGTTATAAATGGGCGAATTGTTTTCAACGAAGCCCCAAGTATTAATTTGAAACGTGCCTGAAAAATAAGTGAGCCCATTCCCAAAATCGATGCCACTGTTTTGCGTAAGACCTCCAACGATCATGGTTGTTCCGGTATCTATGAGCAATCGAGCTGGATTAACGATGTTAATTTTATTCACTGCAGAAAATCTTGAACTTGGGTCGGAATTGTATATTTGAAATACCCCACCGGTTTTAGTCGAAATTAATTTTCTTTCAGGGTCTGCGATATTTCCATCTATTCCAATATTATTGAGCAATCCAGAAGTTACCATTGGCATAAACAAAAGTTGTCCATTGATGTCTAAATTGCCTGATTTTAGTTGAATAGGTTGACCTCCGTTTCCACCGTTCACTTGTATACTCGTTGGAGAATCGTCTGCCAATTGTAGCTTTTGTCCGGCTCCTTTTTGCAACACGAGGTAAGAAAATGTTTCAGTTCCACCTACCCCGGTAATTCTTATTTTTTGAGTTGCTAAAGTTGTACCATTAAAAGTAATGGTATGTAACAATGGTACAAAGTTGGCGGGCAAAGTTCTAGTCCAATCTCCCCTAACCGAAAAACTTCCATTCGGTGTTTTATTTCCTGAACCTGAAAGTTGAATATGTCCGTACGATGAGAGTCCGGATTCTATAGTCTGATTTGCTGTTGCAGAATAATGGATGGTTGATGTAGCACCAATTGTGTAAGTGTTTTGTGTGGTGCTGAAATTTAAAAAACCGTTGCTTCCTGTTACATTTAATGTGCCCCCATCCTGTACCGTTAGTTGATGACCTGCCGATCCGCTTGCATTGCATTGTATCGTGGTTGAATGAACAACTCCACCATTTCCGATAATGATATGAGCTCCGAATCCTGCAATGGAGTTATCTGTTGTAAGGTATAATGTATCAGCAAAAAGATTACCTAAAATGGTAAATGTTCCTCCTCCATTTGCAGTTCCATTTCCTCTAACCCCATCTATACAAACAGAAGCACAACGAACGGTTCTTCCGGCATTTACCGTAACATTGAATCTTGAACTATTGTCGGAGTTATTATATAATGAAGCTGAGGTGTTCCAATACGTTGTGATATCCATGTCGATAACCAAATTGGTATTTTGGTTTGTTGTTGCACTTTTTCTTATTCTTCTGCAACTAAAAGAACCTGTACCTCTTATCGTATCGTTCGTCCCTTCTACATTAAAGCTGATATTGTCTGTAGCATTACCAACCGTACCATTACAAATGATATTTCCATAAATGTTGAAATAATTGTTGTTAACCACATTGGTGAGCAAAGTTCCCCCAAAGTCGACGATAATATTTTTTACGGTGTATGGAACATTTAAAGAACGTTGTACGGTATGTGTTGCTCGAACCGTTGCATTGGATGTTGAAGCATTAGGCACATCTGTTGCGTTAGTCCAAGATAAATTATCGTTGCTTACTTCCCAAATCGATGCGCTCTCCCAATTTCCGCTGGCTCGTGTTCTGTAGAACCTGTCTCCTTTTTCATTTCCCAAAGCAAGACTATCTGTTCCCGTCAAGGTTAATCCAGATACTGAAGCAAGACTGGTTGTAGCAACGACATTTGTATACAGTTGCCAAGTTCCAGCAGAAACAGTAGCTGCTCTAAGCAAAGAAATATTGGCTGCAACATCTGCATCTGGAACCAAGTAATTGAGCGCTGCAGCGTATGTAGATCCACTAACCAAGTCGATATTCCCAATCGCCCAATAGCGATTAATTGAAGAGGTAGAAATTAATGGAGATAATGCAATGGTAGACATGTCGCCATCGTTTACAGAAACAACAATGCTTCCTGCATTTGTAACATCAGCAAAAGTAATTGTAGCTGGCAGATAATTAGCTGTGTTACCGATATCGAATGTTCTTGAAATGTTAAGTCCGGCAGTGAAATGACGTTGTAAATTACCAAATACCCACCCTGCGCTTCGAAGTACGGAACCTGTAGACGTTACCACAACTTTTCTTGTTGCAGTTGTGGTGAACTTACCTGCTAACAGATTCATTGTTCCTGCAACAGAACAATCTACACCCGACAATGCGAAACCCGAAGAATTATTTAAAGTTAGTCCATGAAATGGCGTTGTAATTGAACCTGAAATGGTTTGAAGAGTTGTGCCATTCAGATTTACCGATCTCGTATTGCTGTTGAAGGTGCCGTTGTTTATCCAGTTTCCTTTTACGGTTAAATCTCCTCCTATTGCATCACCTAACGAAATGGTTCCTCCAATTGTTAGATTTCTTGAAACAGTGAGTGGACCACTTTTATTTCCCCCACCGCCAAAATTCATAGAGCAAGCAGCTCCTACATCAATGGTTAAATCTCTGCCCACGGTAAGTGACGATGAAAAAGCACCAGCACTTGTATTGGGTGCATTCAGATTGCTTGAATTGCTAATTTGAACATCATTCGGGTAACCAGGTGTTGTACCAACTGTGCCTGTTCCTGTGAGCCATTCTGTACCCCTTCCATAAGAACAGTTACAATTGTATTTGAGCAAGGATGAGACTCCGTATATGGGTGACTGTTGAAAAAATC
>JBDLUO010000251.1:0-7503 GCA_039805285.1 Bacteroidota bacterium
CTTCCAAATCTTGATGCGAATTAATCACATAAAAAACATTCGCAATGAGCTACTACAGCAACCGCCTCCCAAGTTTCAAAATGTATCAACACCTATTGAATGAGGATTCCGAATGTATCCATTTGAACCAATTTCATTTTAGTAATTTTTCAAAAGATTGTCTAGTCAAGTGTGGATTCATCAGTATGATACGCTCCTTACAAAATGATACACTCTACTTAAAACTATATTATTACCCCGAAAAAATCCGAAATCACAAAAGAGAAATAGAAAATTTCGTCAGTTCATTTTATTTACATGAACCGAATCCGCTTACTTATAAAAGTTGTAACCTTATTTTAATTCCAATACATAGTCATTTTGATATTCAAGAGCTAAACCAACATGTTGATATAATATCCTTAGAGAAATTCCTTCAATCTCTGTTGAATGAAAACTCATGGATAGGAATGAATATGGACGGTACCGAGGGCGGCTTAACAGTCTATTCTTTTAATGACAAGGAATCTCACGAATTACAAAAGGAGATGCTGATGGATGGTTTTCTGGAAGATGACTACGAGGAAAGATTAATGAAAGAATCATTAAAAGCAACAATTGGAATTAGAATTCGATTTGAGAAGTTCAAGATGGCTTTGGTTTGGGACGAAATATCTAGAGGAGATGATAAAAAAGTAACTCTACATTTCAAATGGAAGGATCATGTATTCAAACTTACTTGCACTGCCTTTTATGGAGATAGGTCAAAAAGTAACAAAATAGAATTGGAACACTTGAATAAATCGTACAATTTTGGGATAGGCGCCTGCACCTTAGGTATGGGTTTTTCAGGAAAACGACCCGAAATCAACATAGGGGCATACCAATTAAGTTTTGATATTGGTTTTAACTGGGTTCGAATAAGTGAGAAAAATAACTTCGAAGTTGAAAACGATTCGCATGATGATACCAATTCCGTATTCCAAATCGTTCTTTGATTTTTTTATTGGTAAAATCAATCTTCGAGAAGTTAAACTGATCTTTCTTTTTATAGTTACAATAATACAGACGCAATTGTGTTAATCAATTAGCCATAAATAAAAAACCGTCTCATAAAACTGAGACGGTTTCGTTTCGTGATCTGGCTGGGACTCGAACCCAGGGCCCATACATTAAAAGTGTATTGCTCTACCAACTGAGCTACCAGATCTAACCTCCTTTCTTTCAAAAGGTTTGCAAAAATAGGTATTTTCATCAACCTCATCAAATTTTTTTAAAAGTTTTCAAGAATAATTTTCCACCTACCTTCAAACAACAGCTTTAACGCATACTTCCTATTTTTACATCCCATGAATCAAAAAGATTTTTTTATAGATAAAGTTGTTGTCATTACAGGCGGAAGTGATGGTATCGGAAAAGCCCTCGTAGAATCATTGATTCCTTTGGGTTCAAAAATTTCAACTTGTGCTAGAAATCCAGAAAAGCTATCCTCTCTTGCGGAAAAATTCCCTACTTCTCAATTAATGGTAGTAAAAGCAGACGTAAGTATCAAGGAAAACTGCAAAGATTTTATCGATAAAACAATTGCTCAATTCGGGAAAATTGATATCCTGATCAATAACGCAGGCATATCCATGCGATCGCTATTTGAAGATGCAGATCCAGAAGTGATCAAACGCGTAATGGATATTAATTTCATGGGCGCGGTATATTGTACCCATTATGCTCTTCCGTCCATCATTGCAAATAAAGGGAGTATCGTAGGAATATCTTCCATTGCTGGCTACAGAGGTCTGCCAGGCAGATCTGGATATTCCGCCAGTAAATTTGCTTTAAATGGTTGGCTTGAAGCAATCAGAACCGAACTTTCTCCATACAACGTAAATGTTTTATGGGTGAGTCCGGGCTTTACCAAAAGCAACATCAGAAATGCGGCACTCAACGGAAAATCCGAAGCTCAAGGAGAAAGTCCGTTAAATGAATCCGAACTGATGACTTCTGAAGCTTGTGCATCACACATATTGAATGCCATTTACTCGAATAAAAGAACCCTGATTTTAGGATTTCAAGGAAAACAAACCATTTGGCTCAATAAATTATTTCCAAGCTTAACAGACAAATTGATCCGAAAGTTCTTTTTTAAGAATGGAAAGCTCATCAAATAAGCAATAGTTACTATTTTCGCTTTATATTTCTGAAGACATACAACAAAGATGCCCATCATTACCTTTACTTCCGACATCGGCGACAAAGACTACCTTCCCGGTGCCATCAAAGGTAAAATTGCATCTAACCTCCCTAATGTCCAGATCATAGACATCACCCATCATCTTCCCTCATTTCATTTTGCGCAATGTGCTTATCTGTGCAAAAGTGCTTTTAAACACTTTCCAACAGGTACAATTCATCTTGTTTTAGCCAACTTGTTTGATTCTAAAAATTGCGACTTAGTATTGGTTCAATACAACGATCAGTGGATTGTTGGATCGAATAATGGACTCCTGCCCATGATCCTAAAAGATGAACCGAAATATACTGCCAGCATAGCACTACCAGACTCCCCTTCTGTTCATATCATGGATATGATTCAAGGATTTATAGAGGCAGGAAAAAAAATAATTGCTGGTTACCCTCATCCAGAAATTGGACCCAATGTATCGTTGGTAAAGAAACCAGAATTGGAACCCCAGATTGGCGAAAACTGGATTGAAGGTCAGATCATATTTATCGATCGTTTCGAAAATGTAGTGGCAAATATCCCTAAATCGCTTTTTGAATCCGAAAGAAATGGAAGATCCTTCTCGATTGTTTTTAAAAGAGATGAGGTGATTGATACCATAAGTGAGACGTATGCTGATGTTCCACCAGGACAAAAACTGGCTTTATTTAATGCCGCCGATTACCTCGAAATCGCAGTGAATCGTGGCAATGCAGCCGGTCTGTTTGGACTACAAGGCTATGCCGACAATCAATACTTGAGCAATCGGGTTTTCTACCAAACCATTCGGGTATTTTTCCAATAAACCTTCATTCAAATCATGTGGGCAAGCCATAAAAGACCAATCGAAAGTCCAAAAAGGATAATTTCTCTTGTCCCCTCACAAACCGAGCTTCTGTACTATCTTGGTTTACATGAAGAAACCGTTGGCATTACCAAATTTTGCGTACATCCTTCTGATTGGTTAAAACATAAAAAACGGATTGGAGGTACTAAAAATCCAAATTTGGATCTCATTCGAGAATTGAAGCCAGATCTGATCATTGCCAATAAAGAAGAAAATAACAAAGGGGATGTAGAAATTTTAGCTATTGACTTTCCCGTTTGGTTTACGGATGTGAAAAACATAAATGATACTTTAGGCATGATTCAAGACATCGGTAAATTGACCTTAAAAACTGAAAGTAGTCATATACTGGTTTCGGAGATTCAGGAGAAACTAAAGCAGCATTTCAAAAATGCATCTTCAAAAAAGATGAAAGGGGTTTATTTAATCTGGCAAGATCCATACATGACGATTGGTGGCGATACCTATATCCATGAAATGATGAATCTAGCAGGCATAGAGAATGTCTTTGAAAAAGAAATCCGATATCCAGAAATAAGTGATTTGGCTGAAGTCATGAAAAACGCTGAGCTTATTTTACTTTCAAGCGAGCCATACCCCTTCTCAGAAAAACACGTAAATCAACTTAAAAAATTGTTCCCAGATAAAAAGATCTTGCTGGTAGACGGTGAAATGTTTAGTTGGTATGGACCTAGATTACTGGAGTCTATTCCTTATCTGAACAACCTAAACGAACAATTGAATCATATTGAGCATTAATTTTTTGCTTGCATTCCTTATTTTTGTAAAAAACCTACATATGTCAAATAACATCAAGGATATCCTGGGCAAGGATGCCGAATTACTTCTGAATCACGTTTGTAAAGCAATACCTAAGGAAAGCATTCATCTGCCCTCTCCTACCCATGTGGATGATATTTGGATTAACAGTAACAGAAGCAATCAAACATTAAACAGCCTAAATGGCATGCTAAACAATGGACGACTTGCAGGTACAGGTTATTTATCCATCTTGCCAGTAGATCAAGGGATAGAACATAGTGCAGGTGCTTCCTTTGCACCAAATCCGATTTATTTTGACCCTGAAAATATTGCAAAACTCGCAATAGAAGGCGGATGTAACGCTATCGCTTCAACATTTGGTGTACTTGGTGTAATCAGTCGTAAATACGCCCATAAGATTCCAATGATGGTAAAAATAAACCACAACGAATTTTTAAGCATGCCAAACAGGTACGATCAGGTTATGTTCGGACAAATCAAATCAGCCTGGAATATGGGTGCAACCTCTGTAGGAGCAACCATTTATTGGGGAAGCGATAATAGCACACGTCAATTACAAGAGGTGGCAACTGCCTTCGAAATGGCTCACGAACTTGGTATGGCGACCGTTTTATGGTGCTACACCCGCAACAATGGTTTCAAAGTAGACGGTGTAGATTATCATACATCGGCAGACCTTACCGGACAAGCCAATCATTTGGGTGTTACCATTCAAGCAGATATCATCAAACAAAAATTACCAACCAATAACGGTGGTTATTTGGCAACCAAACACGGAAAAACATCTCCGCTTGTTTATAGCAACCTTACTACCGATCATCCTATTGATCTTGCTCGTTATCAGGTAGCTAATTGCTACATGGGTAGAGTTGGTTTAATCAATAGTGGAGGCGAAAGTAAAGGCGCTTCGGATATGGCTGAATCTGTTGCAACAGCTGTCATTAATAAACGCGCAGGTGGTATGGGACTAATTTTAGGTAGAAAAGCATTCCAACGTCCGATGAACGAAGGAATCGAACTTCTTAACCGCATTCAAGATGTTTATCTAGACGATACCATCACCATCGCTTAAGCCAAATCATATGAGACACGAAGAAGATTTTGATGCCAGCCTTTCGGGTGATGATGTTCTTTATCATGCCGAAAAAAGCAGTTGGTTCAAACGAAAAAAACAAGGTATCTTAACCGATACAAAAGATAAAAAAGACGCTCCAGAGGGGTTGTGGGCTAAATGTCCAAATTGCAATCACATCTGCACCGTAAGCGATTTGGATGACAACAAATACGTATGCCCTCAATGCGATCATCACCATCGAATCGGCAGCTCAGAGTATTTCGAAATCCTATTCGACAACGGAACATTCAAAGAGCTTTTCGCAAACATCAAATCAAAAGATCAGCTGGGTTTCGTAGATCTTAAGCCTTACCAAAAAAGACTCGATGAAACCTATGCAAAAACAGATATCCACGACTCTATAACGGTTGGTCATGGCCAAATTGAATCGCATGATTTGGTTATTGCTTGTATGGATTTTGAATTCATTGGAGGGAGTTTAGGAAGTGTTATGGGTGAAAAAATCTCCCGCGCTTGCGATTACTGTCTAGAGCATAAGATCCCCTTAATGATTATCAATAAAAGTGGAGGTGCCCGTATGATGGAAAGTGCATTCTCTCTGATGCAATTGGCCAAAACATCCGGAAAACTAACTCAACTCAGTGATGCCGGAATACCTTATTTCTCCATGTGCACAGATCCTACATTCGGAGGAACAACTGCATCTTTTGCTATGCTTGGAGATGTGATTTTTGCTGAACCTGATGCACTTATTGGTTTTGCTGGACCACGCGTAATCAAAGAAACCATAAAAAAAGATTTGCCTCCCGGCTTTCAGAGAAGTGAATTTTTACTTGAGCACGGATTTTTAGACTTTATCGTCCATAGAAAAAACCTCAAGCACAAGCTTTCAGAATTATTGGTCCTTTTTAAAGGATAACCTAAATAGGCTGAATTTATTACTACGAAAAGACCGAATTTATCGGTCTTTTCTATTTACAAAACAATTTTGCATTAAAAAAATGTTAATAAAAAAGATGAAAAACTGATCGTAATTCGAAAAAGGAATTTACATTTACGTCAGTTTTCATAGGGTACGGATTAAAAACGAACCGGGGTTTCTACCCTGGTTTTCTTTTTTTAAACCATCAATTGTTATTTCTTTTACGAAAACTCCAACTTCCTCAACTAATTTTGTAAAAAAAAAGATTGGAATTAATCAATAAACGAGCCGGATTTGACTATTACTTTGACGCTAAATATGTGGCAGGGCTTGTATTGTCTGGTACCGAAGTAAAATCACTTCGTTCGGGTAAAGTCAGCTTTAATGACAGCTACTGTTTTTTTAATCGCGGAGAGCTTTATGTGAAGAGTCTACATATTTCAGAATATGCCTTCGGCACGCTTACCAATCACCAGCCATTGCAGGAAAGAAAATTACTTTTAAACAAAAAGGAACTAAAAAAACTTGAAAATAAGAGTAAGGAGAAAGGCTATAGCATCATTCCGATTCGGATTTTTTTTAGTGAATCTGGTTATGCAAAACTTGAAATCGGGTTAGGAAAAGGAAAAAAAGAATACGATAAACGAAACGTGATTAAAGAAAGAGAATCCGACAGAACCATGAAAAGAGATTTTGGGAAATAACTAACATTCGCTCAAGCTCAAAGGAATATTAACCGCTAATCCACCATCAGCCGTTTCTTTGTATTTGTGACTCATATCCAGGGCTGTATTCCACATTGTTTTAATAACCCCATCTAAACTCACCTTCGCGAAATCTGGTGTGCTTTGTAACGCCAATTGAGAAGCTGTTATGGCCTTTATGGCACCCATGGTATTTCTCTCAATGCATGGAATTTGAACAAGCCCTGCGATAGGGTCGCAAGTTAATCCTAGATGATGTTCCATTGCTATTTCGGCAGCCATCAAGCATTGGCGTTGTGTTCCACCCAAACATTCTGTTAATGCTGCAGCAGCCATTGCGCTACTCACGCCAATTTCTGCCTGACATCCGCCCATCGCAGCTGAAATGGTCGCACCTTGTTTAAACAGACTTCCAATCACAGAAGCAGATAGTAAAAACTGTGTAATTTTTTTATCATCATTGCCATCGCAAAAAATGACAAAATATTGCAAAACTGCAGGAATAACACCCGCAGCTCCATTTGTTGGAGCCGTTACTACCCTTCCAAAAGCAGCATTCTCCTCATTAACTGCAAGTGCAAAACAACTTACCCAATCTAATGTGTATTTAAAATGATCCCCTCCGCTTCGAATGGCCTCAATCCAATCTTTATAATTGTCTTCCTGCTTCTCTCCCAAAAGTTTTTTATTCAATTCTCTTGCCCTCCTATTTACTTGCAATCCGCCTGGCAAAATGCCTTTGGTATGCGAACCTCTGTAAATACATGTTTTCATCACTTCCCAAATGTGCAACACCCCTGCTCGAGTTTCTTCTTCAGATCTCCAAACCGCCTCATTCTCAAGTACAATTTCGCTGATCGTCATTCCCGTAGACCTACACCAATGCAAAAGCTCATCTGCAGTAGAAATAGGAAAGGGAAGTTGTACTTGGGCTTTAGAAGCACCATCTTCTCCTTCGCGGGTAATAAATCCTCC
>JBDLUO010000252.1:0-3751 GCA_039805285.1 Bacteroidota bacterium
TCATCATCGGCATGCCGAAAAATTGGGATGAATCCGATACACATGGTACAGGACCTGCAAGAAAAGCAGTTGCCTTGCTACAAAAACATTTCCCTCAAATGCCATTGAAAGAGGTAGATGAGAGATACACTTCTAAAATGGCTAAAAATGCCATGCTCGAAATGGGACTGAAGAAAAAAGACAGGAGAGATAAAAAACTGGTTGATGAAATTGCCGCAACAATCATGCTTCAGGAATATCTACAACAGTTTAACTGATACTTCTTACCATCACCATAAAAAGGCATTAACTTTGCATCCAATCTTTATAATATGTTTTTACCAATAGTAGCATACGGACATCCCATTCTGAGAAAAGTAGCAGAAGAAATACAATCCGATTATCCAGGATTAGAAAAATTAATTGCAGACATGTGGGAAACCATTCAGCATGATGGAATTGGGGTTGGACTAGCCGCGCCTCAAATCAATAAAAGCATTCGTTTATTCGTAGTGGATACCGCACAGGTTTTTACAAACAAAGAAGAGTTTGATCAGGATGAATATCCTGATGCACCAGGCATACAAAGCGTTTTTATCAATCCCAAAATCATCTCCTTAGACGGCGAAATTATCGTTCATAACGAGGGTTGCTTAAGTATACCAAGATTGAGAGAGGATGTAAAACGTCATGAGTCAGTTACCATTTCTTATCTTGATGAACATTTTAAGCCGCATGAAAAAACCTTCAACGGACTAACCGCGAGGGTAATACTTCATGAGTACGATCATTTAGAAGGCAAACTATTCATAGACTATCTCTCTCCACTGAAGAAAACCCTGATGAAAAGAAAGCTGGATGATATCAGCAAAGGAAAAATAAAGCCAGAATATCGTATGATATTCAACAAGTAATTCCGGTTGTTTTAAATTTCGTTTTTGAATTGGCTGTATTTGCGCCATTTCTCAATGAGTTGGCCCATGTCATCGGGTAGGTCACTGGTAAACAGCATCTTTTCTCCAGTTTCTGGATGTATGAATCCAAGTTCTTTTGCATGAAGTGCATGGCGAGGACATATCTGAAAACAGTTGTCTACAAACTGTTTGTACTTCGTATAAACAGTCCCTTTTACAATTCTGTCTCCTCCGTAGAAGTCATCATTAAATAAAGGGTGCCCTAAGTATTGCATATGCACCCGGATCTGATGCGTTCTGCCCGTTTCCAGTCTGCATTCTACCAAGGTTACATAGTTGAATCGCTCCAAAACTGTGAAATGGGTTGTTGCGTCTTTCCCATGATCGCCTTCAGGATATGCAGTAAACAGTTTTCTGAATCGAAGATGTCTGCCCACATGTGCAACAACAGTTCCTTTGTCCTCATCAAAATTTCCCCAACAAAGGGCCACGTATCTCCGATGTACGGTGTGATCAAAAAATTGTTTCGCCAAATGGCTCATGGCTTTTTGTGTTTTTGCCATAACCATCAGTCCACTGGTGTTTTTATCTATCCTATGTACCAGCCCATATCTCGGCAACGACTGGTCGTCTAAATCTGGACTTTGTTTTTTTAAATGAAATGCTGCGGCGTTCAATAAAGTGCGATCTGGATTTCCACTTCCTGGATGAGCTACCATACCTACGGGTTTGTTCAACACAAACAAATGTTCGTCTTCATATACTATATCCAATGGTATGTCTTGAGGTATGATATCCGACGACTCTGGATGATACGTATCGTAAACGACTACTTTATCACCTGCTTTTATTTTGTAGTTGCTCTTAACTGGCTTTTCATTCACCAGAACCAAGTCTTCCTCAATGGCCTGCTGAATTTTGTTGCGGGTAGCTCCCTCTATTCGGGCCATCAAAAACTTATCAATGCGCAGGGGTTCTTGACCGCGGTCGATTACCAAAGAGTGCTGTTCAAATAATTCTTCTGATTCGGAAATATCCTGATTTTCTTCTGTATTCATGTGTTTGGATCAAAATTGTCGGGGAAGCCTGATATTTAATGCTTTCCCTTGTTATTATTCCGGAAAATTAATGCATATCGGTGTATCTTTGCACACTTTTTATTGAATACATATGATTAGCGCAAACAACATAACCCTCGCATACGGCAAACGTGTCTTATTCGACGAGGTAAACATCAATTTTACGAAGGGAAATTGTTACGGTATTATCGGAGCAAACGGTGCCGGTAAATCCACCTTCATGAAAATCATCAGTGGCGAAATTGAACCTAATAAGGGTACAATTGATATTACACCCGGTGAACGAATGGCGGTTTTAAACCAGAATCAATTCGCATTCGACGACTTCTCAGTTCTGAATACAGTGATGATGGGCCATACCAAGCTCTGGAAAATCATGCATGAGCGCGATGCGATTTATGCAAAAGAAGATTTTTCTGAAGCCGATGGCATGAAAGCCGGTGAGCTTGAATCTGAATTTGGAGAAATGGGTGGGTACACCGCTGAAAGTGATGCCGCTACCTTGCTCAGTGAGCTGGGCGTGGACGATACGTTGCACCATCAGTTGATGAAGGATGTTAGCGCAAACCTTAAAGTTCGTGTTTTGCTGGCGCAAGCCCTTTTTGGGAATCCGGATATATTATTGCTGGATGAGCCTACCAACAACTTGGATGTGGAAACCATTGCGTGGTTGGAGAACTTCTTGGCAGAGTATGAAAACATCGTTTTGGTTGTGAGTCACGATCGTCACTTTTTAGATGCAGTCTGCACGCATGTGGCCGACGTTGACCGCAGTAAAATAAAAGTATATACGGGTAACTATTCTTTCTGGTATGAAAGTTCTCAGTTGGCTGCACGTCAGATGAGCGACAAGAACAAGAAGATGGAAGAAAAACGAAAGGATTTGCTCGACTTTATCGCCCGATTCAGTGCGAATGCCTCTAAGAGTAAACAAGCAACCAGTCGTAAAAAAGCACTTGAAAAACTGGTTATCGAAGACATTCAACCTTCAAATCGTAAATACCCTGGTATCATTTTTAAACCAGAGCGTGAAGTGGGTAATGATATTCTTAAGGTAGAAGACCTAACATACGTACACGAGGGTAAAACACTTTTTAGTAAGCTCAACTTTGATATTCAAAAAAATCAAAAAGTTGCATTCTTAAGCAGAGATCCTTTGGCACTTACTGTTTTTTTTGAAATCATAAACGGAAGAGCTAAGCAAAGCAAAGGGGTTTATGAATGGGGTACAACCATAACCAGTGCTTATTTGCCTAATGATAACTCAGAATATTTTGAAGGAAGTCAGTATAACCTAATGGATTGGCTTCGTCAATTTGTTCCTCCAACGGTAAAAGACGTGGATGAGGATTTCCTTCGTGGTTTCCTTGGAAAAATGCTGTTTAGTGGAGACGAAATCATGAAAAAAACCAGCGTATTGAGTGGGGGAGAAAAAGTTCGCTGCATGCTCAGTAAAATGATGTTACAGAATCCGAATGTGCTTACACTCGATGAGCCTACGAACCACCTGGATTTGGAAAGCATCATTGCTTTCAACGACAGTATGATTGCCTTTCCCGGTATTGTTTTTATGACCACACATGATCATCAGTTTATGCAAACTGTAGCGAATAGAATCATCGAAATTACACCCAAAGGAATGATAGATAAGTTGATGAATTACGATGAATATTTGGCTGATGATCGAGTTAAAGCACAGAGACTCGAACTCTATGGAAATTAATTATTTAAAATGAGTTATATCATGAAAAAATTAACATTCTTATTTGCCTTTCTTAT
>JBDLUO010000253.1:0-20421 GCA_039805285.1 Bacteroidota bacterium
ATCGAACATGGACCGAACTTTTTCGTGAAAAACTTCGAAGGTGCTGCAAAGCTTTACGGGATGCTTCCCAAAAATAGGTATTGCTCCATATTGACAAGCTTCAATGATTCCCAAACCTGAACCTACAGGAAATGGTTCCAGAAAAAAGTCCATTACACCGTAATATTGATTGGGATCGGAAATTATACCGAGGCAATGAACATTCTCTGGCATCTTTTTTTCTGATAACTTTTCTGCTTGTTTTGCTTCTAGTCCGATGATTAAAAAAAGTGAATTTTTATGTTCATTCGCCAATTTAAAAATGACATCCAATATCGTTTCAGACTTTAAAAAAGATTGCACTTTACTCACGTTTGTAAGCGTTCCAACAACAAAATCATAGGATTGGAATTGCTCCTTGAATGTATTGTTTTCTAATTCTCGATTTTCTTTAGACAATGGGAGCACCTGAATGGAAAATTGGGATACTGATTTCCCCAATTTTGAAATCATAGATCCGGTTCTTCTGAAATCAATTTGCAAATCAAAAAAACGAGCGCCTAAACTGTAGATATGATCCGAATGATTAAATAAAATAGATTTAAACTGAGCTGATCCAGTGGTTGCCAAAACGGAAATCAAATCGTCGGAATGATGAAAAGAAAACACTTTGAATGGTTGTAATTCCATTAAGATTTCCTTGAGCGAATTCACTTTCTGCATCAAAGAAAATTCGGAGGGAATTCGAACGATGTTTATCTTTTTTTCATTTACAAAATCGAGCACATTTTGAGGGATATTCTTCGATTGTCTGGTTAAGACTATAGTATGATTGTAATCGGACAAATGATCGATGCAATTCATGAGCCATCTGGTGTGTCCGCCTACTTCAAACAAGGTTGAGGCTACGTGAACTATTGTATTTTGATTGGGATATAATTTTATGTCATCCCAAGAGATGATGTTTTTTTGAATACAGTTTTCGAGATCCGCATCACTGAAACGCAAAGGATAATTCATCCAACAAAAGTGAATGAGTTCTTGTATTTTGAGCAACTGCTTTTCTGCATTTTGTTCGAGCAGTATCTCTTTTTTAAAAAGTTGATACAAAGATTCTATTCTCTCTAACATCATTGAATTAGGGATTAAAGAATGACTTTATATTTTGAGAAACGTAAATCACATGATCAAGGGTCATTCCGGGCCAGATGGGCAAACTGATGCAAGTGTCAGCAATTTCTTCTGCGATTGGGAAGCTTCCTTTGGCAAATCCCAGGTTTGCATATGCGTTTTGCAGATGTGGAGGAATGGGATAATGAATTAAGGTACCAATGTTTTTTTCTGTGAGGTGTTTTTGCAAATCATCTCTACGGTTGGTTCTGATTACATAAAGATGATAGGTGTGAGTAGATGATGGGTGCGTGTAGGGAAGAACGATTTGTTCGATCGGAGCGAGGTGCTCATCATACCAACTTGCAATTTGTCTGCGTTCTTCGATCCACTGATACAGATAATTCAATTTCACTTTTAAAAATGCGGCTTGAATCTCATCCATCCTCATGTTGTATCCAATCTCGTCATTTACGTATTTTACCTTAGTTCCATAATTCGCAAGTGTTCTGGCTTTGTCTGCTAGACTTGAATCATTCGAAGTTATCCCTCCCGAATCTCCCAATGCACCTAAATTTTTTCCAGGGTAAAAACTGGTAGCGTTTATATGGCCAAATGATCCGGTAATTTTATTGTTGAAAGTTGCCCCTTGTGACTGGGCATTATCTTCAATCACATATAAATTATGCTTTGAAGCAATTTCCATGATTTCATCCATCTCACATGCTTGTCCGTAAAGATGAACAGGCATTATTGCTTTTGTTTTTCCCGTTATTTTAGCTTCAATCTTTTTAGGATCAATGTTATATGTTTTTCCATCGGGCTCAACAAAAACAGGTGTTGCGCCTACATATGATACGGCTAATACAGTTGCGATAAATGTATTGGAGGGAACAATCACTTCGTCGCCAATTCCAATTTCAAGTGCTTTAAGTGCAAGATGAAGCGCATCCAAACCATTGCTAACCCCAACGCAATGATTCACTTGATTATATTGAGCGTAAGCTTCTTCAAATGCATTCACTTGTTTTCCCAAAACAAACCAATTGCTGTCGTAAACGGCCTCAAATGCATCCATCATTTCTTTTTTGATGGGCAAATGGGTTGACGGAAAATGTAAAAAAGGAATTTTCATTTGAATTATTGATTTTGTTGAGACAGCCATACTTTATATTCCATCCCCTGCCAAGGCATACCACGATCGAAATGATTGGGCCAAGGATAATGATTTGTTCCTGTTGTTTTCGATTTCAAATCTCTTATATCGGAAACGATTTTGGCCGGACTACCAACTGCAACTGAAAAATCAGAAACATCTTTTGTAACCACTGATGATGCGCCAATCAAGCAGTTTTCTCCAATTTTAACCCCTGGCAATAAAACTGCATTTACGGCAAGAACCGAATATTTACCAACCTCAGGGCCAATCAATTCATTCCCCGGAGGTGTTACCCCATTAGAAAGTATTGAACCTGGAAAAATCCAGACAAAATCATGAATAACAGCATATTCACATATGCAAACATTGCTGTGTATTCTAACATAATTTCCGATTGAAGCATCTCCATGTAATTCTGAAAAATTACCTACAGAAGAATGATGTCCTATGGAGTTCCCCGAACGCAACATGATGTGATGGCCAGTAATGAAATGACTTCCAATGGTATTGGATGCGTAAATGATGGCGTAGCTTCTCACCAAAGAGTCTGAACCAATTACGGTAGGTGGATTGATATAATCCGCATCGTTGTAATAAGATCCTGTTGGTTCTCCGATGTGACAATCGTTGCAAATGATGGTATTATCACCAATAACAACATTGTCATAAATCACTGTATTGTCGCCAATTTTTACATTCAACCCCAGCTTTGCTTTTGGACTAATATTTACATTTCGGTTATTAAACTTCATGTTTCGTGATTTAAAATAGCAACAACTTATATTTTTTTAAACATCTTAAATTCATCGTATGATCGGATGTAATCTGTTTCACTGTACAACATAGAAGCCAGAACCAAACATATAGCCCCCGAAGAAAAATTAGAAAGTTCCCTCCACATCCCTGGTTTTAAATGAAGTCCGAAATAAGGCCTATTTAAGCTAACTGTTTTTTTATTTCTACCATCATCAATTGTAACATCAAAACTTCCGCTTACTGCTACGATTACCTGCTCTAAAGCCCTGTGTGCATGAGCTCCTCTAGATTCTCCTCCCGGAACATCATACAAATAATATACCCGTTTGATTCCAAATGGAACTTCTATATCATTTTGAATGGGTGTGATGTTTCCCGATCGGTTTTGGATTTTCGGGAAGTGTATGATTGGGCAGTCAAAAACGGTAAAGCTGTTATTTTCCATTGCACTCAATTATGAATTGTTCGCGATCTCTGATGTATTCAGATTCGTTGTACATAGCATCTGTAGCTACAAACGCAAGGGCATTGGTAGAAAAATTCTCCATGCTTCTCCAAATCATTTTAGGAACATAAAGTCCATAATAAGAGCGATTTAAAGTAAATTTCTTCTCCTCTTTCCCATCAAATAAAACAACATCAAAGCTGCCTGACAATGCAATGATAACCTCCTTCATGCTTCGATAGGCATGCCCTCCCCTTTGTTCTCCGCCAGGTACATCATAAATCCAGTACACGCGATTGATAGCAAATGGCAACTGATCATCGTTTTGAAGAAACGACAAATTGCCCCTTTCATCGAGTATTTTAGGCAGATCTATGATGCGAATCGAATCCATAATCAAGGTCTGTTTATTGAATAAATGATATCCGGACGAACCACGCCTGGCAATATCTTACTATTGGTTCCAAAAATTTCATTCTCTACCTCAAACATAACCACATCACTTTTCCACCACAATCCAAATCTTTGATTTTCTCCGAAAATCAGATTGAATCTATAAGTGCCAGCATTTAAAAACTGCGGTGGCAATTGTCCTGAAACAAGGTAATTCCCTCGTTTTGAATCTTTATTTTCTGTTACAATTTTACCATGATGAAACACAACAACCTCATCCATATTTACCAATTCGAATGTTACATCTAAATTGATATCTTCTTTTAGATTGAGAAACTCCACTTCAAATTTCAATCCGCTCGAAATGGTAATTGTTTCTCCCATTAAAGGCATTGCCCGAAAACGAAGCAATTTGATGTGTTGATTTCCGGGCGCTTCCTCGATAGAACCTTCGTGTATAAAACTGGCGCTTGCACTTTGAGCCGATTGATAATGTTTCACCGCTTCGAGTTGCGTTCCCGAAAAATCAAGTCTGCCGTTTTTCAATACAATCCCTTTGGTGCACAACGACTTTACAGCCGCCATATTATGACTTACAAATAAAACTGTCCTGCCTTCATTCACACTTACATCTTTCATTCGTCCAATGCATTTCTTCTGAAACTCAGCATCACCAACCGCTAACACTTCATCTACAACCAAAATTTCTGGTTCTAAAAAAGCCGCAACAGCAAATGCCAATCGCACATACATACCACTGCTGTAACGCTTCACAGGTGTATCCAAATAAGCTGCAACACCTGCAAAATCAACTATTTCATCCAACTTTCGCTGAATCTCTTGTCTTCTCATCCCCAAGATCGATCCATTCAGAAAAATGTTTTCCTTGCCTGTCATTTCAGGATGAAATCCAGTACCCACCTCCAACAATGAGGCAATTCTTCCGTCTACAGATATTCTTCCTTTCGTTGGACTTGTAATTTTAGAAAGTACTTTTAAGAGTGTGCTTTTTCCTGCACCATTTCTTCCAATGATACCTAGTACATCCCCTTTCTGAACTTCAAAATTGATGTCTTGAAGCGACCATACAAAATTGCTATCCGATTTAACCGTGCGATCATTGGCTTGTCCGATTTTGGCAAATGGATCTTCTTTTCCTCTCACAGAGGCCCACCATCTTTCCAAATCGCGACTGATTGTGCCGGTGCCAATCTGCCCGAGTGCATATAATTTAGAAAGATCTTCCACCTTGATTGCAACAGAACTCATATTGTTTGATTAAACCGTATCCATGAAATTTTTCTCTACCCTGTTAAAAATTACAACGCCTACAAATAGGATCACAACCATCGCTGTAAAACTATACATCAATGAAGTCCATGAGAATGCGCCTGTTCCCAAATAAGCATACCTAAATGTTTCAACCACTGGAGCAATTGGATTGGCCAAAACATAGACTCTATATTTTTCTGGCAAAGCATTCACCGGATAAATCACAGGGGTTGCATACATTAAAAGTTGTACGCCAAAAGTCAATAAAAACGCCAGATCTCTATACTTTGTAGTCATAGAACTAATGATCATTCCTGCACCAAGTGCAAATCCGGCCATGATCAACAAAAGAAAAGGGGTAATCCAAACCATTGCATTCGGCATCACTTGGTTGTTTCCGATGTATTTGTAATACACGATAAAACCAATGAACAAACTGAATTGAATGATGAATCGAACCAAATTGGAAGTCACAATGCTCAATGGCATGATGATTCTCGGAAAATATACTTTACCAAATAGATTCGCATTGTCTTTAAAAACAGTTGCGGTTTTGGTGAAGCTTTCAGAAAAATAATTCCAAATGGTTACACCAGCCAGATAAAACAAAATTTTGGGAAGTCCGTCTGTAGATAGATTTGCAAATCTTCCGAACACCAATGTAAACATGAGCGTCATGAGCAAGGGCTGCAGAAAAATCCAAGCCGGACCCAAGATGGTTTGTTTGTACGTTGCTGTAAAATCTCTTTTTACCCACAGGAACAAAAGATCCCTGTAATACCAAGCCTCCTTAAGCTTTAAGTCGAACAGTTTTTTCTTTGGTTCTATGATTTCAGTCCAGGCCATTAATATTGGGGGCTAATTTTAATACAATAACTCACTAAGGTTCAATGTATAACAAAATTATCAAAAAACAGCCACAATCCTGAGATTGCGTATAAAGTTTTCATGAATTATTGAGAAGATATCCAAAGAACAAGTTGTGATGTTACCACTTATTCATTTTGGTTCGAATATGACAAATCTAAACCCGATTATGATCCGCTTTCCAGTTTTTGATTTGTTTTTTGATGTCGGTTGATTTCAAGTTTTGTTCTGCAGCTTTTTTTGATAGTTCAACAAATTCATCATCCGAAGCAAATCGGAGGGCAATCACTTGAGATAATGACAATTTGCTATCATGAAGCTTTCCAGCAAGAACAAAATGTCTAAGGTTCTCTTCTGCACGAATGGCGCGATCTTGAGCCACTAAGGCAAGTGCTCTTGCAAAATATCCAAGAATAAGTGAAGCAAATGAAATCAGTGCCAAAGAGAAAGCCATTGATTTATCGTGGTTTTCACCACCGAAAAAAGCAATCCAAGCCCATATCAAGAAATTGAACAACAAAACGGCTAACGAAAAATAATAAATGGAAGGTGCTTTTTTTCTGTGATTTCCAAAATGTTGCGGATTCATTTTTTTTATGTGAAGGTAGATAATAAAAAACACAACCTTGCTTGCGTCCTCATTTATACCAACTGAAAATGACAGCCTTATTATGCTTATTTTTGGAACTTATGAATGCAACAATAATTACCATTGGAGACGAACTGCTTATAGGACAAGTGATAGATACGAACAGCGCCTGGATGGCGCAACAGCTTAATGCAATTGGAATTAAGGTATCGCGAAGAGTGGCAGTTGGAGACAATAAAAAAGCCATCATCGATGCACTAAATCAAGAACGAAAAACATCCAATATCATTTTTTTGACAGGCGGATTAGGTCCTACTGCCGATGACATAACCAAGCCCTTGTTGGCTCAATATTTTGGAGGAACGCTCATTTCCAATGCAGAAGTTGAAGCACACATCAGGCATTTGTTTGAATTTACATTAAAGAAGCCTGTAACGGAGCGAAACCTAAAACAAGCCGAGTTACCCAGTGTTTGCAAACCCTTGTTCAATCGATTGGGTACTGCACCCGGAATGCTTTTTGAGGATGAGGGATTGATTTGCATAAGCTTACCTGGCGTTCCTGTGGAAATGATGGGATTGATGGAAGATGCTGTTTTACCAGAACTGAAAAAAAGATTCAACCTCCTACCGATTCGTCATAAAACGGTTGTCACCTTTGGAACGGGAGAGTCGGTGCTTGCAGACATGCTGGAAACCTTTGAGTCTTCACTCCCATCATCGGTTTCATTGGCTTATTTACCCAATCATGGAATGGTTCGGCTCCGATTGAGCAGCTCCGATCATGAAGCAGATTTAGAAAATCTTTTCGAGGAATTAAAGTCTATTGTGAAAGAAAGTATGATAGCAGACGAGGATTTCACTATGGAACAAATTGTATCCCATTTGCTCAAAGAGAATCATAAACAGTTGGCTACGGCAGAAAGCTGTACGGGAGGATATATTGCTCACCTGATAAGCGCCATACCGGGAGCTTCTGAGTATTATCAGGGAAGCATGATTACGTATTCATATGATGCCAAGGAGAAGATGTTGGGTGTATCTCATGAAACCCTTGTAACCTACGGAGCGGTTAGTGAACAAGTAGTTTTAGAAATGGCAAACGGACTTCTAGAACAGGTTCAAACAGATTACGCCGTTGCAGTATCTGGAATCATGGGTCCAGGTGGTGGGATGCCGGATAAACCAGTAGGTACCGTGTGGATGGCCGCAGGTAAAAAAGGAAAGGTAAAAGCCAGGAAATATCAACTTCGATTCAACAGAAGTAAAAATATACAACTCACAGCCATGTTTGCACTGAATATGGTTAGAGAAGCCCTTTTAGAAGATTCCACTACTGAGGCATAATTAATAGATAGAATTGAATCATTGGCAAATTTTAGTGAAGAATCTGAAATTTACGGTCAATGCCCTTGCCTGAGCCGTTTTTGACTTACCTTTGCTGCATTCCTAAAACAATAGTTTTTACGTTATGAGTTTAGTAGATCTAATAATGCCCAAATTAGGCGAAAGCATCATGGAAGCCACAATCTTGAAATGGCACAAACAACCCGGAGATACCATTGCTATGGATGAAACGGTGTTAGACATTGCAACAGATAAGGTAGACAGTGAAGTGCCTTCAACTGCATCAGGTGTATTAGAAGCAATCCTATTTAACGAAAACGACGTTGTGCCCATAGGAACCGTCATTGCGAAAATTAAAGTAGAAGGAATGGTGGCTTCGGTAACTGCAGCAGCACCTACTGCTCCAGCAGCTGCTAAACAATACGAAGATGCGAAAGTGGTGGAAGAAATTCCTTTTCAACCCTCAAATACAAATGTTACCTCAACATCTTCTAACGGAATGCGTTTTTATTCTCCGTTGGTTTTGAATATTGCTCAAAGTGAAGGTGTAAGCATGTCGGAATTAGAACAAATTCCAGGATCAGGACAGGATGGTCGTGTTTCTAAAAAAGACATTCTTACCTATATCGCCAACAAAGGGAAACAACCTGTTGCTGCTCCGGTTCAGGCTGTTTCTCAAGCTCCTGCCGTAGTTGCCAAACCTCAAATCGAAAAATCAGAATCTCAAAATTTACCTGTTTCATATCCAGGTAACGTTGAGATTATCGAGATGGACCGCATGCGCAAGCTTATCGCCAAACACATGGTAGACAGCAAGCACACCAGTCCGCACGTTACCAGCTTCGCAGAATGCGATGTTACCAGTCTGGTGCAATGGAGAGATAAAGTGAAAAAAGAATTCGAACGTCGTGAAGGTGAAAAAATTACATTCACTCCTTTGTTCATCGAAGCCATCGTAAAATGCTTGAAGAAGTATCCCATGTTGAGCAGCTCAGTGGACGGAGAGAGAATTATCATCAAAAAAGACCTCAATATAGGAATGGCAACTGCACTTCCTTCTGGAAACCTCATTGTTCCTGTGATCAAAAATGCAGACCAATTGAATTTGGTTGGACTCACCAAACAAGTTAACGGATTGGCCAATGCAGCAAGAACAGGCAAACTTAAACCAGATGATACCGTTGGAGGTACTTTCACCCTGACCAACGTAGGTACTTTCGGTAGCATTATGGGAACACCAATCATCAATCAGCCTCAAGTAGCGATTATGGCCGTTGGAGCGATAAAGAAAAGACCTATGGTCATTGAAACGCCACAGGGCGACACCATCGGAATCAGACACATGATGTACATTTCGCTTAGCTACGACCACAGAATTATTGATGGCGGATTGGGCTCTACTTTCTTAAATGCAGTAAGCAAAGAATTAGAGAATTTCGATCCAGCAAGGGCTATCTAAATAAAAAATATCGATTAAAATCAGTCGCTCGATTTTTCACCAACGAACCAATGTTCTTTGTCTCGGAACAAAACGTTGAACGTGGTGAGTGTGCCGTATATTCTGGTAATGTATTGTTGAAGATTTACTTTCTCTTCGTCTGTCATTATTTTATGTGCGTTGATTTGTTGTTCCATCACCCTTAATCTATCTCTCAACATCACAATTTTGTGAAAGAAAACATCAACAGGAATCTCTTTGCCTTTTTGATTTTTATCCGCAGGCTGCAAGATCATAGTACCACCCTTCCACCGGTCTCCCAATGGCACAATCTCAGAAACATCAGACCACATTCTCATAATCTTAAGTAAGGAACGCTCCACATCAGAAACTGTTTCTAGTTCGATGGTAACGTTCTCTGGAATAATCTCATCTAACCCAGTGTCTGTTTTATCTATCTCCTTTACACCATGGTGGATGAATGAAATTAGATAAGTGGCATATCTAACACCTACAATTACACCAGGACCAAATTGGGTATTTTGTAATCTGGTTCCTACTCCAAGTATCATTTGTTCCATCGTTTATATTTTAGGATTGAAAATAAAAAAATCAATTGAGATTGACAATGGGTCTTACCGTAAATCCTTGATTTCGTAATAATGCGATGATACCAGATTCACCGGGAAGATGGCCCGCACCTACAGCGAAGAAAAAAGATTTTTCTTTCATGGATACCGCCATTTTTTGCACCCAATTTTTATTTCTGTCATTCAATAAAGCATCCTCAAATGATTTCATTTCTTTTTCGTTTGAAGCAATTGAATAAAGCTGAGGCAAATCCTGGCTTTTATAGGTTTCTAACATCTCCAAAAAAGAGGACCTTTGAAATTCAATGCTGTCTATTGAGTTCAACAACATTTTTGCCTGAACCTGATATGGAATTTTTTCAAAAACGGAAGCTTGGAATTCAAGGGTTTCAAGACCTTCGACCGGCTTTCTTTTCGATTTTATCAACTTCATCAATTCTTGCTCTGGACTAGTCATTTGAGAACAGGGAATCAATTTTGAATAGAGCAGAGACTGAAGCAACATGGGCTGAACGCTTTCTAAAAAGAAGAGCGGCGTATTTAAAGAATCTCTGAAATAGTCTGAAACCTTATTGTATTCTGTTTCACTTAGTAAATCACGGAGCTTTTTATTTTCTTTCATCGCCAAAGACATCAATCCTCCCATAGCGATCTTTGGATCATCCATATCCAACTCCAACATGAGAACATCTGATTCATTGAGTGCGATTTTCAAATTTTCAGAAAAAAACAAGTCGTTTTTGCACATTAAATGAAAGGTGCCATACAGGAAAGACGGCTTCTTCAGTGATTTACCGCTTACTTCCCAAAGCAGGGATTTTTCATTCTTTTGGATATCGTATTTCTTATTGTTTGACGTTTGCGACTTCCCGTGTAAGCAGCAAGAAAATAGAAACGATAAAAAAAGTATTTTTTTCATATCCTGTGAAATTACAATTTACCATATAAGCTTCCTCCTTTATTGAAGAACTTTTCTATGCTTTTTTCAGTCCCAGAATCTACTGTAACTGCAGGAGCATGGTGAGGTTTAATTCTCGCATCTATGATTAAAGGACCCCTACTGCCCCAATGCTTGTTTATATAGAATGAATCTAAACCATGAATGTCGATAGCGGGGTTGCTTCGAGTAAATGCAACCCATAAAAAATTCGATATGTTCTCAGAAACCATTGACGCATCATCACACCAAACAATAAAAACAGGATTGTTTTGATCTGTTTTATTCGATAACCAAGATTGATTCCATTTTTCAACAGTACGTATTGCGTCTTCTCTGTTTTGATATTTTTGGGATTGCAACGCCACGATACCCGGAATCACCAGTTTGCAGTCCGTAACACCAGGTAAGTTTCGAATAGATTCAGGTATTTCAGTGTTCAAGTTCCTAACGACCTCTCCATGTGAGGCCAACACCAGCTTACTACCCGCATTCAGGGATTCTCCAGAATAATCAAGTGTATCTATAGTTGTATTCGTGTAAAAATGCAAATCGCGCTCCGTATTGAACCTCGAAAGAAAATGGTTGAAAAATGCAGGAATATCTCTTGTGCTTAAGCTATCTTTTTCGTCTGAGGTTATGAAAAGATATTTTGCCAAACTGAGCTGTCCAGTACCCAGAATATGATTGGCAATGGTAAGCAACTCCGCAGGCTGTTTGGTAGGGGAAAACGGTGTATATCGTTCTTGTCCGATTGCTAACAATAGCGGATGTACGCCAGCTGCGTCTACCGCATTCACTTCTTTCAATCCAGGAATTTCTTGCTTTAACGCTCCCCCACTGATTTCATGAATCAAGTCTCCAAAGCTTGTATCTTCCTGAGGAGGTCTACCAACAACGGTAAAGGGCCAGATGGCATTTTTTCGGGCATAAACCGCGTGTACTTTCATCAGCGGGAAATCATGTGTAAGACTGTAGTATCCCAAATGATCTCCGAACGGACCTTCTGGTTTATTTTCCCCAGGCATTACTTCTCCGGTAATTACAAAATCAGCATCCGCACTCACGCAGTATCCATACTGATAACTATATCTGAATCTTCTTCCTCCTAAAACACCTGCAAATTGCATTTCACTCATACCCTCAGGCAATGGCATTACTGCAGAAACAGTATGAGATGGCGGTCCACCAACGAAAACACTGACTTTTAGGGGTTGACCTTTTTTATTTGCTTTTGTTTGATGCACACCAATGCCACGATGTAACTGATAATGAAGTCCAATTTCTTCATCTTTCGCATAATCATTCCCGTTAAGTTGAATGCGATACATTCCTAAATTGGAATGCATGATTCCGGGCTTTTCTACATCCTCCGAATAAACCTGTGGGAGGGTAACAAACGCACCGCCATCCATAGGCCAATGTTTGATCAGTGGCAGATCACTAATTTTTATTTTTTCGAACAGAATGGGATTGCTGAAAGGATTCTTTAGCGGCAAGGCATGCTTTGCATTCCAAACTGCTCCGAGTGTGTCAATTGGATTTTTAAAGCCGGAGATGGGATCATTTTTTAGCTGAATCAACTTCTCCACCCATTTCAAGGTGTCTCTAAAAATGAATTTAGAGCGTTCTAGGGTGCCGAAGATATTCGAAGCTGCGCGAAAACGAGATCCTTTTACATTTTCAAAAAGCAATGCTGGTCCAGAGGCTTCATACACTTTAAGGTGAATGGCCGCCATTTCCAGATTGGGGTCAACCTCTTCTTTGATGCGAATCAATTGCCCCTGTTTCTCAAGATCCACCAAGCACGCTTCAAGACTTTTATAGGCCATTGTTTTTGTTTTAAGGGTCAAATTTTAGGACAGCCCATGTGATATCGATCTTTTTCAATTTTTCTTTCCTTACGTTTTCCATGGCCCTGAAGTAAGTAGCGAACAGAGCCACCGGCAAAAATATACATGTCGTTGTTTTTGGGATTGCCCCTAGGCGTACCTGCTGCAGGATAAGGCAGACCGCCAGGTACCAAATCTCCTCTATAAGCGTAGGCTACAGCATTAGCTCCTCGTTTCTGTTGGAGTAAGTCTTTATCTACATAAGTTTTACTTACATCATCTATATAATCCGTTCCCGTTAATCTAAAGCCGATTTGCGCAGCCAATCTTAGCTTATTTGATATGCGCCATTGTAGTCCTCCTCCAAGTGGAACACACCAAGTATTAAGATCATATTTTTTCCGATCTTCAAAAAAACCTTGGCCTTCTGTGTCTAATTCGGAAAGTAAAATTTGGGCTCCATCTGGAAGAATGATGTAAGGATTAAATTTCATGTATCCCACACCAGCAAACACAAAAGGAGTTAATGCATATTCATTCAAGTCGAAAGCGTTGTATTCTCCAACGATGCTAAATTCTTCTATATCTGAATAAAAGCTCAGGTTACGAAGTCTGTTTTTGGGATTGTAACGATCGCTGGCATAAAGGGTACCCGACGAGTACTCCCCTTTTATGAAAATTCTTGAGGTTACCTCTACATTGAAACCTAGTGAAAATGCGGATCTAGATTGAAAAAAGTTTAGACTTCTTTCTTGAAGGTCTCCTTTATAATTGGATAAGCCATAAAACGCAGTTGCATAGATTCTTTGGGCACGCAGGTGGTGTACATTAATTACACTTAACACTAGGTATAGCCATATGAATCTCTTCATGGTAGTTTAACGCTTACGGCAACTATTTGTTCATGTACATCACTTCCTTAACCAACTTCACTGTACGAGTGACATCTGGAAGGTAAGCTGCAACTAGATTGGGTGCGTAGTGCATCGGAGCATCGGCAGAAGTAATTCTGCGAATTGGTGCATCCAAATAATCAAACCCTTCTTTCTGTATGCGGTAGGTAATTTCTGAAGATACCGAAGCAAATGGCCACTGCTCTTCAACAATTACCAATCGGTTTGTCTTTTTTACACTTTCAAGTATGGTAAACCAATCCAATGGACGAATGGTTCTAAGGTCTATTACTTCAGCTTCTATGTTTTCTTTTGCCAACTCCTCAGCAGCTCCGAGTGCCACTTTCATCATTTTATTAAAAGAAACAATGGTAACATGCTTCCCCTCTCTAACTACATTGGCTTTTCCTATGGGTATCAAATACTCCTCTTCTGGAACTTCTCCTTTATCTCCATACATCAACTCGCTCTCCATAAAAACAACCGGATCGTCATCTCTAATAGCTGATTTCAAAAGTCCTTTTGCGTCGTATGGATTACTCACAGAAATTACTTTTATTCCAGGGATATTCGCATACATACTTTCAAAAGCAGTAGAGTGTTGAGCGCCCAATTGTCCGGCACTGCCATTGGCTCCTCTAAATACAATCGGACAACCCACCTGTCCACCACTCATGGCAAGCATTTTAGATGCGGTGTTCAATATTTGATCTAAGGCAAGAACAGCAAAGTTCCAAGTCATGAATTCAACGATCGGACGAAGTCCATTTTGTGCTGCACCTACAGCGATTGAGGCAAAACCCAATTCCGCAATCGGCGTATCTATTACTCTTTTTTCTCCGAATTCATCAAGCATACCCTGACTTACCTTATAAGCTCCATTGTATTCTGCTACTTCTTCTCCCATGAGGAATACACGTTCATCTCTTCTCATTTCCTCTTGCATTGCCTCACGAAGTGCTTCACGAAATGCTATTTGTCGCATAATCTATTTTTTTAAGTCAGCAAATTTACCCCATCATAACCACACAAACAAATTCAATCCCGAGGCTAAATACAAAATAAAAGAGGCTGTCTTTCGACAGCCTCGGACTTATTAACCCAAATATTTTTATTGAATTACAATTTTTTCATTTATGATGATTGCGTTATTCTCGTCAATCACTTTTACAAAGTAAACTCCTTTAGCCATGTTGGCATTGGTATTTACTTTTTCTACCTGTGTACCTTTTGCTAATCTTACATTTTTGTTCATAAGATTTCTTCCTGCCAAATCGGACATGATGATGCGGTAGCGACCTTCTTTTGCATTCTCAAAAAGAATGTTGAAAGATGAGTTGGTAACTGGATTAGGGAAAACCTTAGCATCTACAGGGATTGAAGCCGTTGGAACAACCTTGCTGTTCAATAAACTATTTGCTTCTTTTTGGAACAATAAGTTTGAATTCGCGAAATCTGAAGTATTGAATTTCACATTGCTTCCAACCATTTTCACGGCTTTAAGATCAGTGATTTTCATTTTGTAGTATCCTTCGAAAAGATTCGCACTTGCTAATACGACTTCACCATCTTCGTTTACAGCTGCTGCATTTGTAGTAAATCCAGCTGGCAATCCTTGGATATTTCCTTTGTAAGTTGCGATTCTTGTGTCGATATCTACCAAAAACACGTTGTGATTGGCTGAGATAACGTATAATTTACCAAAGGCATCTGCAATCATATCACCACCCCAGCTGCTGCATTTGTTATGAATGGATGTACCATTGTTTGATTCTGCATCGATGATGTTGCCAATTTCTTTGATTGTGGTTTTCTTTCCAGTTGTGAAAGAGTAAAAATGATTGCCATCGTTGCTCATGGCATAACCATTGCCATCCGCTCCGATAACCATTCTTGTAATGTTAGCTGCTTCATCATTTGCATCAGCTGTTCTTCCCGCATTTGCGAATGGTAAAGTATAGAATGATGGAGTTTCGTTAGATGAACCTAAATCCAACCAACGTAGTTCGTTTTTGCGCATCGGTGTAAAAAACAATTTATTTGTTCTTTTATCGAAAGCTGCAGCTGCAACCATGGTACCCGTTGGATACGAAGGCGTTGAGAATATATTTTCGTTTACAAAACTTTGTTGTGTTTTCGCAGATTGCGCATTCACATCTGTAATCTGGAAAGCCGTTTTGCTACGTTCAAAAATTGTTTTTACAACCTCTCCGGTGTTCAAATCAACTTGACGGATGTTCATCCAGATGAAATCGTTGTTGCCATCGCCTGTAATAGCATACGCTAATTTACTTTGTTGTGCTTGAGCGAATAAAGAACCGGCAACCAATGATGCTGTGAGTAAAATTTTGTTGTTCATAAGCTGGGTATTTGTTTGTGTTTTTTTTCTAAGAATGAATACAAGTTAGTTAACAAGAAGTTTACATCCAAGGATTTTTTTATCTATTTTTCGCAAAATATCCACATAAAGCATGATTTAAAATATCCCTCTTTTTCGTTTAAGCTCAAAAGTTACTTTAAAATAAAAAGGGATGAATCATATCATATTGAATTTCAATTATTTAAACTCTTTTCGATGGTATTCAACCAAACCATCTAATGGCGTCTTAAGCACTTTTCCAAGCTGCAATTCGTACGTTTCACACAAGACTTTTAAAACATCTTTAAATCCAAATGCAACACTTCCTACAAAATGTATGGGTAAGGTCCAGCTTTCCCTGTATTTATAAATATGATTGAAAAAGAAATCGTTGAACCCATCTTCTATGATATTCTCAATCATAAAATGACCTCTGTTTTCGATTAAAAAACCAGTAAACCCTGCCAAATAGCGATTAGCAAGTGGTTTTTTATACACCGTATCGAGAATTTCTGTGACGTCGGTATGATACTGAGCCTTAAATCGATCCATCAGATCTGGATCAAATGTTTGATAAAGGTAGTGTTGTATTACCCGCTTTCCCAAATATGCACCACTCCCCTCATCCCCCAAAACGTATCCGAGTCCAGGGCTGTTTTTGGCGACTTTTTTACCATTATAGTAACAAGAGTTAGATCCTGTTCCTAAAATACTGACAATCCCTTTTTCATTTCCACAAACGGCTTTAGATGCGCCAATCAGATCACTTTCAACAATTACTTGTGCTTTTAAAAAAACCGACTTGATGGCTTTTTTAATCATTTTGACGTTTTCGGGATTTGCACAACCTGTTCCGTAGAAAAAAACCTTAGAAGGAATCCCTTTACCCAAGGATGGTAGTAGTTCTTTACGGAGTATTTCTGCAATTTGATCCCCATTCATAAAATAAGGACTGATGCCTTGGGTTTGCACAAATATCTTTTTTCGTTTCCCCATCAAACACCAACCTGTAGTGGAAGAACCGCTATCTGCAATAAGTATATTTTCCATATGGAGATTTAACAACCAATTTAAGAAGAAGTTTTCAAATCAAATCAATATTCAAGTTGAAAACAAAAAATTAACTTCGCATCCCATAATACCATGAACAAAGAACAAAATACACAAAAACAATGGCTGCCTCTCTGGATCAGCATTTCAATCATTGCTGGCATGATCATTGGGTTCTCCATGAGAGATCAATTCCCAGCTACATCCTTTTTTAGTTTCGAAAAAAAATCGGTGCTCGGAGAAATTGAGGCGCTGATAAAAAAGAAATATGTAGATGATGTAGACTTGAAATCCATCAACGACTCTGCCATTCAAACCATATTGGCAAAACTAGACCCCCACTCTGTGCACATTCCAGCCCAGGATTTAGAGTCGGTGAATGATGATATTCATGGGCAATTTGTTGGCATAGGCATTGAATTTATTTCGATTCGCGACACCACGAGTATTGTCAGACTTATTCCTGGCGGATCCGCAGAAAAAAATGGATTGGAAATTGGAGACCAAATCATAAAATCGGATGATAAATCATTGATTGGATTGGATGAAGATTCCATTCGCTCGAAAATAAAAGGAGCAGAAAGCAGCTACATCACGCTAACGATTAGACGATCTGGAGATTTACAAAAAATAAAATTGCCTAGAACCAGAATTTCCATCAACAGCATCGAGGCTGAATACATGATAAATAAAGAAATTGGATATATCAAAATTGCTCAATTTACAACCGAAACATACCGAGAATTCATGACTTCCCTTACCGATTTGAAAAAACAAGGGATGACAAACCTGATTCTAGATTTGAGGGGAAATACAGGTGGTGTATTGGATGAAGCTGTCGAAATTGCGGATGAATTTTTATCAGGAGACAAATTAATTACCTATACACAAGGCAAACACCAACCGAAAAGGGAGTATAGATGCAAAAGAGAGGGGCAATTCGAAAATGGAGATCTTATACTATTGTGTGATGAAGAATCAGCAAGCGCAAGTGAAATACTTTTAGGTGCATTACAAGATTGGGACAGAGCAGAAATTTTGGGCACCCGAAGTTTCGGAAAGGGCCTCGTCCAAGAACAATACGAGTTGAGCGATAATAGTGCATTACGCCTTACAGTGGCAAGATACTTCACCCCTATTGGCAGATGCATTCAGCGATCTTATGCAAACGGGAAAGCTGCATATTATATGAACGAAGCAAACGATTCTAACGACAAGAAAAAAGTTTTCTTGTCGTCGAAAGGGAAGAAACTATATGATGGCGGAGGAATTGAGCCAGACATAAAAATAGACCAAGACTCTTTGTTATCCCAATCCTATGATGCGCTTTATGAAAAAGGAATCCAGATTTCAAGATTGGCATATATAACTTATCTGTCTCAAAAAAAATCAGGAACAACAGTTTCGAAAGTGGGACTCAGTAACAACTGGATTAACACACTCCCAGATTCAATTTCTACCATAATTTCTTCAATGAAACCCGAAATCATTCAGATTATTACTCAAAACGTTGAAGCCAATATCTCCAGAATGGAAGAAGGTGTTTCAGCATATCAAAAAACGTTAAATCGATACGACCCGGTTGTAAAAGCTGCAGTTTTAAGTTTAACCAAGTGATCTACGAATAAATAACCTTTCATTTTCATCTGTGTTTGACACAAAAAGGGAATTGTATACCTTTGGGCAAAATTTTTTAAATATGTGGTTAAACAATATTTTAGAGACCATCGGGAACACCCCTTTAATTAAGCTTAATAAAGTAACTAAGGATTTGCCTTGTACCGTATTGGCAAAAGTGGAATATTTTAATCCAGGCAATTCAATTAAAGACAGAATGGCTTTAAAAATGCTTGAAGTGGCTGAAGCCGAGGGTAAAATCAAACCCGGTGGAACCATAATTGAAGGAACCAGTGGAAATACCGGAATGGGATTAGCTCTTGCTGCATGCGTTAAAGGATACAAATGCATTTTTACCACTACAGACAAACAATCAAAAGAAAAAGTTGATATTTTAAAAGCCGTTGGCGCAGAAGTAATTGTATGCCCAACCAATGTAGAACCCGAAGATCCAAGGTCTTATTATTCTGTATCGAAAAGATTGGCAACCGAAGTTCCAAACTCATGGTACGTTAATCAGTATGATAATTTGGCTAACCGTCAGGCTCATTATGAGCAAACCGGACCAGAAATCTGGGAGCAAACCGAAGGAAAAATTACACATCTTGTGGTTGCAACAGGAACAGGCGGTACCATTATTGGAACCGGAAAATACCTGAAAGAAAAAAATCCAAACATTAAAGTGTGGGCCATTGATAGTTATGGTTCTCTATTGAAAAAATACTTCGAAACAGGGGAACTCGACAACAATGAAGTTTATCCCTATATCAGTGAAGGATTCGGAGAAGATTTTGTTCCTCAGAACTACGATATGCAGTACATAGATGAGTTCACTAAGGTTACCGATAAAGACGGCGCTGTAATGGCCAGAAGAATTGCCAAAGAAGAAGGAATATTTATAGGATACAGTTGTGGTTCATGCCTACAAGGGGTATACAATCTAAAAGATCAACTTAAACCAGAAGATGTTGTAGTTTGTATTTTTCACGATCATGGAAGCCGTTATGTTGGGAAAGTATACAACGATGAATGGATGCTCGAAAGAGGATTCTTGGACGTGAAAACCTTCCGTCAGGTTGTAAATGCAAGAAAAAGCCAGAAACTGGTTAGTATAGAGCCAACAACAACCGTATTGGAAGCCATTAACTTGATGAAAAAATACGAAATTGAAAATATACCCGTAATAAAAGACGGAGTGAACATTGGCGCCGTTTCTGAAAGTGGTTTGTTTTCGAAAATACTTGAAAGCGGAGATGTTAAAAACAAAGCCGTTTCTGATGTAATTGAACCTCCCTACCCGATGGTAAATATGGATACACCATTAGAAAAATTAAGTCAGTTTATCAATAAAGAAAACGGAGCTGTGTTAAGTAAAGATGATAGTGGTTCTTTTCAAATCGTAACCAAATACGACATCATTCAAAGTTTATCTAAATAATCGAATCAGATTCACTAAACATACGAAAATCAATACTGGCGTGCATTTCAAGATGCACGCTTTTTTATTTGCATCATACCTCTTCCACTACAATCGTAGATTTACGCACGTATCTACACGCGATTCGCAACCAAGTCTGAACGTATTATGTCTATGTGATAGGTAATTACATCAAAATGAAAATCGGGCATTCTTGCTCTATGTCAGCTTTAAAAAACGCACCATCTTTGTATCAGCAAGGAAGGAAATTAAACGCCTTCACCCGCTTAAAAATCCAATACCAAAAACCAAGTTCTTAACAAGTCGGGAAAAACCAAAATCCAAATCCTAATGTTGAGTAACATCAACAAG
>JBDLUO010000254.1:0-5073 GCA_039805285.1 Bacteroidota bacterium
GGAGTAAAAGGTTACAGAGCCCAAATGGGACAAAAAGCAGATCTTGAAGCTAAAGAAATCAAAGAAGCTCAAGATGATAAAGGGGTGATTCCTCAATTGTATTACATCTCTAATGACCACCAAACCTCTTATCTTGGAATCGGAAAAGTTGGAGATCAGGATGTTTACAGATTAAAAATCGTAAAGCCTTCAGGTAAAGTTTCTGTTGAAAACTACTCCATTAAAACTGGACTTTTGGTTAGGGATGAAAGCACGACAGATCAAGGAGGACAAGAAATGACCCTCTTCGTTGATTACGCAGATTATAGAAAAACTGGAAATGTATTATTGCCTTATAAAATTACACAAAGTGTAGGTGAGCAAGAATTTGGAATGAACATCTCTACCATCAAAATCAATGAAGGCGTAACTGATGCTGATTTTCAACAATAAATAATACGGTAAATCACAATTGATTTATTTCATCACTTTTATCATCCCGGTTATCAAAAATAACCGGGATTTTTTATTGTTTCCATATTGACGTTGTGATTGATTTAAGCTGCATCATCTTGCTCTGATTCACTCAATATTTAGCTGAGAGAGAAATGATGAATACAAAAATGCTTAGCTTCTTCATGGAAAGATTGGATACGTAAGATAGCATATTGAGCAACTTCCCCTATTTATCTTTTGAAATGAATACTACGGAGAAGGATTCTGAGAAGGGCTGTTGTAGATTGTATAAACAAGAAAATAAATCAGGGCCATATATGAGACGCAGTGAGAAATAATTTTCCATTCGCTCCTGTAAACTCCCATTGGGTAGCAGTTTGTCTTGAAGCTTTTTTACTTCGAAAAACAATTCAGTATGTTTCTTTTTTTCGAGTCGAAGCATTTTTTTCTCCAACTGAATCAATCTTTTTTCAGCTTTATGTCGCAATGCATCTACATGATTGACCAAGGTTTTCTCAATGGCTGATGATTTGTCTTGTATTGCAACATAGATCTCATTGATTTTCTCCCGCTCCGCTTCGAGGTTCGGTAACTTTACTCCATTACGCTGCATCAATACCAATTCCAATTCTGATTGATTCCGAAACAAATCCGAAACCTCAATATTGAATCTTTGCAATGCCCCATTTATATCTTCATCTACAATGGCAAAAGAATTTCTCAATATCAAAACCGGATACGAAATCCCATAATGATAAAACACGTTTTTGAGTTGCATCCAATATCCCAACTCACTCCCACCTCCTACGAATGCCACATTGGGTAAAATTCGCTCCTGAAGCAGTGGACGCAAAATTACATTCGGACTAAATCTATCCGGATGATGTACAAGCATCTCCTCTATTTCTGTTTCAGAGAAACGCAACGAAGTTTCATGTACAACAAATTGATCACCATTCCGCTCAATTCTGGAACGAATGCCCTCATCGATATAAAATAAATTAATCTCTCTGCCAGAAGCCTGAACCTTATATTCTTGAGGGAATTTTTCTAAGCCCTCTTTTTGTAAATGATTTGATTGATTTCTGAAAAGATCTTCTCTAAAAATGTCTACACACGTTTTCTTACAATGGATATCATCGGCGTCTAAAATGAGCAATCCCTGTTTCCCAAATAATTCATGAACCAATGCGAATGTTGCTTCTGCAATCGTTTTGCCCAGTTGATAATGTTTGCGAAATAATGCAATCTCCTCTCCCATCGATCCTGCTTGTTTAACAATGGATTCCATTTCTGTCATCATCAACAAAAATGCCTCATCCACTTTCATCCTTCCTACAGCTCCTTTTTGTTTTGTTTCCCATTTGATCCATGTATCATGAAAAAAAACAGTTCCTATTTCATCTAAATCTGCGTCTTCGCTGCCCATGTAATACACGGGCACAAAATGTAAATCGGGAAACTTGTTGTTTAGTTCTTGTGCCAAAGCAATGGCATGCTGAATCTTATAAATAAAATAAACAGGGCCCGTAAATATGTTGGGTTGATGCGCAGTGCAAATGGTAAATGTGTTTTCATCCAACATGCGTTGAATGTTGTTCAACACCTCTTTTTCTTCGGGCAGATGCTTGTATTCTCGATTCCATTTCTCAACCAAAAGATTCCGATCTATTCCAGATGCGCTCTTCGCTTCGACTGCCTTTTGAATCCCTTCTGTGTTTGGTCGGAATGAGTAAAAAGGACTGAGTTCTTCTTTATTTGCTAAATAATCCAAAACCAATGACGAAAACCGGCGTGTATCGACATAATCAATGGGTGTAACGTTTGGCTGAATCATTTATCGAATCTTATGTTTTTACTTTTTAGACCAATTCTCCTTCGAGGTCGTAATCATAGGCCTTGGTGATTTTTACTTGCACGAATGTTCCGGGCTGTAATCGCTTTGTAGTTTGAATGATTACTTCATTGTCTACTTCCACACTGTCAAACTCCGTCCTACCCAAATATCTTCCTGCTTCTTTACGATCAACCAAGACATTAAGAACTTTACCCAACTTCTCTTGGTTCTTCTCCAAACTTATTTCTTGTTGAAGATCCATGATTTCTCTGGCTCTCTCCTCTTTTTCTTCTGCAGGGATATTGTCTTCCAATTCAAACGCTGAGGTCTGTTCTTCATGACTGTAGGTAAAGATTCCCACTCTGTCGAATCTCATTCTGGTTAAAAAATCTTTCAATTCTTCCACATCTTCTCTCGTTTCACCGGGATAGCCGGCAATCAAGGTCGTTCTTATACAAATATCTGGAATACGACTTCTGATTTCTCCGATTAATTCTTCCATTTCTTCTCTCGTAATTTGTCTTTTCATTGCCGTCAACATTCGATTTGATGCATGTTGAAGCGGTATATCCAGATAATTACAAATGTTTTTTCTTTCTTTCATCACATCAATAATCTCAAGTGGAAATTTTGATGGATAAGCATAATGAAGTCTGATCCACTCTAATCCTTCGATGTCTGCCAGCTTGTGCAACAACTCGGGCAAAGCTCTTCTTTTATAAATGTCCAATCCGTAATACGTTAGCTCTTGCGCAATGACCATAATTTCCTTCACGCCTTTTTTAACCAGTGAAGTAGCTTCGTCTACCAGTGATTCTATGGTTCTACTAACGTGCTTTCCTCTCATAAGGGGAATCGCACAAAAGGAACAGGTTCTATTGCAACCCTCACTGATTTTCAAATAGGCATAATGAGAAGGCGTACTAAGCATGCGTTCTCCGATAAGCTCAGATTTAAAGTCGGCATTGAATTTTTGCAAAATCTGTGGCAATTCCAAGGTTCCAAAATAAGCATCCACTTCCGGAATCTCTTGTTCCAGACTCTCACGATATCTTTCACTTAAGCAGCCGGTAACATACACTTTGTCTAGCTTTCCTTTTTTCTTTAGATCAACGTGATCCAGAATATGCTGAATGCTTTCTTCTTTGGCTTTTTCGATGAAGCCGCAGGTATTGATCACTACGATATTGTGGTCTTTTTTCTTGCTCTCATGAACGGTATCAATGTCGTTGGCTTTCAGCTGTCCACTTAAGACTTCACTGTCTACCAGATTCTTGCTGCAACCCAATGTAATGATGTTTACCTTGTCTTTTTTTATCTGCTTTGTTTTCATTGTGAATGTAAAGGTAGCAAAAGCAACGTTCAGGTTAAAAATGTAACTTTGAAAAATGAAAAACGGGGATAAGCTTATCCGAATTGCCATACTGGATCTCTACGACGGAGTGGTCAATCAAGGCATAAATGCTTTATTCCAGCTGATTGATGCCATAAAATCAGAAAAAAGCCATCCGATTGAAGTTACCCGATTTGATGTAAGAAAAAAGCACGAAATCCCCGGAATGGATTTTGACATTTATATCTCAAGCGGTGGACCTGGAAGTCCCATAGATACGAACCAAGCCTGGGAAAAAGATTATTTCCATTGGTTGTCTTGTGTTTCAGAATACAATGTAGATTCAACAGTAAAAGCGAAAAAATTTGTTTTTTTCATCTGTCACTCCTTTCAATTGGCTTGTCGACATTTCAATCTCGCCCATGTAAGCAAAAGGTCTAAAAACGCTTTTGGCATTTATCCAGTCGAACTTACCAGATCGGGAAAAACAGAGGCTCATTTTTCAGGTTTACCGAATCCATTTTGGGTGGTTGACAGCAGAGACTATCAGGCTACCTTACCAGATATAGCACAATTTGAAAAATCAGGCGCTTCCATTCTAGCTACAGAGCTCGGAAAAACGGATGAGAAAGCACTGATGGCAATCCGCTTCAATCAATATATGATCGGCACCCAGTTTCATCCGGAAGCAAATGATATCGGTTTAAACAAATACATGAACAACGAAGAGAGCAAATCAAAAATTTTAGTTGCGCATGGAATTCATGTTTGGAATGAAACCATCGACAAACTCAAAGACCCAGAAGGAATAAGAAAAACGTATTCTACCATCATACCCAGATTCATTCTGCACGCCATTGATCATTTAGAAATAAACAAGGCCTGACATGATTCCCGAATTCAGAAACAAATACAATGCTACTTTCAACGAAACGGCTTATGAAGCCCTATGTGAGAAACTGAATCACATTGCCGGGAAAAAACTGGATTTCAGGGTAGCAGAAACGCCTGTATTTGTTCCGAAAAAAATCCGAGACGAAATGATACATACCTGTGAGTATGTTGTAGATTTTATCGAATCCGAAGATTTTGCAAAAAAAACCGAAACTGCCATTCCGCATCAATTTTTAATGGAAGGGATAGAAAATAAAGCCCAATTCATGGTCTTCGATTTTGCGATTACGACCAACGAGAATCAGGAATTAAAGCCTGCCATGATTGAATTACAGGGATTCCCCAGTCTTTTTGCTTTCCAACATCAGCTCGATCAAATCTACCGGGAAAATTTTCAAATATCAGAACGAGTAACGAGCTATTTATCCAATAAAAATCGAAGCTCCTATATCGATCTTTTAAAAAATATTTTACTTGGAAATGAAGATCCAAAAGAAGTGGTATTGATGGATCTAAATCCGACAGAACAAAAAACAGAAATCGATTTTATACTCACAGAAAAAATGACAGGCGT
>JBDLUO010000255.1:0-9589 GCA_039805285.1 Bacteroidota bacterium
ATACTTCATAAAAAAAACCCCGCAATTGCGGGGTTTTTTTTATGAAGTATGTTGAATGAAATTGGAATTTGAGATGTAATCAAAACTTAATTCCCCACTAATTTGTGAACCTGACAAACCCAAACACAATTGCCTGAAAACTTGTCAACCCACAAACTTGATAACTCGTTAACCTACAAACTTGTTAAGCCCCAAATTTGTCAACTCTTAAACTCGTTTTCTACCTAACTATCAACATGCTCCTCACCTGAGAAACGGATCCGTTTTGTAATCTCGCGTAATACACGCCAGATGGAAGCATAGAACCATTAAAAGAAACGGTATACTCCCCTGGCAACATCTGTGCTTCGACCAACTTCCTTATCATTTTACCTGTTGTATCCATCACATGCACCAAAGTATGCCCACCTGCTGTAATGTACTTTATTGTGGTTTGACTGGCAAATGGATTCGGGTAGTTACTAATCAACACCCCGCTTGAACTTACTGGTGGCATACTACACACCTGTCCCTTAATCAGTGGGAGGGTTTGGAAATTCTGCAACAGGCTAGATTGTACCGTTTGATTGTCGGCGCAAAACCATTGTGTTAACACGCTCGCATAAACACTCCTAAAATCGTATTGCATAGTCACATTGTCTTCCACGGTTGGTGAGTTTGGAATTTCCGGGTTGTGCCCAACGATTCCACCTTGCACATTCGAACCAAATAAAAACATTGGTGCTGCAGCTCCATGATCGGTTCCCATAGAGCCATTGCTTTTGACGCGTCGACCGAACTCCGAAAAAGTCATGCCCAACACCCTGTCTTCAATACCCAACAAACGCAAATCATCCTGAAAAGCTTTGATTGCATCACTTAATTGTCTGAGCAAATTGGCATGCACGCCTGTGGAAGTATCATTGGTATTGGCTTGTTGGGCATGTGTGTCGAAGCCACCGAGGTTAACCATGTAAATTCTCGTTTTCAATCCCCCCTTCACCAAACGGGCAACAATTTTCAATTGACCTGCCAAATTAGTATTGGGATATGTTCCTTGTTGCGCAATGTTGTTATAAGCTGAGGTTATGGCATCTGCATACAGGTTCGTTTGCCGGGCAACGTTTCTGATATACGACAATTCTTTACCTGCGGGAGATGCGGGTACAGGATCTTGAACTCCATTCACCAAATTATAAAAATTGTCTGGATTGCTGATGCTTATACCCATATTCACAGCTGGTCCTTGAGTAACCAATGAGGTAAGCGAACCTATTTGTATGGCTAAAGGATCGGGCTGCTCCTGGCTTGGATAACTATTTGGATAACCCGGAAACTGCGTGTCTAAATATCTGCCACTCCAGCCACTTGGAATATTTTCATCACTGTCTGAAGCACTCATCCAAATGTCGGTAGCCCGAAAATGGGAGTAGTTGGGATTGGGATAACCAACGGACTGCACGATATTTAGTTTTCCGTTATTGAACAAAGACTGCATGCCCGACATGGCCGGATGAAGGCCGGTTCCGGTTTGACCTGTTAGTCGAAGCGTGCTGTTTTCGGCGATTGCCACATTGCTTCTCGCATTGAAATAAGCCGCATATTGATCCAAAGGAATAACGGTATTCAACCCATCATTACCGCCACTCAATTGAATCAACACCAAAACTTTGTCGGTTTCATTAGGTGGCATCAATGCGCTAAAAAAAGGATGCGACATAAAAGCTTTTACCGATAACCCTTGTAAAAGAGAAGGTAAAGTAATGGCGGCTGGTATGGATTTTTGAAGAAAATCTCTCCTTTTCATAAGCAAATTTTTAGCACAGTTGGTACTCGGCCAGGTTCATAAAATATTTTAATAGATCTCTCAAACGGGTATTGACGATATTCAAATTTGTAGGAGTTGGGTTGGCAACATAGGTATTCCAAGCGCTCGTCCAATAACTGTCCGTAGCCTGCCCGCTGAGTAAGAAATTGTTTTTGATTTGCGCAAGACTCGCGTCTGTTAAAGACACCCCCAACAACACTTTCATGGCATCTCTTACAAGTTCATTGGGGTCGGCAGGATTTGGCAATCGACTCGCAAAAGCAACTCCATCGGTTTTTATGGTGGTGTTGTTTATGGAATAACCTGCATAAATGAGATAATCTGTAAACTGATTTCTTTTGGGTAAACTGTCGTGATTGATCCAGATTTCGTGGAACAAGGGCTGTTGGTAATAAGCAGGCCAGCCCGATACGCCAGGAGGATCGCCGAGATTTTGCGTCAGTAAAATCACATAGTAGGCCACGAAACTCCAATGACCATAATTTGATTCTACATCTGAAGGATCGGGGAAATTTACTTGGTATTCGCGGAGGTGCCCCACCACCAAATCGCAGGGAGATTTAATCATGCAACCTCTGTTGAGTGCGTCAAAAAAATGCTCCGATAAAAACAAGGCGCGTATCACAGGTTTTATTTCGTAATTGTTTTGTTGAAAAATGGCAGCTAGTGGTTCAATGACCAATTGCTCTACCTGATCATCAATTTCGTAATACACAAACCAGCGGTATAATTTTCGGACGATGTGTTTAGAAGTTTCATTCTTAGCAAAGAGCATGTCTATGAGATCATCAGTTTCTTGAGCACCCGCTGCGCCTGATCTTCCGGAAATCACTCGGCCGTTGTAAAAAGACGAAAATGATTTATTGGTAGTGTCATGAAGATTGGGATCAAAAAAACTGTTACCAGAATTTACATTAATACGCCAACCCGTTAATACTTTAGCTGCTGCTTTTACATCTTCTTCGGTATAAGGAGCTAGGTTGGTAACGGGATCTTTACCTATGGTGAAAAGTTCCTGAATTTCTCTTCCATAATTTTCGTCTGGAGCCAATTTCGTATTTAGGTATCCGTTTAAATAAATCAACATTCCGGAATCAATGGTGATGTTTTTAACCATCGTTTTAAAATTACCCAAGCAACCATTTCTCAATGTCGTGTGATGATCATAACAGAGAATGGCATTGTTGATTACATTGGTTTCTGTACCCCAATGGTTTGACCAAAACAAGGATAATTTTTCTTTAATACTTCTGTCTTGATTGACCAAAACACCTGCCCACCATTTTTTAAAAGATAAAACACGAAGAAAGTTCAGGGCACCATCGTTGGTTTGGCTGTTTACCCAGGTTTGCCAAGCAGGCACATTGGGATCGGCGGTATCATTTTGATAATCGTTTAAGGGTGGTGCGGGTAAAGACGCGGTGGGATTTAAAAGTTCATCTACAGCTTGTGTGAGCGACAATCTAGAAAAATAGTTAACGTCGGCAAGGCTTGCACCAAACATGGTTCTTTTCAACAAGTGAATAACAGCCGAACTGTCGAAAGGCCCTTGGTATGGATTTAAGCCAGAATTGATGTTTCTCGAAGTACGATGAATTTGTGCTGGGTTCAACGATTGTGTAACAATGGACATATGCGAAAAATATTCATTATTGAAAGATGAATGTAATCAAAAAACAGATCGCCAACAAGGGATTCATTCATTTTGGATGTTAAGCTTTTATCGATTTTTATATAGACCGCTATTTTTTAAAATAAAACAAACCTTTTGACTACGCTTTCGACTTTCTTGGACTTTCTGAAATGGTATTAGTTTAGTGAATTTAAATATGTAATTTTCAAATATTATTCGATGTTTGGTTATGAACAAATCATGTTCATATTAATTCAAAATTTGATTAAGATCATTCATCCTTATTAAAATAGAACATGACGCCTGAAGAAATGCAAAAAGCGATCATCAAAAACCTGCCTGAAAAAACAGGAAAGGCATTGGAAGAATGGTTGGAAATAGCAAAAGCTATAGATAATACAAGCCAGAAAGAACAGATTCAAAATTTGAAAACCGAGCATGGACTTGGTCATTTTCAGGCAGTAACCATTGTAAAGTTTATTCGTTAAAAATTCCAATCTTTAAAAGTCTATTTCTTGTATTGTATCGCGGTATCCCATTAGGATTTGGTTTTACGCAAAATGCCGAGGGTTTTTACTGTTTGTCTGGATGATGACCGGGAGTTCGAACTTTTTGGAGGATTTACAGTCAATTTTAAGTCCAAAAAATAATTTGCTTTTGTTATCTTATTAGATAACTTTGTATAGTGGACACTACATTTAACAGGAACATATTTTATTATAAAAATTATTATCTGGATTTTTTTGAAAAATTAAATCCTGAAACCCAAAAAAAGTTTAACTGGACTTTGCAGTTAATCGCAACTATAGAAAAGGTTCCTGAAAAATATTTTAAACATCTTACATCTACAAAAGGGTTATTTGAAATTCGTGTTGAAGTTGGAACAAATATCTTTCGTGTTTTTTGCTGTTTAGATAATGGGAAGCTTGTAATACTATTAAACGGATTCCAAAAGAAATCGCAGAAAACTCCTCCAAATGAAATTCAATTAGCTGAGAAACTGATGAAAGAATATTTTGAAGAACAAAAAAAATAGATTTTTATGAAAAAGAATACAAAAGATAACTTAACGTCATTTGCTGATCATTTGGAGTTACAGTATGGGAAAAAAGGTACTAAATCTCGCGAGCAATATGAAGAAGGTTTTGAAGCTTTTAAATTGGGGGTTATGTTGCAGGAATTAAGAAAAGAATCTGGAATGACTCAAGATCAATTAGCTGAAAAATGTGGTACTACAAAAACATACATTTCAAGAATTGAAAATGATGCATCCGATATAAGATTGTCAACTTTAATGAGAATTATTCGTGAGGGATTTGGAGGGCATTTGAAATTGAATGTAGAATTATAAAAATTAAAAAGCAGACCATAATGATCTGCTTTTTTTCTGTTTTGTTGTATTTAAAACAACATTGCCGGGATGGCAAGGTTACCTGCGCTGATCTTAATTGTGGGGGTGACTACTTGAAAAGACCTGACTCGCTTCACTCGTCTTATGACTTTTTACTTCTTCGCTATTGCAAGCTTGCTTGCACCGCTCGAATGCAAAAAGTCCCGCACTTTCGTGCAGGACTTTTATGTTTGTCGGGATGGCAAGATTCGAACTTGCGACCTCCTGGTCCCAAACCAGGCGCGATAACCGGGCTACGCTACATCCCGAAAGTTGGTTATCTGTCTACAATTTTTAAATCGAAGAAAATGTTTAGAATAATTTCATCAATTCCAAATCTATATTCTTCTTAAAGAGCTGGAGGATTTTTTTTCGCTGCGTTGGGTCGCTTTGATTTCCTTCCAAATCTAAATTCTTCTGCGGAGAGAGTGGGATTCGAACCCACGGTACAGTGTAACCCGTACGACGATTTAGCAAACCGTTCCTTTCGGCCACTCAGGCATCTCTCCTATTCTTAGTTAAAAGAACTTATCCCTTTTGGGGTGGCAAAAATACGATGCTCTGAGTTATTTCCCAAATGAATTTCTCTTTTTATGAGAATTTTTATCACATAGCTGCCAGTTGAACCTTATGTTGCAGTTCCAAAACACTCTCTTTAAACAAATTATCAGTATCCATTAAATCCTTAACGGTTTGACAACTGTGTATCACCGTTGTATGATCTCTTCCTCCAAAATGTTCCCCAATTGTCTTCAAAGAATTTTTTGTAAATGCCTTCGAAAGATACATGGTTATTTGTCTGGCTTGCACAATTTCTCTCTTCCTTGTCTTCTGTAATAACTTGTCGTAAGGAACATCAAAATAGTCGCAAACCATTTTTTGAATGGTGTCAATGGTAATTTCCTTGCTCGAAGATTTTACGAAATTCCTCAACACTTTTTTAGCAAGTTCCAGATCTATTTCTCTTTTATTCAATGAAGATTGAGCTAAAAGTGAAATCAATGCGCCTTCTAACTCTCTTACATTGCTATTGATGTTATAAGCGATATACTTTACAACTTCTTTAGGTAAATCCAACCCGTCGTTTCGCATCTTATGTTCCAAGATCTCAATCTTGGTTTCGTAATCGGGTAATTGTAGATCTGCACTCAATCCCCAGCGGAAACGACTAAGTAATCTTTCTTGAACGCCTTCCAAATCTTTTGGTGATTTGTCGCTGGTTAAGATCAATTGTTTACCACTCTGGTGAAGATGGTTGAATATAGAGAAGAATGCATCTTGAGATTTCTCTGCTCTATTGAAAAATTGAACATCATCAATGATCAAAACGTCAATCATCTGATAAAAATGGATGAAATCGTTAATCGCATTGTTTCTGCTGTGGTCTATAAACTGATTGATGAATTTCTCTGAACTCACATAAAGAACCACCTTGTTTTGATATAGTCTCTTTACCTCGTTTCCAATGGCTTGTGCCAAGTGTGTTTTACCTAAGCCAACGCCTCCGTAGATCACCAACGGATTGAAAGAGGTGCTTCCTGGCTTTTCTGCCACCGTTTTTCCTGCACGACGCGCCACTCTATTGCAATCTCCCTCTATGTATGAATCAAATGTGTAAGCACTGTTAAGCTGGGGATCGATTTGCATTTTCTTCAATCCCGGAATTACGAAAGGATTCTTTACTGGATTTTGTACCATCAAAGGAAAATCCATTTCATTGTTGGAATACATTTTGTACCCATTCGCAGGTACATCCATGGTAAGCGGCTTATTCTTACTATTGCCACTGTCAACCATTATCCTGTACTCCAATCTTGCTTCCTTACCCAGTTCTCTCTTTAATGTTTTTGACAATAAAGAAACGTAGTGCTCTTCCAGATATTCGTAAAAGAATTGGCTGGGAACCTGTATGGTAAGAATTTTTTCTTTCAACTCGACAGGCTTGATTGGCTCAAACCAAGTTTTGAAATGTTGCCATTCCACTATATCCTTGATTATTTCCAAGCAATTTTGCCAAACTTTTTCGAAAGACTTATCCATTATTCTTGAACGCTATTTTGAATATAAAAACCTTGTGTTGTGACCCTAAACTCAATCAGTTGTTTTACAAGTGCTGTTTTTTAAGGGACGGCGAATATCAATGAATAAGTGTTCATAAAAAAATTTTTTTTATTGAAAACAAATCCCTTCATCCATCCTAATCACAACAAAAACATTTCATTTTGTTTAGGGCGATGAAAGTAAGTTATTTATTTGTGTTGTTTCTATTTTTTTTCGCTTTTTTTTTTGTTTTTTTTCTTTGGAGTTTTTGAGGAAAATACATAATGGCTTTCAATGGTTATGTCATATATTTGGTAACTAAAAATTAATAAACATGAGTTTCGAATTGACCGGAAAGTTGGTAGCTAAATTTGATACAGTTCAACGTACCGAAAGCTTTAAAACAAGAGAATTTGTCGTAGAGAAATCCGATGAAATAAACAGTCGCACTATAGTAAATTACATAAAGTTTCAATGTGTACAAGATAAGACTTCACTCCTAGATCGCTTCAATATCGGAGATGAAATTAAAGTGTACTTCAACATCAAAGGTTCTAGATGGGAAAAAGATGGCAGAACCAATTACATTACCAATCTGGATGCTTGGAGAATGGAACAGATATTGAAAACTGCCGGAAATCAGCCAATCGACAACGAATATATGGAGCCTCTAGACACTTTCAGCTCTACCGCTTCTGACGGCGACGACCTTCCTTTCTAAATTTTACCTTGTTTTTTAGGATAACTTCCTAACACATGCAAAAGAAAATACAACTCCGTCTGAAACCTGAACAAGTTTCAGACGCTCATTCAATTAAACAGCATTTGGCAGGTTCGCTCGCGCTTAAGCCTGAGCAAATCACTGGATTTCACATCCTAAAGAAATCCCTCGACGCCAGAGGTAAGTCTGTGTTTTTTAACCTCAGTCTGCTTGCCTTCATAAATGAGCCGCTTCAACCCATAGAAAGGGCAATCATCCATTTTCAAGATGTACAACATGTTTCGAAAACTGTGATTATTGTTGGTGCTGGACCAGCTGGGTTATTCGCCGCATTAAAGCTAATAGAGTCTGGCATCAAACCCATAATCATAGAAAGAGGAAAAGACGTGAGAAGCAGGAGGCGAGATCTTGCCCAATTGAATAAAACCGGAATCATCAACGAAGAAAGCAATTATTGTTATGGGGAAGGTGGCGCAGGAACCTACAGCGACGGAAAGCTTTATACAAGAAGCAATAAAAGAGGTGATATAAATCGAATCATCAACCTGTTTATTCAATTTGGAGCTCCTGAATCAATTGGGATTGATGCCCATCCACATATCGGAACCAACAAACTACCCGGGATTATCACCGCAATGCGTGAGCAAATCATTCAATGCGGCGGCGAAGTTCATTTCGAACAAAAAATGGTCGATTTTATCATTGAAAACGATGTGATAAAAGGCATTAAAACTCAAAATGAATCGATATTTCAAGCAGATGATGTCATTCTCGCTACGGGTCATTCGGCCCGTGATGTTTTTGAATTACTTTTTAAGAAAAACATATTAATAGAATCAAAACCATTTGCGCTGGGTGTAAGAATAGAACATCCTCAATGCTTAATCGATTCTATCCAATACCACTCTCGCTCCGATCTGCCCAGATCCTTGGATCTACCCCCAGCTTCCTACAGTCTGGTAGAACAAGTAAAGGGAAAAGGCGTGTTCTCTTTCTGCATGTGTCCTGGTGGTATTATCGCCCCCGCATCAACCCAAAAAAATGAGCTTGTTGTTAATGGTTGGAGTCCATCAAAAAGAAACAATCCTTTCGCAAACAGCGGTATGGTTGTTTCTGTAGAACAAAAAGATGCCATGGGTTATCTAAAAGATTCAAGCTTCAACATCGACCACCCGCTTCTTCTGATGGAATTTCAAAAACAGATTGAAATGAAAGCGTTCCAAGCTGGCGGCGGGAATTTTCAAGCCCCCGCGCTTCGAATGACAGACTTTTGCAACCAAACCTTATCCTCGTCTTTACCTGAAAATTCATACATACCCGGACTCAATCCAGCAGATTTAAGAACGGTGTTGCCTGCTTTTATTTACCAACGTCTTTCCGATGGATTCAAAGCTTTTGGAAAAAAAATGAAAGGTTATTACTCTCAAGACGCGGTAGTGGTCGCCACTGAAAGCAGAACTTCGAGTCCGGTAAAAATTCCGAGGGATTCAGAATCACTTCACCATCCTCAATTTAAAAACCTCTACCCTTGTGGAGAAGGCGCTGGTTTTGCTGGTGGAATCGTAAGTGCAGCAATGGATGGAGAGCGCATTGCGGATGTGATTGTTCAAAAGTACCTTTAGTTTCCATTCATGTAAATCCAAAGAATAAATTTGCAATTGTTTATTCCTCTACCAAAATGACATTGTTTTTTATTTGGAATTGAGAGATCAAAATAACATTATCTAAAAGTTCTAACTCCTGGTGACCATCCTGACAACCGAAAGCCATCAATTAAAAAATGATGGCTTTTTTAATTTAAAATGATCTTAATAATTTTCCTGACAACCCAGCGCATAGTCTTGTTGCTCGTTGTAGAAATCGGTGCCCTTCGGAATACCAGCGCAAAAGGAAAATTTATGGGACGTATAAAAAGGATTTACATAATTAAATGTTTCAGTAACTCATAATCATGCTTACAAAAGCTGCCTGAAATTTATATCTTATTAAAATAAACAT
>JBDLUO010000256.1:0-8187 GCA_039805285.1 Bacteroidota bacterium
TTGATCCACAACGCATTGTCTTCTTCTCGTGGAGAGACTACAATTTGCCATTTGTTTTTTCTGTCTTCAATATCAAATGTTCGCTGATCGTAACGTGGGGTAATGTTTTTTAATTTCGGGAATATCCAAATTTGAAACAACGTTAAAGGTTCAGTTTTTGAGGCGTTGGCTTCGGAATGTTGTATTCCAGATCCAGCGCTCATGATTTGAACATCGCCAGCTTTGATAATGCCGTGTCCACCAGTATTGTCGCTGTGTTCAACAGCCCCGGTCAAAGGGATGGTTACAATTTCCATGTTATCATGAGGATGAGGCGGAAACATACCACCACCCATAATGAAATCATCATTCAAAACACGAAGTAGTCCAAAATGTACTTTGGATGGGTTGTAATATTGTGAAAAACTGAAATAATAATTTGGCTTCAACCAGCCGTAGTCTGCGGATCCTCTATCTGATGCCGAAAATAGTTTTGTGTTCATAAGGCAAATTTATGCAAGTTGTTCAAAAGGTTTAAAAAGTTTCAATGGGTTTGGTAATAGTTAAACCTCAAACTACATAAATCACAAATCGTAATATCAACCAGATTTTTTCATCTTTCTTCTTCATTTCTTTGTCTGCTGGCGCCGGTCTCCGACCGCGCCTAAAATCCATACAATAATCAGAATGATTTTGAACTGTTGCAGGTGACCTTCGGAACACCAGCAACAGCAGCAAACCCCATCGCTCCGCGCGTTTTGCCTGGCCCATGCGCACATTCTTTAATAAAAGGACAAATTGTATTTAGTGTAATGCTGTATTATAAATCCCAAATCCCAAATCCCAAATCCTAAATCCCCCTATTAAAATCTTCATCGGTAAGTTGGTTGCTGATTTCTTCTTCGCGTTCTTCGTTGTATTCCACAAAAAAGTTATTTCGGCCTTCTCCGGTAACAATTCTCAGGTATTTATTTTGAACCAACTCAAGCATGTTTAGGAAAAGAAAAATGGCATGGATTCTGTCTTGACAAGTATCAAAAATTCGTTCGAAAGAAACTGTTTTTTCTTCAGATGAAAGATTCAGGAGATACGCTCTGCATTCTTCCATCGTGTAGTTATACTGTACAACGGTATGAACGGGCTTGTTGTTTTTCTGATGTATTCGAAGGACCACTTTTTCAAAGGCCTTCATCAGCTTAAATAGAGTAACAGCCTGAATTTCGGTACCTTCTCCCGCTTCCTCTCCAATCTTTGAAAGTTCTTGGGTTACGTTTCCTCTTTTGAGCATCAACATACGGTCAGCTTCCATTTCAGCCATCTTAAGGGAAGCCTCTTTGTATTTTTTATATTCCAATATCTTATCAACAAGCTCCTGACGAGGGTCAATTTCATTTCCGTCTTTATCCAGTTCTTTTCTGGGCAACAGCATTTTCGCTTTGATGCGCATCAAAGTACTGATGAAAAGGATGAACTCACTGCTCAGCTCGATGTTTAATTTCCCTGTTTCGTGAATGTGATCCAGAAAATCGTTTGTGATTTTCGTAATTGGAATATTATAGATATCAAGCTCGTCTCTTTCAATAAAAAAAAGCAAAAGGTCGAATGGCCCCTCGAACTGGTCTAATTTGATTTGGTATGAATTCTCGTTGGTCAAAGCGCTTATTTTTTGGACATCAAAGATAATGACTTCACAGGCACTTATTTTTTCGAATTTTTGATCTTTTTCCGGTAGCCGAAATCGTATGCAAATCCAATGCCCATTAGTTGAAGCCATTGTGGAGCTGGTCCTTTACCCGGGGTAATGTTTTTAGTATCGTTGTCGTAAATCATTTCCACATTAAAGCTAAAATTTATGTATCGGGTTATTTTGGCATAAAATGCGTGGGTCCAATACACATCAACATTCTGTGGTTCTGTTTTGTAATTTGAGAACAGATCCAGCTTTGTTTTATAGGTAAATTTGTCGCCTATTTTTCCGGTATAATTGCCCGAAAAGAAAGCACCAAGTTCGGATCTTAATGCGCTTTTTGAATTAACCCCATACAATGGACGTAAACTGGGTTCCGTTACAAGCACCCATTTTGATGTGATGGGAGAAAAGTAAATAGAAATGTTTTTTCTTGGTTTGATGTCGAATCCCTCCGATACGATAATCAAGGTTGGATTAAAACTGTTGGAAATCAGCGTTGGTGTGTCTATCCCTGCGCTGTTCTTGTTATATTTATATCCTTTCGCCATTTGAGATCTCACATTGAGTAAAGAAGCAAGATTCAATTTTTTATTTAACGAGTACCCATATTTAGAGGTAAAGTCCAGTCTGTCGCTTGATTTTCGTCTGCCCAAACTCGTACTCTGAACCACACCGATGGCAAGGTCTAAGGAATTGTCCCATGAATGTCTATCGTGTAAATAATAAGCGAAAAGATTGAGGAATGCGTTTGCAGAAAGAGAAAATTCATCACCCCCAGCTGCCCAGTTGTTAGATGAAGCCTGATTTACATTGAGGTTGAACGTTCCTCCTTTTTTCCAGGTCAATTTGATGCTGTCGCCTTCATCTTTTTTTATCTCAATCGAAGATTCATTTTTTAATTCCAACACGATTCTGTCTTGAGCTTTCAACTTCGTCAAAGTGAACAAAAAGATTACTAAAACCAGCAGCTTTTGTTTCGAAATAATGTTGATGCTTACCATAATTACTATGCGTTCTTATTCTTCAGGAGGTCTCTTATTTCTGCAAGGAGTTTTTCTGTTTCTGATGGAGCTGGCGGCTGCTCTGGTGTTGATTCTTTTTTGATGAGTTTGTTCATGGCTTTCAGAACCAAGAAAAGTACAAATGCAGTGAGCAGAAACTTAATGATAGACGACAAGAAATTGCCATATTTAACGGCGCCCCATTGCAGTTTTTCTATATTGTCTACATGCGCCGCTTCGAGCGCCGGTGTTAGCAATAATGGCGTAATGATATCATCAACAAGTGATGAAACAATCGCTCCAAAAACAGCACCGATGATAACCGCCACAGCGAGCTCTAAAATGTTACCTCGCATCAGAAATGTTTTGAATTCTTTAAGCATACATATGATTTTATTAATTGTGATTCAATTGGATGAAATAAATGTATCGATTATTATTTAATAAATACCCAACTTTGCTTTTCAATCGAGTGAAAATGCAAACGAGCAAGGCGGGGAAATGGGTATTATTTATGCTTCTGTCTTTTATTTGGGGGAGCAGCTTCATCCTCATGAAAACAGGAATGGAGCAACTTTCTGCTTGGCAAGTGGCTTCACTGAGAATCTTTGTTTCTGGACTGGTGCTGTTGCCGATAACCGTAAAAAATTTCAGAAAAATCCCAACGTCTAAAATTGGACTGGTGTTTTTATCCGGAGCTCTGGGAAGTTTGTTCCCAGCCTATTTTTTTTGTTTGGCCGAACAGAAGATCGACAGCGGACTTGCGGGTGCGCTTAATGCCATGACTCCCGTTTTTACCATAGTTTCTGGCGTCCTCTTTTTTCAGCTTAAAACAGAACGCAGAAAGGCAATCGGCGTTTTTATTGCTCTTTTGGGATCAGCGTTGCTTTTTTTGAGCAAATACGGCCTAACATCTGGTTTGGAGTACGGATATGTGGCATTTATTTTTTCGGCAACGCTGTGCTATGGCATCAATGTTAATCTGGTTCAACGCCATTTACAAGGAATGCAGTCTCTGGATATCGTGTCTATGGCCCTGAGTTTATGCGCCATTCCAGCACTTATCTTGTTGATTTACACTGGATTTTTCGGATTGGACTTTTCGAGCAGACCCATTTTGATGTCGGTTGGTTATTCCGTGATACTCGGTGTGGTTGGAACCGCATTGGCGAGTATTTTGTTTTATCAGCTCATCAAAACTGCCGGGTCGGTTTTCGCCTCTATGGTAACCTATGGTATACCATTTGTTGCATTGGGGTGGGGGTTGATGTATGGCGAAATTGTTGGATGGCTTCAAATTTTAGGGTTGGCGGTCATTTTAGGAGGTGTTTATCTCGCAAATTCAAATTCTTCGAAGATAAAACGCTAAAAAAAACAGATTCCTTTGCTGAAATCGGCAATCAACCCTTACCTTTGCGCCCGATTCAATCAATCATTTACCAACTAAAGATTATGGCAAATACAGGTAAAATAAAATCAGTTATCGGCGCGGTAGTCGACGTTCAGTTCGACAAAAACTCCAAACTGCCCGAAATTTTAAACGCACTTGAATTGAAAAGAGCCAATGGAGATATCCTGGTTCTGGAAGTTCAGCAGCATCTCGGAGAAGACAGTGTAAGAACCATCGCGATGGACGGTACAGAAGGACTAGTTCGTGGTACCGCGGTTGTTGATACCGGAAAGCCCATCACCATGCCAATCGGCGAAGGAATCAAAGGCCGCTTGTTCAATGTAACTGGTGATGCCATTGATGGGTTGCCACAAGTGAGCAAAGAAGGCGGACGTGCCATCCACGCCAAGCCACCATTATTCGAAAATCTGAGTACAGCATCTGAAGTACTTTTTACAGGTATCAAAGTAATCGATCTGATTGAGCCTTATGCAAAAGGGGGTAAAATTGGATTGTTCGGAGGTGCCGGAGTAGGTAAAACCGTATTGATTCAAGAGCTTATCAATAATATCGCGAAGGCATACAGCGGTTTGTCTGTATTTGCTGGAGTAGGAGAAAGAACCCGTGAAGGAAACGATCTAATGCGTGAGATGATTGAAGCTGGCATCATGAACTATGGCGATAAATTCAAACACAGCATGGAAGAAGGTGGCTGGGATTTGAGCGCTGTAAATATGGAAGGATTAAAAGATTCAAAAGCTACATTCGTATTCGGTCAGATGAATGAGCCACCAGGAGCACGTGCTCGTGTGGCATTGAGCGGACTTACGATTGCTGAATATTTCCGTGATGGAGAAGGCGACGGACAAGGAAAGGATATCCTTTTCTTCGTAGATAACATCTTCCGTTTCACCCAAGCAGGATCTGAAGTATCGGCTTTGTTGGGACGTATGCCAAGTGCGGTTGGATATCAACCAACGTTGGCTACGGAGATGGGATTGATGCAAGAGCGTATCACATCAACTAAAAACGGTTCAATTACTTCGGTTCAGGCGGTTTATGTTCCTGCGGATGATCTTACCGATCCAGCTCCTGCAACAACATTTGCTCACTTGGATGCGACAACGGTATTGAGTCGTAAGATTGCGGATTTGGGTATCTACCCTGCGGTAGATCCATTGGATTCTACTTCACGTATTCTAACTCCTGCCATTGTGGGAGCAGAACATTACAACACAGCAAACAGAGTGAAGTTGATTCTTCAGCGTTATAAAGAACTACAAGATATCATTGCAATTCTTGGTTTGGATGAATTGAGTGATGAAGATAAATTGGTTGTATCACGTGCACGTAAAGTACAGCGTTTCTTGAGTCAGCCGTTCTTCGTAGCAGAGCAGTTCACCGGTTTGAAAGGTGTACTTGTTCCAATCGAAGAAACCATCCGCGGATTCAACGCGATCATGGACGGAGAAGTGGATGAATATCCAGAAGCTGCCTTCAACTTGGTTGGTACATTGGATGATGCGATTGAGAAAGGAAAGAAATTGATGGCTGCAGCAAACGCGTAAAAAGTTTAATGCCTGCCTGCCGGCAGGGGTTTAAGAAGTTAAAAAGGTTTCAGGAGTTTGGTAGGTTTAGTGAGTTAGGAAAGTTTGGGACCTATAGGTAGGAGTCTGGAAAGTTTAGAAGTTCTAATCTCTAATCCCAAACAACAAACCATAAACAACAAACGCGCGAAGCGCAAACACCAAACGCCAAACATCAAACAAACGAAATGAAACTAGAAATACTTACACCAGAACAAAAAATATTTACAGGTGATGTATATGGAGTACAGTTACCGGGAATACAAGGGTTGTTCGAAGTGCTCGACAAACATGCTCCAATGGTAAGTGCCTTGAAAGCAGGATCAATGAAGGTGTTGACAGACAAAACAAACACAACTTCATACACCATTCAAGGAGGATTTGTAGAGGTGCTGAACAACAAAGCGACTGTTTTGGTGGAAGGTGCAGTACAGAAGTAAAAACATCATTTAATACTTATCGAGCCCTGCTTTTTGCGGGGCTTTTTTATGTCAATTGGGGACACAAAAAATCGAATAGTTCATTCAGTGCTCAATCCAATAGTAAAATCAATTGGGGAAATTATCAATCCATAATCCAAATCATCAAAAAGCAAATCACCTCTTCATCTTAACATAGATCCATGCAAGAAGGGGTAACAAGGGAAACACCATCATCCAATACCATCCGCCTGCAATCAAGAAAACAATCCATGCAACAAGACATAAATAAAGTGGGTATAGGAAGGTTAAGGATCCAATTAGCATAGAGTCGTAAAAGTCAACGTCGGGTAACACTTTTAACGTTAGTTTCTTTAGCGGAAAATAGAGCGGATAGTGTAACCATTTCCCTGGCAAACTCAACCATTGACCTACAGATGCTTTATTGTTGTTTCTAGAAAAATAGGTGGCGATTTCATTTTGATTTTCCGATTCAAAAACGAGCGGTTTCAGCAATTGGCCAAGTCTCTCGTTGAATGACTTTATTCCAAATCCATCCGCAACCATTTCAGGAAAAGTGTTTCTTTCCATAGCGTCTCCAAAATTCACGTGAACGGTCTTCCCAAAATCCCGAAAGGAATGATAATTTAATCCGACTGGGATTACTGTCAGGTCTATACCCGATTGCCAGGCGGTGAACGCGAGTCGTGCCGTTCCTTTTTTTAGACTTCTGAGCTTCCATTCATTCACACATTTGCCTTCCGAAAAAATGAGTACGATGCCTCCTTTCTTAAAAATTTCGATGCATGAATCAAAAGTTCGGTAATTGTCATGCAGATTATCACTCCCTTCACTCAGTCTGTGTATGGGAAGCATATTCATCATGCGCAATATTTTATTTGCCCTTTTTGATTTGAATGCATCGCCACGCGCAAGTGAGTAAATCGGTTTTTTAAAAATGGTAGATAAGATAATGGCATCCAAAAAAGCATTCGGATGATTGCATGCAAGCAAAATGGGCCCTTCGCAATGAAGAATCTCGGGTTGATTCACCTTTATTTGCTTGGCGTAGAATGGCAGTGCAATGCGAGCCGGTATTTTTAAAAAGGGATATAGCAATGCAGAAGATTAATTTAATTGAGGATCTAACGGATAATGTATGACGGGTTCAAACCCTTCTCCCAAAAGCTTTATGCTGTTTTTCCAACAAAAATCGGCTTCGGATTCAAATAAAATATGATGAGCAGAAGGAGCGACAAGCCATGTTTTTTCTTTCATCTCCATTTCCAATTGACCTGCAGACCAACCGCTGTATCCCACAAAAAAACGAAAGTCTTTTTTTGAAATCTCACGATCATTCAACCTTTTTTTTATCCACTCAAAATCTCCGCCCCATCCTAAATCCGCACTTAATTTTTCTGAGTTTGGAACCAAATCAGGAAAGCGATGAAGAAAATGAATGCTGTCTATTCCTACTGGGCCGCCGATATTTACAGGAATGTCAAGAATCTGGATATCATCCATCAGTTGGTCCAAGGTATGATGAAAAGGTCTGTTTAAGGTCAATCCAAAACTACCTTCTTCGTCGTGTGAGCATAGAAACACAACGGTTCTTTTAAAGTGCTCGTCCTTTAAAAAAGGATCAGCGATCAAAAGATGATTGGCGGCTGGAAAATTCATAGTTTGAAGGTAAGCAGTAAACGGAAAACTCCGAAACGAGATTTTCTAAAACTGTTAAAAATTACCTTCTGAATACAATTTATCAGCAGTTGATGACGATAAGAGGGTTATTTTTGTCTAAACCATCTTGTATTAGAGACAAACGATTTCATCAATCCATATGAAAAAAGTATTTCCGGTCATAACCATTTTAATTTCACTGTCGCTGGTCGGACTTATTTATTTTCAAGTGCTTTGGTTGAAATCGGCGAAAGAAACAAAAGAAAAGCAGTTAAGGGAACATATATTTTATGCAGCCACAGATGCCGCAGAAAAATTGATGGAAGAAAAATCGGGATTTAAAACCCTAAATAAAAAATCAGAATTATTTATTGCCAACGAAAGCATGCGCAGAGAGATTTTTAGACCCTCTGTCGTGCAAAGATTCACCAAGGAAGAGATA
>JBDLUO010000257.1:0-4582 GCA_039805285.1 Bacteroidota bacterium
TTTTTCTGGATGCTTTACGTCCTGGCTTACTTCAAGATGTGCCTGATCCGTATTATGGTACGTACGAAGACTTTGAGAAAGTGTATAATTTAATTGATGAATGTTGTGATGCCATCATAAAAAAGTATGGCTAAAAAATAATAAAATGAACAAACCCAGTCTACCACAGGGAACCCGAGATTTTTCACCTGAAGTTATCCGTAAAAGAAATTTCATTTTTGATACGATAAAAAATGTGTTTGAATTATTTGGATTTGAGCCATTGGAAACGCCAGCGATGGAAAATTTGGAAACCTTATTGGGCAAATACGGAGAAGAGGGAGACCGCCTGATTTTTAAAATCCTCAACAACGGATTAAATGATCCTAAAAACCTTCAAAAAGCCAAAGATGGCTTCGAAAAAGTGCTTGAAGGTAAAAACACGCCGCTCCTTACAGAACGCGCACTCAAATACGACCTCACGATTCCATTTGCGAGATATGTGGCCATGAATCACGGCACCCTCAATCTTCCTTTTAAAAGATATCAAATACAACCCGTATGGCGTGCAGATCGTCCACAAAAAGGGAGATACCGCGAATTTACCCAATGTGATGCAGATGTGGTTGGTAGTGCATCTCTGTTCAATGAAATTGAGCTGCTTAATATATACATTCAAGTGTTTCAAAAATTGAAATTGAATGATATCACCATCAAAATAAACAATCGAAAATTACTCGCTGCTCTTGCAGAATCTTGCGGTGATGTTGCACTAATAACAACCATTAGCACAGGCATCGACAAGCTGGATAAAATTGGCTTAGATAAGGTTAAGGAAGAATTGCTCAAAAACGGTATCCTTGAGCATCAATTGGATTTGATTGTTAAATACCTGAATGTTACAGGGAGCAATCGCGAAAAATGTGAAAAAATTCTAGCCCTTTTTCCCAATAACAAAGCAGCAGAATCCGGAGTACAAGAACTCATTTGGATTCTCGATCGCCTGGATGCCAATTCAAACGTTGAGTTAGATCTCACATTGGCAAGAGGCCTGAATTATTACACTGGTACGATTGTAGAAGTGAAGGCCCCCGAAAAAGTAAAAATTGGAAGCATCGGTGGTGGTGGCCGTTACGACGATCTCACCGGTTTGTTTGGGGTCAAGGGCATTCCGGGTGTTGGCATCAGTTTTGGTATCGATCGCATCTATGACGTTATGGATGAACTTGGTTTATTTCCCGTAGACATACATAAAGGAGTAAGCGTCATTTTTATGAATATGGGGGAGAAAGAATCTATGTATGCTTTCCAAATTTTATCTCAATTGAGAAGCGAAGGCATTTGCGGAGAATTATACCCAGAAACGGTAAAACTGGATAAACAATTCAAGTATGCCGACAAAAAAGGCGTGAGTTATGCTGCAATCATTGGAAGCAAAGAGTTAGAAACTGAAACAATTTTGGTTAAAAATTTTTCTTCTGGAGAACAAAAAAACATGTCTGTTCAGGAGTTGACTGCATTGTTTAGGGCTATTTAAAATAATCCTTGAGCGTCATTACATTCCTTCATAAACGATGGCAACTCCTTGTCCTACGCCAACACACATGGATGCCAATCCGTATCTGGAATTTCTTTTTTGCATTTCATGAAGCAATGTAGCGGAAATCCGAACACCGCTACATCCCAATGGATGCCCCAATGCAATTGCACCTCCATTCACATTCACTTTCTCAAGGTCTAATCCCAAATCATGAATACAAGCAATGCTTTGAGAAGCGAAAGCCTCATTTAATTCTATCAAATCAAGATCTGCCGCATTAATGCCCGCTCTTTTAAGGGCTTTTTGTGTGGCAGGCACTGGTCCTATGCCCATAACAGCAGGCTCGACGCCGGCTACAGCCATACTCTTGATTTTAGCCATTGGTTTTAAAGCCAGTTTTTGAACCGCCGACTCACTGGCAAGCAACATTGCTGCCGCTCCGTCATTGATACCACTGCTGTTTCCTGCAGTAACCGTTCCATCTTTAATAAATGCGGGTTTCAACATCGACAATTTATCAAGTGATGTCAATCTCGGATGTTCATCAATTTCAATATCAAAACTGTCTTTTCCAACTTGAACCCTAACTGGGATGATTTCGTCTTTGAATTTACCTTCTTTATGCGCTTTTGCATATTTCTGTTGACTAGACATAGCAAACTCGTCTTGTGCATGTCTGCTGATATTCCATTGCTTTGCGATATTTTCCGCGGTTTCGCCCATTGTATATGGAAAATACATCTCCGCCAGCTGACGGTTCACAAATCGCCATCCCATGGTTGTGTCAAAAATTTGTGGATTCCTGTCATACGCACTAGTTGCCTTTGGCATAACGAATGGAGCACGACTCATGCTTTCAACACCACAGGCGATCATAAGTTGAGCATCCCCACATGCTATTGTACGTGCACTATCCATAATGGCCTGTAATCCACTCGCGCAAAGACGATTCACTGTATTTCCTGCAATTGTTGTAGGTAAACCCGCCAAAAGGGCCGCCATCCTTGCTACGTTTCTATTGTCTTCGCCACTTTGATTCGCAGCGCCAGCAATTACATCTTCAATCAAAGCCGGATCTACGTTGCTGTTTCGATTCATCAAGGCTTTTATGCAAGTTGCCAACAAATCATCCGGTCTAACAGGAGCTAAAGACCCTCCATATTTTCCAATGGCTGTTCTTACTACATCAATTACGTAAACAGTTTCCATATAATTATCTATAAATTTAGCTTAGGATTTAGTTTTTCTTTCGATTTTACAACTTAAAAAAAACGGAACGGAAAGGTAAACAATTTAGGTGATTATCTTTGCCAAATGCAAACCACAAAAAAAATCAGAACTTTTACGCTACCCGAGCTTAAAACTTATTTTGAATCCATTGGAGATAAAAAGTTTAGAGCCATGCAAACCTATGAATGGTTATGGAAAAAAAACTGCAGAGATTTTGAACTCATGAGCAATCTGCCACAAGAACTCCGTAAAAAATTAGCAGAGGAATTCGAATTAAAACCGATTGTAGTAGAAACAACCCAATACAGCAGCGACGGGACCATTAAGTCGAGATTTAAAACCCACGACGGTCACATGATTGAAGGCGTTTTGATTCCGACTGAAAAAAGAATTACCGCATGTGTTTCTTCTCAGATTGGATGCAGCCTTACCTGCGCCTTTTGTGCAACAGGTAAAATGGAACGTAAACGAAATTTAGATTTTGAAGAAATTTACGACCAAGTGGCCATTCTAAACGAACAAAGTGAGCAGATGTACGGTAGAAAACTAACGAATATTGTTTTTATGGGAATGGGCGAACCCTTGCTCAATTACAAGAACGTGCTTTTGGCGATAGACAGAATTACCGCAACCGACAGCATGGCAATGAGTCCCAAGCGTATAACCGTCTCTACAGCAGGTGTAGCCAAAATGATAAAGCAATTGGGAGATGATCAGGTTCGATTCAATCTCGCACTCTCTTTGCATGCCCCTACCGATAAAAAAAGGGATGAAATTATGCCCATCAACGAAACAAACACAATTGACCAACTTGTTGATGCACTCAATTACTTTTACGATAAAACAAAAAACGACATTACGCTCGAGTATATCCTTTTCAATAAAAAGAACGACAGTTTGGAAGATGCGAGAGAACTCATGAAAATTTACCGACGAATTCCAACCCATCTCATTAACGTGATAGAATATAATCCCATTGCCGGTGTGTCTTTTCAAAAACCAGACGATGAAGCCACCGATCAATTCACTGATTTTCTAGCAAAAAACAGGGTAAATGTACGAATCAGAAGAAGCAGAGGAAAAGACATCGATGCCGCCTGTGGACAGCTCGCAAACAAAGATGGAAAAGGCTAATCATCAGCATAAATGAAAAAACAAATCGTTCATATTTATTGTCTTTTGTTTGTGTTGCTGCTTGTTGAAATCTGCAATGCTCAACCCGTTTTGATTCATGGAAAAGGACAGGATTTTTCAAAAATAAATTCATCCCTTCCTGTAGAAATTAGTCTCTTTACACAACCTGGAAACGGAGTTCAGAATCTAATCTATCAAGAAACAAATACGGTTATTTTTAAAGATTCTGGCAGATATGAATTGATGCTGGGAAAAGGAAAACAAACCGGAGGCAGTACACGAATAGATTCTGTTATTTGGAATTTAGAGGAATACATCGTTTGGATCAAAGAGAACAACAACAAAGAAGAACAGCAAAAATTTAAAGACCGTTTTGTTTTAAGAAAAGAAAGCAAGTCCGTAACCTTTAAACAAGAAGGAATAATAGAGAAGAAAGAATCTGATACATATGGAATGATTGAGATTCCTTTAGAACACAAATCATTGCCACAAAAAATCACCATAGATTTCACTTCGAGTTACATCAATGTGAATTATCCGGGCGGACGATACCCCATATTCAGACATTATGAATGGTTTCGTTCTGATGATACACAGAAAGGAAATTGTTTCATGCTTACGTACAGCGAGAAAAATACACATGAATATTGGCAAAACACCGACAAATTCGGAGACGTGCGTATTCACGAAAAAGCTTTT
>JBDLUO010000258.1:0-3499 GCA_039805285.1 Bacteroidota bacterium
GGGATGAGTGAGGGGTGGTTAAAAAAACTCGTGCTTGTTTGTTTTTAATCATCTCTACATGCCTGTTTAAATTTTAGACCACCTTGTCCTGATTGAGTTTTAGACCACCCCGTCCGCCCTGCCGGAGCGCCTCAGTAACTTTTCTTCATTACATTAAAGTGTTCCTGGTGGGTTTCTGGATCAAAGGGAAAACATCCTCTTGCCTGAGTTTTTTCCATGCGAGAGGATGTTTTCAGATCGGGTATTTGCTTGCTTGTTGCACGACAGGAATTAATCAGGGCAGGATTGCCGAGGCTTTCAATTCACCATTGACCAGATGGAATGTTGTTTTCAGATTCAAGGGGAATGCCGGGTTTTGTCCATCCAGTTCAGCCGGGAAGCGAGATTTCATGACCCTGTGCAGGGCCAGGGCAAAGCGCATTTGCCTGCCTACGCAGAACATGCCAGCGGCAGTCAGTTGGTTGTGTTCCTTTACCAGGGCTTCTTTGGAAAAGCCTTCGAATTTGCTGATGAATCCGTTGAATTCTGCTTGGTTGCGGTGGACGGGGTCTTGTGTGTTTGGTGTCATATCTGTTGTTTTTGATGGCAGGATGTGGGGCATCCAGAAAATCAACAGGCATGAATGTTTTGGAGGGGTCCAATGGTTGTTGGCGAACATGCCCGCATCATTTGGCCACCGTGGCTTTGGTTGCCCGGTTGGCACCCTTTCGGGTTCTGGATGCAGTGCAAAGGTAAAGCTGAAATGTTGGTACATCAAGGTTGCCATAAAATCTTTTATTCGTTGGCAGACCTCCAATAGATGGAGGTCTTGCTGATTATTTTTGAATAATGCGGTTGGAGTATTATTATTTTGATATTACGAAATGCATGAATGTGTTACACAATGATAATCAGCAGAATGACGAGGAGATGATTAAAATGAAGATGTTTTGGATGAGATGCTGAGGCAGACGGATGAATGTTAATTATTTCAGTTTCATTCATACTGCTGTAGAAGTATTGGAAATATTTGAAGAAGGAACGAAAAATCATTAATTTCATTACCAACCCAAACACCATGTCCAAAGACCCACATCCTTTTATACAATTATTACAATCCAAAAATTTCAAGGTCGAATTTCCCACTTGCAATGGGAAGATGCACTTATCTATACTGCAAACCATGTTATTGGAGCAGTTGAAGCAGGCTTTCGGAATACTGAAAACGAGAATGACAATCATGTGAAAAACATATATCATACGCAGAAACTGAATCCGCACAATGCTAGAGAGATCTTTCACCGTTTTGAATATTGTGGTGTTCAATGGCATGAAAGACAACAAGAACGAGGGTTTTAAAAATACACATCTTCTGGATGGTAAAAAAAGAGAGCTAAAAGGGGGGAAGCAAATCCAGAATAGCCTCATAAGGCAGAATACAAAGGGGCTGCGAATGAATTACGAAGAGGGTGGAGAATGATGGGGATCTTAGGGAGGAGTGAATTAAGAAGGGAAGATCAGAAAGTTTTAAAGGTTTAGACGCGCATTTGAACAATTTTACTAAGTGATATAGTATTTTTTGCGGAGCAACTTGCGTAAACTAAAAGTATGCATTTTATATTTTAAAAAAACTTGTTAGACAAAAGACGAAATATGCGTTTTGTATTTTTATGTAATTCAATTGAATGGAATTTGATTTTTTGAGTAAGTATGTAAAAAATAAAATTATGTTGGCAAGAAGAGAGAGGTGCTTATCATATATTTATCAGTTTTGATTCAGGATAGACCGACTCTAAACAAATAAACAAAATGAATTTAACCGACTGAAATAAGAAATGATATAAGTATGAAACCATTTTTAGTTTTTATTTACGGGATGATTACAGGAGCTTTACTCTTGTATGCAATCGGGTTTAGGACAGAAAATTCTGTAAGAGAAAAGAAAGGACGGGAACTGATAGAAACACTGTCGAATAACCTTTCAAACCAAGAGGGGGAAGTTCAATATATTGAAGTAATGGGTAAAAAAGGAAATGTGACTTTACACATAGGTATGACAAAAGATTCTGTACGGATACTTGTAGGCAAACCTGATAATGTTTCATTGCGTTCCTATGGAAATGTACTTGAAGATTGGGGTTATAAGATTAAAAATAATTATGTTTCTGACTTAGAAATAAATTTTGAAGACGGAAAATTAAAGAGTCTACGCCAAGATTAATTTCATAATTAAGAACCTAAATTATGGAGGGCCTGATTCTAATATTTTTAGTTGTTGTAATTTTTGTAATAAAACACTTTTTTTTGAGCATAGACGCAAAGAAAGGCGTGACTATTATCGCAATGACTATCTAAAATCGGAAGCATGGAAAAGGAAGCGTTATGTTGTGATGAAGAGAGATAATTGGTGTTGCGTATTTTGTGGTTGTCGGGCGACACAGGTTCATCATAAGAAATACGCAAAATGCAATATTGGGAAAGAACCAATTGAATGGCTTGTTTCAGTATGTAAATCATGCCATGACAAACAACATCATTTTACAATTTTATAAAGTAAATGTTTTCAAAAATTATTCCAATTTAGATTACTAGAACTTCCATAATTAAACACCCCAAATGATCTCCGGCATCTACGAAGAAATTGTAACGAAACTGGTCAAAAATAAGATCGAGCAATTGGATCCGGATAAGTTTTACATCAAGGAGGTTCCTATTGATAAAGCAGAGGCATCGGAATTGCTAACCCTTCGACTTTCTCAAACAATCAAGTACGCACTCAACACGTTGAAGGGTGACAATCTTCTCGAGCAACAAATTGAAATTGCAAATAAGATTATTCATTTTTTGAGAGATGAGATAAAAAGAGAAGAGTTTAATCAAGACATCATTGCAACTGAAGGAAAAATCCTAAAGGCAGTTTTTGAAAAAGTTGATGCTCACTTCAGCAATTTGGATCTTCACCTGAAAGAAATTACTCCCTATACAAGATTGTCGCACAGCGAGTTGTTTACTGGTGGTAACAGCGACACAACTTTAGAAAGTGAGCTGCGAAAAGAAATCCTTTCTTCTAACAGAATTGATTTATTGGTTTCATTCATCAAATGGAAAGGAATCATCATCCTCGAAAATGCGTTGAGAAAATTTACTGAAGCTGGTGGTAAGCTGCGGGTAATCACTACAACCTATATGGGTGCTACAGATTATAAGGCGATTGAGTTACTATCTTCATTACCAAATACTGAAGTTCGGATTTCCTACAACACTGGCAATGAAAGATTGCACGCAAAAGCATACCTGTTTTTCAGGAATACTGGATTTCATACCGGGTATATCGGTTCATCAAATTTTTCCAGGTCAGCATTGACCGATGGATTAGAATGGAACCTGAAAGTGACAACAAAAGAAGTTTCCCATATCATTGATAAATTTCAAAAAACTTTCGAAAGCTACTGGCAGAGCAATGACTTTGAATCTTTTGATACAGCATTACACGGAGAAAAACTAAAAACATCTTTGAGTC
>JBDLUO010000259.1:0-2799 GCA_039805285.1 Bacteroidota bacterium
AAAATTCACGGATTGCACAAAAAAAAATATCACCAAAATGTCATAAAAGGATACAATCCAATTCATGACATTTTGATGACAAATTCGAAAAGCGAGATTATTTTTTAGCGATGGTAAAAACCCTGGAAAGATTGAATCCAAATCGAAATTCAGCCTTGCCCCACTTGTTGGTTGTATTGGTTATAAATGCTTTTTCATTCATGCCGGTAGAGTTAGAAAAATGCAGCTGAAAAACGTGTCCACCAGTTTCTATATCAAATCCTACAGATAGCGGATTTACATATTGATGAACCTGTGACTTTATGGGTGAATCGTCTTCGATTTCTCTTTCATTTGGAGGCAATAGGTCTGTACTTAAATCTTTTAAAATGTAATGATAATCAACCACAAATGCCAAGCGATTCGATAGTTTTAAACGAGCGCCTGTTCCAATGGCAAAAATATCATTTACGTCTGTAATCTTAGGAACCACATTCAAGTGCACATGTGTAGGTGAAACTTGAAAGCTGATGCGCTCCGAGAATTTTCTTCCGATAATGATTTGATTGTAATATGCCATTTTGTTGCTGGTGAAATTTCCTGGGTTCCCAGCTTCTGCAAAAGGCAGAGTAGAGAACGTCATCCCAGTTATTAAAATCACAGAAACAGGCGAATTGAATTTACCGCCTTTGGATTGATGTGCAATTCTATATTTTATGAATCCATCCCATTCCTTACCCACATTGCTTCTGCCAATTCCTACAGTTAGATTTTTGGAAACACCATAATCAAACCCAATTCTCATATTGGCTTGGTCTAAGCCGAATAAATTGTTTACCCCGGATTTTATCAATCCAAAACGGTGTAAAATCCGTGTGTCTAAAACACCCTTCCCAATAAATTCCATCGAATGGCCATTTATTACTCGACTCGATTTGAATGCGTTTATTGCGAAATCTTTTTTCTTAACCTCTTTGCTCTCTACCAAAGAGAGAAGGTCGTCTTGGGCAGATGATGTAAAATGAAATGTAGTAGTCAGAAAGAAAAGGGCAATAATTGCGTAAGATGTTTGCTTCATAAAAATGATACTTTATAAAAATTCATCCCATTTTCTATTTAGGAACAAGGGATGAATGTAACATGAGAATTTTCGGAAAAATCAATTCAATTTCAGAATCGCTGGATTTACAGCATGATTCATTATTGTTTTAACGGGTTGTAGTTGCAAGAGATTTTTATCTGTACCGTTTTTGCCAATTTATCTTTAACAACACCTGGAATTACAATTTTGTAATCTTCCAGAGCAACAATGAAGGTTGCTGTACCAAGCACTTGTTCTCCTGTCACTTTAAAGCTGCCTGTAGTTTCAATCTCTTTTTTTACGCCATGCATATCGAGTGTTCCTTTCACGGTTACTGGGTAGCTTCCGTCTTTGGAAAAGTTTACTTTACTGATGTTAGTGATGTTGCCAGTGAATGATGACTTAGGGTATTTTTCACTTTCCATATAATTCTCGTTGAAGTGATCTTGCATCAGTTGACTCCAAAACTCAAAACCTTTATTCATGATTTTAAATTGAATCTGTCCAGATGTAGCATCAAATACAGAGGTGGTTGATTTGTTGGTGGCAGAGATATTTTCGACTCCGGTTCCTGCATCAAAAAAAGTAGTTCCGGTTGTGGTGGAATATAATTTTTTCTGCGCCATTACATTTGATACGCTTAAGGTAAGCAGCGAAATAAATAGTAGTTTTTTCATTGATGATTTTTTTATGTGTTATTCATGAACAGCGCATGTTTTTAACATGGCTGTTTTTTGTTGAGGTAAAAGATCCATTAAGTCGTCACCTTCTGTTTTTTCAAAACCATCGCACCCGAAATAAATGCCTTTCACTTTTGTAGATTTACCTGGGATAAATTGATTTGAATATTTAGAATAGATAGCGCTGTCGAACGTGCAAGTAATTATGGCATCTGCGCCACCATCAAATACCAAACTATATTGGGCTGCATTTACTTCTTTAATGATTCCTTCGATAGAGATATTTTTATCCATGTAGCGGGCAGAAATAATTATATTGCTGGAGTCTAGTTTTGATATGAAATTTACAGCCGAAAATTCAGCAATGGGCTTGCTGTCTTCTGCGGTTGCAGGTTTTTTTGTTGCCAGATAAAGTATGATTCCAGCAGAAGCTAAGCCAACAAAAAAGAGACTAAGTAATATTTTTTTCCACTGTTTCATTCGAAGTTTTAGTTAGAGGTTAGAGATGATAAAGCTATTCTCACAAAGCTAAATCTGAATAGATCGCTATGTTTTTCGTTCTTTAAAATTAGTCTGTATATCTATGCCCCGCATTTACCCATGCTGTGATTTGGGTTTGTTCGGCAGTTGACAATGGTCCAGAAGTAGGCATTTGTTGCAGTGAATATGGTTGCACGCAACTGCCTTTGATTTCGTTCCAGTAATTAACAATAGAGCAATCATTATCGAAGTTAAAGCCGCCAGAAGAACCGCCACCCAGGTGACATCCATCGCATTTGGATCGGATGATGGTTCGCACATTACTAAATTTTATGCCCATGGTATCTAAAGGACCTTTACAAGAGCTTGAATTGGGGTAAATCAACTCTTCTTTGTCGTAATAGCAACTGGCAAGAGCAATAGAAACCAGAGCCAATGCGGGGATGATTATTTTTTTCATGTTGATGTTATTCTTAGTAAATGTAATGCTTAATCAGAATATCTGTGGCCTGCATTAACCCATTGTGTAATCTGAGATTGTTGTGTTGTAGTTAATGGGGCAGAAGGAGGCATTTGTCT
>JBDLUO010000260.1:0-11496 GCA_039805285.1 Bacteroidota bacterium
TATCAAGCAGTTCGGAGCTGGGGGACTTGCTTTGTAACAAACCCAAGCTTGAAGCCGTGGCTATGGGGAGAAGTCTTTAATGTTTTAAAATTATCCAAAAATCCTGCCCTTTTTATCCGCACGGGCCTTATCTTTGCGCCAAAATTCAGGAAGGATATGGTCGAGTTTTCAATAAAATACATGCGCAACGCGCTTTTTTGCATACTGTCATTGGTATTTTCCATTACAGCAATAGCACAAGATGCAGCTCATCAGGAAGCAGCTCAACACGCAGCACCTCACGAAGAAAAGCTGGATCCCGCAAAAATCATTCTCGATCACATCAAAGATGCGCACGAGTTTCACTTTTTTACCCTGGAAAATAAAGAAAATCCACACGAGTCTTTTCATGCAACCATACCACTTCCTGTAATTCTCTATTCAGAAAAATACGGGTTAGACATGTTTTCTTCTTCCGCTTTCGGCCATACAGGAGACGAAGTTGCACTAGGGAAATATAAAATGAATGCTGAAAAAGACATCGTAGCTGCTGATGAAATGGTTAAAGTGTATGATTTTTCACTAACCAAAAATGTGGTACAGATGATTATCGCACTTGTTATTTTGGTTCTACTTATGACGGGTGTAGCTAAAAAATACAAGAAAGGTCAAGGTGTTCAAACCGCGCCTAAGGGTTGGCAAAATGCCGTTGAGCCTGTGGTGATGTTTGTAAGAGACGAAGTGGCTAAGCCAAACCTCGGACACAAATACAAAAAGTATTTACCTTACTTGCTCACTGTTTTCTTTTTCATTCTGATCAACAACCTATTCGGCTTATTGCCCGGATCAGCTAACGTTACCGGTAATATCGCATTTACTTTGGTACTTGGAGTGATTTCATTTTTTGCTATTTTGTTCAGCACCAACAAGCATTATTGGGCTCATATTTTTTGGTTCCCTGGAGTTCCAACCGTTGTAAGAATTTTCATCATGCTTCCTGTAGAACTGTTGGGTGTATTCACAAAACCTTTCGCACTCATTGTGCGTCTGTTTGCCAATATGGTGGCTGGTCACATCATCATTTTAAGTTTCATCTCCTTGATTTTTATTTTTGGATCGATGAGCGCTGTTGCAGGTTGGGGATTTTCTCCACTTTCTGTTGCATTCGCGGTATTCATCTACTTGATAGAAATTATGGTGGCTTTTATACAAGCATTCATCTTTACAAACTTGACTGCTGTTTTTATTGGTCAGGCATTGGAAGGAGATCATGAACATGAGCATCATGACGGCGACGCCCATCATGCTCCAACAGCGTAATTTTTTTTTCATCTATAAAACAAGTATCATGACATTGATGACATTGTTAACAGAAGTTGGACTTTCTCACATTGGTGGAGCAATCGGTGCAGGTCTTGCAGCGATCGGAGCCGGTATCGGTATCGGACAGATCGGTAAAGGAGCTGTAGAATCAATCGCTCGTCAACCAGAAGCGTCTAACGACATTCGTGCAAACATGATTTTGACTGCCGCTTTCGTTGAGGGTGTTGCCCTTTTCGCGGTAATCGCAGGTTTGTTGGCTGTTCTTAAGTAATAGCCCAAAAAATTTACTGCATCCAACGCACAGGGCAGAGGATGCAGTATTTTACTCGTCTAATAACCATTTGAAATATATTTATGTCATTACTCTTACCACATCTCGGACTCATTTTCTGGACACTTCTTGCTTTTCTCATTGTGTTCTTCATACTCAAAAAATTCGCATGGTCAGCGATCCTTAAAGGATTGAATGACAGAGAAACCAACATCACCGAAGCGATTGCCTCTGCTGAAAAAGTTAAAAAGGAAATGGCTCAGTTGAAAAGTGAAAACGAGAACCTTCTCGCAGCAGCTCGCGAAGAAAGAACCGCTATGTTGAAGGAAGCAAAAGAAATAAAAGACAAGATGATTAGCGATGCAAAGAATGACGCAAAGGATCAAGCCGCTCGCATCATTGCTGAAGCTCAGGCATCAATCAATCAACAAAAAATGGCCGCGCTTACCGATATCAAAAATCATGTAGGCAAAATGGTTGTTGAAGTGAGTGAGAAAATCATCCGCAAACAATTGTCTAATCCTGCAGAACAAGAGCAGTATATTAATACCCTTACCCAGGACATCAAGTTGAACTAAAGAAAACCTTTAAGATGAGCAATCTCCGTTTAGCCTCTCGTTACGCCAAAAGTTTAGTAGATCTCGCTGTAGAACAGCAACAACTAGATGCGGTGTATGCAGACATAAAAGTGTTACAATCTATCTGTCAAACCAACAGTGATTTTGTGGCTATGTTGAAGAGCCCCATAATCTCTTCCGACAAAAAAGAAAAAATTGTGATTGCCGTAACTTCAGATAAAATCGGGAAGTTAACTGCAGCTTTTTTAACCTTGCTCATCAATAAATCAAGAGAATACAGTCTGCCAGAAATCGTAAAGGCATTCGTAGACCAATACAACAAAATCAACGACATTCACCCCGTTAAGCTTACCACAGCGGTTCCGGTTTCAGATCAGGTGAAAAATGCCATTCTGGATAAAATTCGCAGCACCACAAGCATGCAAAAAATTGAACTTGAAACAGTGGTGAAAGACGAATTGATCGGTGGCTTTACACTGGAAGTAGGGGATAGCTTTGTGGATGCAAGTATCCTTAGAGACCTGAACGATGTTAAGAAGCAATTCTTGAACAACGATTTTATTCAGTCTATGCGTTAATCGGTTCTCTTTCCCATCAATTAACAAAATCTTACTCCTTCATTTTTGCTGACCTAATCGTCTATTGATATTTTCATGTCTCAAAGAAACCTTGTTTCTGTTCTTTTACGAAATATCTTTAAACATTAGGTATGACAAAACAAATTGGATCCCTTTTTTTAGGATTGATTTCATTTCATTTTTTGTTTGCACAACAAAATGTGAGCAAGGATATTTATCAATCCTATAGCACCAGTAATTTCAGGACCAATAATTTGTTTCTTAAAAAAATTGATCCTGAAAATGTAGACTACCGACTCTTAAATGCCGCCGTTTTTTTCTGTACCAACGAACAGCGTTTGAAGTACAAAAGGAAAGAGCTTCAACATGTAGTTGAATTGGAAAATGCCGCATATCTACATTCAAAACAAATGGGAGAATTGTCTTTTTTCAGTCATGAGAATGCATTTGACGAAAAACTTAGAGTGGCAGATGATAGAGGAAAAATCTGTGGAATTCAAAATCCCAAAATGGCAGAAAATATCGTTTACTTCTCTTCCAATGATCCATCAAAACTAACGTATCTAGAATTGGCCGATAAATTGATTGCGATGTGGAAATCGTCTAAGCCACATTGGGAAAATATTTTATCCAATGAGGCAATAGAATTGGGATGCGGTGTTTTTGTCGTTATCAGTGGGGATGAAAAATCATTCTATGGTACACAGAATTTTCAGTTTTTTGATAAAGTAATCGCAAAATAAAAGCGCCGGTTTTTTACCGACGCCTTTCTTTTATTTTCAATCTAAATCAATAGGATCAATCAATCAATACTTTTCCTGTTCTGATGATATTTCCATCTTGATCCGTTAATACAACCGCATAAATTCCTGAACTCAGTGTTTTGATGTTTACTTCTAACACAGCTCCTGTTGTAAATGCATATCCCTTAACATAGACTCTAGATCCTTTTGCATCATACAAGGTTACGTTTACATTGCTGTTCGGAACGGTAGAAGGAACAGTGATTTTAAATTCACCCTTGTTTGGATTTGGATAGATGAACGCATAGCTTGGGAAGCTGTCGCGTATGTTGATTGCATTCGATGAGCCAGTGCAATTGTTTGCGTCAGTAACGCTTGCTGTATAGGTACCAGCTCCGTTGGCACTGATGTTGATGGAACTTCCGCTTTGTCCGGCAATAGGTCCACCGTTTTTAAACCAGCTGAAACTTGTACTTGTCGGATTAGCACTTGCATTCAACTGAACCGTTTGTCCGGGTAAGATTACAGTCGACGGACTTGCCGTGATGGTAACAACCGGTGTCGGATTAACGTTGATTACGGCAACCGAAGAAACTACAGCTCCACAAGCCGCTTCAGTGATTGTTACACGGTATTGATTGTTGTCATCAACAGCTCCTGCAGTGAACGTGTACGTGTTTTCAGTAGCGCCTGCAATTGCATTAAAGTTGTTTCCTCCATCTGTGCTCTCACTCCATTGATATGAAAGATTAGAACCAGATGCGGCAACAGAAAAGGTTGCATCTGTTCCTCCGCAAACCGTGATGTCTTGAGGTTGGTTGCTGATCGAAGCAGGTTGAGATACCCTAAGGGTTCCGGCATTTGAAGTGCTGCTACCACAATATGCGGATTGGATGGTAACCCTATATTTATTGTTGTTCATCGAACTTGTTACATTCGAGAGCGATAAAGCAGTTGCATTTTCACCAGAGATGTTGCTATAAGTAGTACCACCATCCGTGCTGATTTGCCATTGATAACTTAATGCATCACCTGTAGCAGCAACAGAAAATTGAGCATTCCCTAGTGCACAAACGGTTACATCTGTGGGTTGATTGGAGATCGAATTTTGAGGAGAAACCGTAAGTATTGCAGCAGATGAACTGATGTTGCCTGCACCGCAATTGCTGCCAATTAACACACGGTAACGGTTTCCATTTAAGCTTCCCGTTACTGCAGTTAGGTTGAGTGTGGTATTGGTTTCACCATTTATGTTTGAATAGTTGTTTCCTCCGTCGGTACTGATTTGCCATTGATAAGTTAAACCTGATCCGGTTGCAGCTACGTTGAAGCTGGCGTTGGATCCGGAGCATACAGTAGTTCCTGCAGGTTCAGTTACAACAGAAGGTGTATTGCTAATGGTTAAGGTTGCTGCGGAAGAAGTTATTGGTCCTGCACAAACTGAGCTTGTTACAATCACCCTGTATTTGTTATTATTCTGAGCCAGTGTTAGGTTAGAAATCTGAAGGGTTGAACCCGTTTGACCGGTAATGTTCGTATAAGATACACCACCGTTGGTACTGATTTGCCATTGATAGGTTATCGATGAACCAGAAGCAGTTACGTTGAAGCTTACATTGTTTCCTACACAAGAACTTGCATCACTTGGTTGTGTTGCAATTGTTGCAGATTCATTTACCGTCAATAGTGCAGATTGAGAAATCCCAGGGTTGGTAGCGCAAGAAAAAACCTGAACGCGATATCTATTGTTGTTTAAAGAAACTGCAACATTATTTAGGACGAGAGAAGAAGTGTTTTGTCCTGCAAGGTCTGTAAATGTTACACCTCCATCTGTGCTTACTTGCCATTGGTAAGAACTTGGGGTTCCTCCCGTTGTTGTGATGCTGAAATTCGCATTCGAACCAGAGCAAATCGTTTGAGGTAAAGGTTGAGTGCCGATGGTTGATGGATTAGACACGGTAAGAATTGCTGCAGCTGAAGTAACAGAAGAAGGACAAGCGTTAGAAACGATTACCCTGTATCTGTAGTTGTTTTGAGAAAGCGTTACTGCATTGATTGTTAGCGCAGATGCAGTAGCACCTGGTATATTGCTGAATGTAGTTCCGCCGTTGGTGCTTACCTGCCATTGGTATTGATTGTTGGTGCCTGCTGTAGCCACTGCGAATGTAGTGTTGTTTCCAGCGCAAACGGTACTATTGGAAGGTTCGGTGCTAATCGAAGCGGGGATGCATGTATTTTGAGCAAGTATAATGGTGAACGTATCGCTTACGGCTACACGAACATTGTTTGAATTGAACAGTTGGCTCTGCATTTCTACTAGCGCCTGATCTCTAAATCGGATATCGTCCACATACCATCCCTCCAAATTCGTTCCAACGTCTGTTGTGTATCTGAAACGAATTTTAACGTTCTGATTTGCATAATTGGTCATGTTCACTTTGGTTCTGATGAACTGTTCATTGCTCGATCCGCTCCAAGCTCTTCTGCCAGATAGCAATGTTGTAGCGTCCATGCTTGAATTATATCCGCCTACTACAATGTTAGACTGTAAATCAGCCCATGTAATTCCGTTGTTTATACTCACCTCCAATACACCTCCGTCGTAAGTACTTTCAGTGTTAAACCAATGTCTGAAGCTCAATGGAGGTGGTGTGCTACCCAATGCAACACTGTTGGTTAAGGTTAAGGTAATGTTCGCTTCAACATCTGGATTGGAACTATAATAAGAGGAGGTTGGGCTGAAACTGCGTGTATTAGAAACGGTCCATCCGCCAGAAGCAGAAGTGGCGGCAGTCCATGTTGGTGATGTGCCTGGTCCGTTAGCGAGATCGCTGAAAAGATCAACAGTTGGGAAATAACTTCCGGTGTTGACTCTTACGGTAAATGTGTAATTGTTGGTTTGTCCGGCAGCCATGGTAACCGGAAATGAAACTACACGATTGGCTGAATTATAAGTACCCCCACTAACATAAGTTACATTGGTTGGTAAAGTGTCGGTAAGTAGGAAGTTGGTTATTCCTGCACAGTTGTCTGTTTTTACAGTGTTGGTATAAGTTACCTCTTGTCCTTCTGGGATTTCCCTAACACTTTGTGTCAGTAAAACGGTTGCTGTTCCAAGCGTATAATCGGCAACTTGATCCGAAACATTGTCCGAAGATCCTTGAGTAGCAAATGCGCCCATACCTCTTCTTCTGAAAGCTTCCCATATTGAACATTTGTGTGCTCCGTTATACAAAATTTCATCTGCTCTTAAAATGGCATTTCTTGCATCTATGAAACCTGGACTACAAGGTTGAAGTTTCATGCCTTCCATCACCAATCGAAGTGCAATGCTATTTCCACCTGCATTTTGAGGATCATATAAATTTGGATTGATGCTACCCACTTGGTTGATGATATTCCAAGTCATATCCCATAATGTAGCACACCAAATTTCACCACGGGTGTGCACTTGTGCAGAAATGTTCGCTCCAAAAACACGATTGTTTACTTGAAAATTGGTGCAATAACGTTGTGTTCGTATACCCGCTCCCGTTGGTGTTTGTCCGGATAGGTATGTTCCAATGCCTCTTGGTGAACTGAAGCCTGTGTTTAGATTTGAAGTTGCCCAATCTTGTGTATACATCAAAGAGAAATAATCACTCCAGCCTTCTCCCATCTGCTCTGCATTCTGCAGACATCCAGCTTGTGCAGGTCCTCCAGTTAAGCGATTGCTAATGCCATGAGCAAACTCATGAGAAACAACACCATTGTCGAGGTCACCATCTTTTTGTGGTGCACCGTTCCACAGATACATTTGCATTCTTCCATTGCCACCGTCTGACGGTGTAGAAAAGTTCGCATTATTGGTACCACTACCGTCTTGTGCATCCGCCAATACAAAGTCATTTCCTTGTCCGCCTCTTCCTTGATTGCTCGCCTGGAAGTTTCCAGATACCTCATCAAAACCATATTGATAAGACAAATCGTGAATTACGTTATTCCAATAAAACAAATTGGTTATCGCAAATTGTTGATTCGGATTGGGAATGGTTTGAACTGGGGTAAAATTGAAATTAGGAGTAAAATCAAAAACCAGTGGCTCTGTAGCATTTGATGAAGTGGCAGGTGTTCCTGTTCCGTTATTTCCGTCTCTGTCTTCTTGTGCCCAAACATTGTTTCCGCGAGAGATATTGAAATCATTGCTTCCATTGTTATGCCACTTCAATGATGTTGCATTACCAGGCGCTGCTTCCCAAGGATTGTTAACCAATGCATGAGCACCTCCTGGATGAGAAGGACTTTCAGCTGGATAAGGGATAACTCTGTAACTCGCGCTATTAATCAAACTTGGCGCATTAGAAAGTACGTTTTCTGTTTTTGATAAAGATTGTACGCATGATTTGAAAAAATCAAACCCTTTCGAATTTTCTAATTCATGATTGGGATGTGGTAATGGGTTATTGATGTCCCAATTACAATAAACCGTTAGATTGCTTACATCCAAAGTAGCTCCATTTGATGCATCAACCCTAACAAGCCAATAATCTGAACTTGTTTTTTGTATGATGTAAACCTGCCATGCCAGTTTCACTTTTTTTCCTTCTTCTGTAGGCACCCATAAAAGTTGAGCCGTAATATTTTCTCTAGACACGCCCATTGGATCGAACGTGATGAAATGTCCGTTTTGAGCACTGGTCAATACTGCGGGATTGCCATTGAATTTTATTTTACGATCCTTCAAAGCAAATTTTACTGCATCTACGGCAGTAATACTTGGAGCACCATTGCTTGGTGTCACTTTCTTTTCCATGCTCGAAATGCGTCCGCCCATATTAGACACCAAACTTCCAGATCGGAATGCCAAGGTTTGAATCTGATTGTAAACCGGAATGTCTAAATAGGATTGTTGCAAATAAACCCTGTTGAGTCCACTCAATTTATCGTAATACGCATCACTGATGATGGTTTGATTCATGTCTTTTTCTGCCAAGCCGATCTCTTTCGCAGATTTTTGAATCAAATCATGTGCAATAATCTTTTGATCATTTTGAGCTATGCTCCAATTCGCAACAAGAGCCAAAATAGAGAGAATGAAAACTTTTTTCATTGGTTTGAAGTGTTGATATTATGCGTACTAAAATGGGTTCAAAATTTATTTTTTACTGATTTGTTGAAAGCAAGTTTAAAATAAATTTCAATGGAAAATCCTGGACATGCGCTTAAAATTACACACGCAAAGTGAGAATCAAAAACGCCGTGTAATTTACGCCATTTTAGACCGCAAAATGATACTGATCATCTTTTTTACAATACAACTACTAAAAACTCACACAGATTGGATAATTTATTGTTTGATTAACTTTCCCGAGCCCATTTCTTCGCCATTTTCATCGAATAATAACCATGCATATACGCCGGCGGAGGATTTGCTGATATTCCCATCAATGGAAACAAATCCACGAGAAACAGAATAAAACTGATTCATGATTCTGGATCCTTTAGAATCAAAGACAGACAGCCAAACTTTCTGATCTATTTGATTGTTGAATCTGATCAGAAACTTCCCTTCTGTAGGGTTAGGATAAATCATTATGGCATTAACAATGGAATCACCGATGTTGATGGAAGCGGCTTGATGTTCGCAACTGTTTCTGCTTTTGGCAGCGTATGTGCCAGTTTCGTCGTACCTAACCAGATGCGTTTGTCCAGTAACATCGGGCATCAATATCCCATTTTTATACCAGAAAAAAGAATCACTTGCGGGCAGTGATGTTGCAGTTAATGTAGTGGTTAATCCAGGAAGTAAATTTTGATAAGGAGATGCCGTTAAACGCACTACAGCTGTGGATTTTAAGCTTAATGAAACCGGGTTTGTCACAATCCCACAAGGTTGATCAGTGATGTTGAGTCTGTAGAGATTGTTGTTCATTCCGTTATTGATTGAAGGCAATCTCAATGTGTCGGCATTGGCACCGTTAATATTACTAAAACTGACCCCTCCGTTGTTGCTCTCTTGCCATTGATAGGTTGGCTGATTTCCGCTAACCACGGCTCCGAATATTGCAGTCTCTCCCGGACAACCCACAAAGGCAACGGGTAAACCTATGATTTGTGGGGTTGGAAGTAACGATAAGATTGAAGCATTACTGAACAAGGGTAAATTGGAACAGGTAGAGAATACAGCAACTCGGTATAAATTTCCATTTTCTGATGTTGAAATGCCATTCAAGTTGAAAACATCCGATGTTGCTCCGTTGATGGGATTAAAATTAATTCCACCATCCGTACTCATTTGCCATTGGTAACCTGTCACTGAACCAGAGGTTGCTACGCGAAAAGTTACACTCGAACCCGGACAACCACTCTGTTGTTGTGGTTGTTGTGTAATTCTTCCTTCTTCTGTAATGGTTAATACCAAAGCCGGAGACAGGAGTCCTGGTGTACATTCATTGCTTACTATCGCTCTGTATTGAAATTGATTCATAGAACCGAGTACGTTATTGATTTGTAACGTAGCCGAATTCGCGCCAGTTATGGACGTAAATGTTAAACCGCCATCTGTACTCATTTCCCATTGATATGTCAGATTGCTTCCTGTTGCCGAAACTGAAAATGATATGCTATCTCCAACACATACAGAATGATTGAGAGATATAGAACGAATTCGAGCAGGTTCTATAACATTAAGTGTTACTTCGTTGGAGTAAATGCCAGCAGTGTCGCAGCTTCTGAGTCTCGCTCTGTATTTCATACCGTCCATGGTGAGGTCTACGGGATTGAGCACAAGTGAGGTGCTGTTCGAAGATGGGATATCGCTATAATTGATTCCTCCGTCTGCACTTTCTTGCCATTGGATGGTGTAATCCAAGCCGGTTATGGCAACATTAAAAGCTGCTGTTGTGCTGTCGCAAACCCTTACATTCAGAGGTTGCAACGAAAATGATGCAGGGTTTCTCACCGTCAATATAGATGGATTCGAGTTGACTGAACCACCGCAATTGTTTTGAATTGCGACTCTATATCTATTCTGATTTTGAGCAAAAGAAAGATTATTGAGGGTAAGGGAGTTCGACGAAGCTCCTGCTATATTGTTAAAATTCAATCCCCCGTCTGTACTTACTTGCCATTGAAAATTCAGGTTGCTTCCAGATGCTGAGGCCTGTATCGTAATCGTTCCACTTACACATGCAGAAGCGTCTGCTGGTTGAGAAACAATCGTTGTTTGATTGCTAACGGTAAGAGTTACCGCATTTGAATACACCGTATTTGGACGGCAGCCAATTATAGCCAGTCGGTATACGTATCCATTTTGTTGAAGGGACACGTTTGCAATAGAAAGTGAACTAGAGTTCGCTCCTGCTATGGAAGTAAATGTGTTTCCACCATCGGTGCTTAATTCCCATTGCTGAGAAACCACATCTCCCGTTGATTGCACGGCAAAAGATGCAGCAGATCCCAAACAAACGGTAGCGTTGCTTGGTTGTTGCGAAATAGCAACCGGTTCCTTGATTTCCAAAATGGCAATATCGCTGGTGTCGGCAGAAGGGCAGTTGTTGCTGACGATAATCCTATATCTGTTATTGTTTTGTGCAGATTGTGTCTGAGTAATCGTGTATGCGTTTGCGTTACTGTTTGGAATGTTGCTGAAAATGGATCCTCCGTTTGTGCTCACCTGCCAAGTGTATTGCGGATTAGATCCTGTTGCAACAGCGGTAAATCGAGCACTGTCGCCTGCACATTGTGTATTGTTCTGCGGACTTTGTGTGATGGTTACCGGAACACAAGAGTTTACTTCGGTTATTTTGGTTAGCGTATCGCTGTAGCTTAATTTGATGTTTCCATCATCAAACAAGGTAGTTCTGATATTCACCACCGGAGCTCGTTCTAATTTTATGTCGTCTACAAACCAACCTGTGGACGCTACGGAGGCGTTAGAGCCAAACCTGAATCTGAACTTTATCGATTGATTGCTGAACGAACTCAGATTTACAGAAGAATAAATGAATTGGTTAGCATTTCCACTCCATGCTTTACGAGCCGAT
>JBDLUO010000261.1:0-13367 GCA_039805285.1 Bacteroidota bacterium
CTGGATAAATCTCAGCATCCATTAATTGGTTTTTAAGCGCATCAGTAACCATAATATAGTCGATTCTCCATCCTTTGTTGTTGAGTCTCACACTTGGAAAACGCTGACTCCACCAGCTATATCGATGGGGTTCCTGGTGAAATTCTCTAAAGCTGTCTACCCAGCCAGAAGCAATGAATTGACTCATCCATTCACGCTCTTCGGGTAGAAATCCAGTTGTATTCTTGTTGCCCTTCGGATCATGAATGTCTATCTCTTTGTGTGCAATATTGAAATCGCCAAGCAGTATGATTTTCGGATTTACTTTTTTCACTTCATTTACATACTCGAACATCTCATCGAGCCATTGGTACTTGTAAGTTTGTCTTTCGTCACCAGAAGTTCCAGATGGAAAATAAGCATTTATGATTCGGATATCGCCCAATTGCATTTCAATCACCCTCCCTTCAAAATCACTCATCGTTTTTCCATTCCCTTTTTTAATTTCTCCTTTTTTCAATTTGGTGATGATGCCAACACCGCTATATCCTTTTTTTTGCGCGCTAAACCAATGGTGTTCGAATCCGAGTTTTTCCAGTTCTTTAACCGGAATATCGATTTCATTCGCTTTCGTTTCCTGAAAACAAATGATGTCGGCGGGATCTGTTTTCAGCCACTCAATCAATCCTTTTTTCATAGCGGCTCTTATGCCGTTTACGTTGTAAGAAATAATGCGCATGATGTGTGAGGTTCTTAATTAAAATATAGATGGCTTTGTATGAGTCTTAATTATTCCAAAACCGGTCTCAGCCATTTTTCTGTTTCTTCTAAGCTCATTTCTTTTCTTCTGGCATAATCTTCCAATTGGTCTTTCGCAATTTTTCCGACACCAAAATACTTGCTGTCCGGATTGGCAAAATACCAACCGCAAATGGATGAGGCAGGATACATAGCTAGCGATTCAGTCAATTTTATTTCTGTTGCTGTTTCTCCGCCAAGCAATTCAAATAGTTTTATTTTTTCGGTATGGTCCGGACAAGCAGGATAGCCTGGTGCAGGTCGAATTCCTTCATAATGTTCTGCGATCAGTGATTCATTATCCAACTTTTCGTGTGGGGCATAACCCCATTCTTTTGTACGTACCTCGCGATGAAGCCATTCTGCAGCAGCTTCAGCCAATCGATCAGAAAGGGCTTGAATCATGATTTTTTTATAATCATCCTGTTGTGCATCAAATTTCTCTACTTGTTTATCGGTTCCTTGTATGGTTACAGAAAACGCACCGAGGTAATCGCTTTGCGTGGGATGTATAAAATCAGCAAGTGAGTAATTGGGTTGGCCGGCTGCTTTTTTAGCTTGTTGTCTTAGAAACTCGAGTTGAATGCTTTTTTGTTCGGTGTGCAAGGTTATGGAGTCTGCGCCTGTTTTTTCTGCAGACCAAAATCCGACTACTGCCCTTGCTTCGAGCCACTTTCCTGCAATGATTTCTCCCAGCATTTCTTTTGCGTCTTCGAATAGTTTTTTTGCTTCTGTACCTACAATTTCATCTTCTAAAATGGCTGGAAACTTTCCGTGCATTTCCCAGGTGATGAAAAAGGGTTGCCAGTCGATGAAAGGAATCAGGGTTTCTACGGAGATGGGGGAGATGATTTTCGTTCCTGTGTATTCAGGTTTTTTGATGCTCACTTTGTCCCAATTGATTTTTGCACCGTTTTGTTGTGCTTCAGAAAAAGGAATGCCTTTCTTGCCGGTATTTCTGTTTCCAAAATCTTGAGAAAGTTGATTGTACTCTTTTTGGAGTTCATCCAAATACCCTATTTTATTTTCTTTGTTGAGCAAGGTTCCAGCAACGGTAACGCTTCTTGATGCATCGAGTACATGCACTACCCCGTTATCATATTCTGGTGCAATTTTTACGGCAGTGTGCATCCTGCTTGTTGTTGCTCCGCCAATCAAAAGTGGAATATTGAGGTTTAAGCGTTTCATCTCTTTCGAAATGTGAACCATCTCATCCAGTGATGGGGTGATGAGTCCGCTTAGTCCAATGATATCTACATTGTGTTTGATGGCTTCCGTTAAAATCTTATCTGCTGGAACCATTACGCCAAGATCGATAATCTCATATCCATTACATCCAAGTACAACGCCAACGATGTTTTTTCCGATATCATGTACATCGCCTTTTACGGTTGCCAGCAATATTTTTGCAGGACCCGATTCTGTTTTTACGCCCCCGTTTTTTTCGTTGTTTGCTTTTTCTTCTTCTATAAATGGCGTAAGCACAGCAACAGCTCTTTTCATTACACGTGCGCTTTTAACCACCTGTGGCAAGAACATTTTCCCGGCACCAAACAAATCACCTACTATGTTCATTCCTGCCATCAACGGACCTTCAATTACATCCAACGGACGAGGATATTTCAATCTTGCTTCTTCGGTATCGGCATCAATATATTCGGTAATGCCATGAATCAAGCCGTGTGCGATTCTATTTTCTACAGTTTCTTTTCTCCAACTTTCATCTTTAATGATTTCTTTTCCCTTGGCTTTAACTGTTTCTGCAAACACGATCAGTCGCTCAGTGGCTCTGTTGTCGTCGTTATTTACATTCAGAATTACATCTTCACAGAGTTTTTTCAGTTCCGCTTCGATGTCATCATAAATTACAAGTTGTCCGGCATTCACAATGCCCATATCCATACCCGCTTTTACTGCATGATAGAGAAATACACTGTGTATGGCTTCACGAACATGGTCGTTGCCTCTGAATGAAAAAGACACATTACTAACGCCTCCGCTTACACGCGTCAATGGCATTCTATGTTTTATTTCTCTGGTTGCTTCAATAAAATCAACAGCATAATTGTTATGCTCTTCTATACCAGTGGCAATGGCAAAAATGTTGGGATCGAAAATGATATCCTGAGGCGCATATCCGATTTTTTCAGTCAATATCTTGTAAGCCCTATGACAAATTTCTACTTTTCTTTCTTTGGTATCTGCTTGTCCTACTTCATCAAATGCCATTACGATCACAGCAGCTCCGAATTTTTTGCAAATCAGCGCCTGTTGTGTAAATTTTTCTTCTCCTTCTTTAAGTGAGATTGAATTAACGATACATTTTCCCTGAACACATTTCAATCCTGCTTCTATGATTTCGAATTTGCTGCTGTCGATCATGATCGGAATTTTCGCGATATCCGGCTCCGATTGAACGAGATTTAGAAATGTGGTCATGGCTTGTACACCATCCAAAAGCGCATCATCCATGTTTACATCAAGCACCTGAGCTCCGTTCTCCACTTGTTGTCTGGCTACAGACAACGCTTCCTCATAGGCACCGTCTTTAATCAGTCTGGCAAATTTTTTACTTCCGGTTACGTTTGTACGTTCTCCAACATTCACAAAATTGGTCTCCGGCCTTACAATGAGCGGCTCTAATCCGCTGAGTCTTAAATATGGCTTAATTGAGTTCAAAGTATTTGGATTGATGTGGTTATAATTTTAGTTCTGTTGATGATTACAATTCATGCTCGATCAATGGCAACACCCTTGGTTTTGCATGCTCCATCATTTTGGCGATGTATCTGATGTGGTCTGGTGTGGTACCACAACATCCTCCCACGATATTCAAGAATCCTTTCTCTGCCCACTCCGCTACGATCGATGCAGTTTCGGATGGAAGTTCATCATATTCACCAAAAGCATTCGGTAATCCTGCATTTGGATATGCTGAGGTATAACAAGATGCTATGGATGAAAGTTCTTCGATATGTGGTCGCATTTCTTTTGCACCCAATGCGCAATTGAGTCCTATGCTTATCGGATTGGCATGCATCACAGAAACATAAAATGATTCAAGCGTTTGTCCACTCAAGGTTCTTCCACTGGCATCGGTGATTGTGCCACTAATCATTACCGGTAGTTCTTTCGTTCCCTTTTTTTCGAAGTAGTTTTGAATGGCAAAAATGGCTGCTTTTGCATTAAGCGTATCAAAAATGGTTTCGATCAACAATAGATCTACACCACCATCTACCAATCCACTGATCTGTTCTTCGTAAGCTTCTACTACTTCATCAAATGTAACGGCTCTGTATCCTGGATTGTTTACGTCGGGTGATAGGGAAAGTGTTTTATTTAAAGGGCCAATTGCTCCTGCTACAAATCTTGGTTTAGCGGGATTCGCAGCAGTAAATTCATCTGCCGCTATTCTTGCACATTTGGCAGAAGCTACGTTTAATTCATATGCAAAGGCCTGCATATCATAGTCTGCCTGAGCAATCGTGGTACTGCTGAATGTATTGGTTTCTATGATGTCTGCACCTGCCTCCAGATAATCCTTGTGTATTCCGATAATCATATCGGGTTGGGTAATGCTCAACAAATCATTGTTGCCTTTTACATCTTTGTGCCAATCAGCAAATCTTGTTCCGCGATAATCTGCTTCTTCTGGTTTTTGCTTTTGAATCATGGTACCCATCGCTCCGTCGATGATGAGTATTCTGTCGTTCAGTAATTTTTTGATGTCCCGCATATACGTGTTTTATGATGGATAAAATCCAAATAAAATAAGGTTGATTGAAAATAAGTATTGAAAAATAGACGAGGACAAATCCTTGGAGTAGTGGACGTGGTCGTTTATTAGTTCAATCTTTAATTCCGAAGGGGTTGAACAATAAACAAATCCGCCCCTTGTGGTTGCAAAGATAGACTACAATTGGTTTTATTCAAAATGAAAAACTAGCTATTCAGGGATTGAACATAGTGTTCTACCGGAATTCGGTTGCTGATGCTTTTGGCCAAGGTCATCTCATCGGCATATTCCAACTCACCTCCAAAGGAGATTCCTCTGGCGATTGTGGTTATTTTAACTGGAAGGTCTTTTAGTTTTCTTCCGATATAGTAAATGGTGGTATCACCCTGAATGTTAGGGTTTAAAGCGAAGATGATTTCAGTAATTTGATTGTTTTTCACACGTTCTACGAGTGATTCAATGTGCAATTGATCTGGTCCAACCCCATCCAATGGCGATATAATGCCTCCCAATACATGGTAGGTGCCGTTGAATTGTTGTGTGCTTTCGATGGCAATCACATCTCTGATGTTTTCTACCACACAGATCCATTCTTTTTTACGAGAAGGGTTGCTGCAGATGTTACAGATTTCCGTGTCTGAAACGTTTTGACATTGTTGGCAGAACTTTATTTTACTGCGCATGAGCGCTATTGATTCTGTGAATTGTTCTACTTCATTGGCGGGCTGCTTAATAAGGTGCAAAACCAGTCTCAATGCAGTTTTTCGTCCAATGCCGGGTAGTTTAGCAAAAGAGTTGACCGCATTTTCCAATAAAGCTGAGGAGAAAACCATGGCGTAAAATTAGCATAATTTAACCATCTTATTTTTGTCTTGCTTTTATCAATAAAATAGTCAAAAGAATAAACAGGGGGTAAAAAACGGGATTATAGCGTTATGGTTCTTTCGTTTTCCCAATCTGCTTTCACGTTGATTTTTTGAGGAATGGCAAGGGTTTGTTCGGGTTGTTTTTTGGATGTATAATTCCCTGGATCCCATTTGCCGTTCTTATTTTCGTCGTACAACACACTGAATTCGTATTCTCCCGGTAAGATTAGTTTTTCTTCCCAAGTGGTTGTATTTAGTGGGATTGATCTTTTAACCTCATTACCTTCTACCAATTGCAGAACAGGCATGCGTTTCATGTCTAACCCTTGAAATTCGAGTTTCAATGAGCCATATTCTTGTTTTTCCTTTACCATAAAACGAAGGGTATCATTGGCAAAAAGGGATAATCCTGCGGAGTCGTTGATGCCTTTTTTGAAGAAAAGGACATTGACGCGTTCTCCAGGCAACCAAGTTTTTTGAATCGTCAGTTTTTTTCTGTTGCTGTCTAGCACTTTAGTTACATTGGAAATGGGTTTCCAAGTGGTATCGCAGACTACTACGGAGTCGGTTTCAAATAGGGCCAACTTGTTTGCGAAATCGATTTCTAAAGGTTGAAGTAGGTCCTGTTTTCCGCTCAATAAATTGTTGGTGTATTTGAGGTATTTGTTCTTTTCTTTTTTCTCTCCTTGAGGTTGGCTTTGAGAAACAGGCTGTATTTTTTTGGCGGCGTATGCGAGTAGAGAAACAGCATTTGGACTGAGTGATGGCGTTATTTCTGCATCGGCAAAGGCAAAAAATTCTGTTTCTGCGTTGTAAAATTTATTGCCATCTCCATCTTTTAAAGCATATAAACGAAAGGGTCGATTGGGTAGATTTTTAAAGCTGAAACTCCCGTCTCCGTTCAATTTGGAGATATAATCGGGTCTTCTGGTTTGCACGCTGCTGTCTTCAGCATTCACGAAGAGCATGGCAACTAAGGTAGAGTCTATTTTTCCTGTTTCAGCCAAACTGATTTTCCCTGTTATTGAGAGTGAGTCTATGTGCGAACCGGTTGAAAAAACAAATTCAAAATCACGAAGTACATTTCCTTCGTTTACATCTTTTATCGCATTTCCGAATTGAATCTTGTAGGTTGTATTTGGCAGCAGACTGTCTTTAAACCGTATGCTGATGTTTTTTAAATTGCCTTGAATGGTGGGATTGTTTTTAGGAAAGGGAGAAATCAATAGGTTCGCGCTCAAATCTTGTATTTCGATGTACTCGTCGAAGGATAAAACAATTTTGTCTTTATCAAATTGGGTAGCATTCAGATTGGGAATGGATTTCACCAATACGGGTGCGAGCGTGTCTTTGGGTCCACCGGTAGGAGAACCGATTTGAGCACAACCTCCGCCTATAAATGCGAGTATGGCCGCAATGAAAACAAGCAATATAAGATCTTGTTTTCTTGAACTGTTGGTCGAGATTTTCATTTTCAAGCATCAAAAATAGGCAAACGAATTGGATCAATCTTCAGGCAGTTCAGGTTCATGAAGTGCTTTTGCCAGTTCGTTGGTTTTTACAAAGTTGCACCAATGGCATTTTTCTTCGCCACAGCCGGTATAGAAATTTCTGTTTTGAATGTTATTCCAGGTTTCAACGATTTGTTGTTCAACCGTAGTGATGTCGGAATCTCCAATCGTAACCGATTTTATTATGTATTTCTTTTTATTGTCGGGTTCCACAAAATCAAAAACCACTTCGTCTGTACGATATTGTTTGCCTGGGTAGTTGTCTACCAGAATCTTATAAAAGACAGCTTGACGCCAATAATCTCCGCCATTGGGTTTATTATCGTTGGGAGGATTGAATTTATCTTTCGCATTGTCGGGGTTTCCGGTTTTATAGTCTACGACTCTTACCGAGTTTCCATTGAATTCAATTTTATCTAGCTTTCCTTTTAGTGGCACATCCTTTACAACTACATTTCTGATGCCGTGTTCCAGAAGAAGAATGTGATTGTTGTTGGTCAGTTTTTCATTGTAATAGTTGGTTAGCACTTCATGACCATATTCCAATCTTCTTGAGTATTGTTCTCGGGTAAAGAGCTCTCTGTTTCTGCTCATGTAGAAATCGAAATTGGCCAGTAGTTTTTCTTTTGTAGGAAAAGCATGATTGGCTTCGTCGTCTTTCATGGTTTGGAATAGAAACTGCAATGAGGCATGTATCGCAGAACCGAATTCCATGGCTTCATTTTTAGCTGATGGTACCCGTATGAAATTGTTGTAATAGAAACTTACCGGGCAGGCCAAATAGCTATTGAGGGCGGTAACGTTCATTACGAATTTGTCGAGCATCGGAGTGATGAGTGCATCTTCTAATTGCGCTAGTTCTGGTTTTGCGCCTTCTCCGAGGTGTAATATGGCAAATCGGTCCAGATCTTCGGGAAGGATGTTGGCTTTGGAAACGGGGAGTTCATGTTTGGTTCTGATTTCTTCCAGAAACTTGGATGGCTCCATTTCTTTGGCCTCGCTGTTCAACTTGTGATAGGAAAGATATAAATGGGTTTCTGCTCTGGTTATGGCTACATAAAATAAGCGTCTGATTTCTTGTTCATCTTTCTGAGCGGTTGTGCTGGAAAAAAGAGAATCGGGCATCTTGTAGCTTTTACTGTATGCCTGTTTTTTCTCCCAAAGTTTTGCGTTTATTCCGGTTACAAAAACGTGTTCAAATTCAAGTCCTTTAGAACCGTGTGCTGTCATTAAGTTAACTCCTTTTTCTGTACCGCTGGTTTGTACAATAGGCAAAACCAATTTTTCTTTTTCCATCAAATTAATCAACTCAACAAGATCCGCAAGCTGCATGGTTGGATTGCGATGGGTTTCTTCTTTGATAAAATCGAAGAAGGCGGTCAGTACCTGGAGCTGCCAGTGTTTATCTTCTTTTTGGAGGACGGTATTTACAACACCCGTTTCCATAATGATGATTTCCAAAAGTGTTTGCAGGGTATGGTTTGGAACATCAGCAATAAGTTTCTCGATGATGTCTGAAGCTCTTTTAAGCGAAGGGTCGATGTTGCCTGGGAACAGCTGTCCATGGGGTATTGATACTTTCTCCTTCAACAAGGCGCGAATCGAAGTTTTTTGCGATTTATATCCTCGATCAGATACTTCGATAGAGAGTTTGGCAATATGTAATGGTTCGATGTTAAACCAATCGTAATGCAAAATTTTAAAAAGGATTTCATCACCACTATATGGGATATAATGCTCTGCTGCAAGGTATCTTAATATATGAATCAACTTTTGCACCAATGGCAATTCAAAAGCGTTAATGTGGCGCTTAGAATATACGGGGATGTTCAGCAGATTAAAAAACCTGGCTATCCCTTCACCATATTTATTTTCTTTATAAATGATGCCTATGCGTCCGGGTGGAACACCTTGTTTCAATAATTCTTCTACTTGTTTCACAACACCAACCATCTCTTGTCTTGGATTTAAATATTCCAGCAACTGTGGCGCATGCGTAAGCATTTTTTTGTCGGAATTGGAAGCAATCAATTCTTTTGATAGTCCGGTTATTTGATTTACCAATCTGTCGGAGTTATACCCAATAAGGGTTTGAGCCATATCTAAAATGGGCTGGGTAGATCTGTAGTTGCAGGTAAGCACAACCGTTAGTAAGTCTTTCTGATATTGGTTGGCAATCTGCAGCATGTTTTCTACGTTGGCACCCTGAAATCTGAAAATACTTTGGTCGTCGTCGCCAACCACGAACACGTTGGGCTGTTCCCAATAGTTTATGAGCAATTCAACGATTTTGTTTTGAGAGCCACTTGTATCCTGATATTCATCTACAAGTATGTACTGGTATTTTTCTTGGTAGGTTGCAAGCAGGTTGGGCAATTCGGAGAATGCTTTTATCACCCAATTGATCATGTCATCGAAATCATATCTGTTTCGATCACGCATCATCTGGTTGAATTGATCGAAAGCCATAACTGCAGCCTTCAATTTTTCCATTCTTTCCAGCGTGTCGTAATATAGTGGCTTCCAATCTCCTTTTTGATTGTTGCCGCTTTTACGTTGATATTTAAAACTTTCGTTGTCGTTTAACGAGTCTATATATATATCAATGCTTTTCAGTACGTGTTCGGATGTCCAACCTTCTTTTTTCATCACACCAAAAAGATCTTTCATTGGCTTTGCTTCGTAGTAAACATCGCCTCTGTATCTTTTTAAGATGTGATTTTTTGGAAAAGAATCTATTAATTCTTTAAAGAGTTGAATGGTTTCCAACTCCGAAATGGGATCCAGAATGTTTTTTTCGAACAAGTGTAAATTTTGCTGAATTACTTCGTTGCAAAAGGAGTGAAAAGTGAAAATATTTACCTTATAGGCATCAGCTCCGATAAATTGAACCAATCTTTTACGCATGGCTACCCCACCTGCGTCGGTGTAGGTTAAACATAAAATATTTTCTGGGGAAGTATCCGTTTCGAGTAAAATTTTACCAATTCGACAAGCTAGAATTTGCGTTTTTCCTGTTCCGGGTCCGGCGATAACCATAACAGGACCTTCAATTTTATCAACTGCATTTTTTTGCTGTTCGTTGAGTTTTTGATAGGCGGCGTTAAATGTATCGAGGAGTTTTACTGAGGGATTTGACATGATTCAAATATAAAAGATTTGCGTAAAATGAAAACAAAAGTGGATAAATTAACAGCACACAATCAGATTTTAAAAACAAAACAAGATTTTAATTGTCATTATTGCATGAGTAAAGTATATAGCATAAAAACGGTTCAACATTTGCCGTGGTCGATGGAAGAGACTTGGGATTTTTTCAGCAGTCCGAAAAACCTAAGTAAGATTACACCACAAAAACTAGGATTTGAAATCGTGTCTAAGCATCACGGAGAAAAAATGTATCCCGGACAAATCATAGAGTATAAAGTAAAGCCGGTTTTGGGTATTCCATTATATTGGATGACAGAGATAACGCATGTAGAAGAAGGGAAATTTTTCGTTGACGAGCAACGATTCGGGCCATATTCTATGTGGCATCACCAACATCATTTTAAAAAAGTGGAAGGTGGTGTAGAGATGACGGATATTGTTCATTACAAACTGCCACTGGGATTTTTGGGTGACATTGCACAAGTGCTGTTTGTTAAAAAGCAGCTGAAAGAGATTTTTGATTATCGGTATGAAACTGTGGAACGCTTATTTTCGGGTGTACAATAATCAAACCCCCAAACATCTAAATTCCCAAATCTCAAATATTGAATCTATAATAGTAAAAGGCACTTATATGCAAATGTCTATTTCTTCATTTCTTTGTCTGTTGGCGCGGGTCTCTGACCGCGCCTAAAAACTCAAAGAAAAATCGGTAACAGGTTTTTTTGATTTTGAAATGTCTCAGGTGACCTTTCGCTCGCTACACCAGCGACAGCAGCAAACCCGATCGCTCCGCGCGTTTTGCCTAGCCAACGCACAAATGAATGAATTATAAACTGTTCTTAGGAGAATTACGGATAGTGCCGTGAATCACAAAAAAAATCAAGAATCTTTAATCTCAAATCCCTAATCTACCCAACCTACCCAACTCCCCAACATCTTTAACCAACAACAAACAAAAAACAACAAACCTTCCTACCCTGGCATCCTGTTGATGTACTTTTCGATTTGTTTGATTTGGTCTACAATCTGAGGTGTTGTAGGTTTAAAGCCCTTGGCTTTGCGGAAAAAATCTTTAGCTGCTCTAAATTCTCTTTTATTCATCATGATGGAGCAGAGTTGAAGATAAGCTGCAGCATTTGTGTCGTCATCGGGCAATCCGGAGCGGATGGCCTGGCGGATATAAGATTCTCCTTGTTTCATATCTCCACGTTGGATGCAAAGCATTCCAAGTTGAAGTTTACTTGGCCCATCGGCCTGTTGAGTGAGTGATCCACCAAGGGAAAGTCCTTTTTTCATCATGGCTTCAGCTGACTCAAAATCCTGATTTGCCATAGCCACATTCCCTTTTACGGTATAATATACAGAACGGATCGGCTTGATAAGGAGTCCGGGGAATTTGATGGATTCCACTATTCTTTTAGCTTCTTCCATATCGCCTGTTTCCATAGCCGACTGTATCAAACGCATGGGCCCCAATAGAAAATGCCCCAAAATACTGATCACAGCTAGCAAATAGATGATGAAAGCAGGCCAAAATCCAGCTTCTATATTGGTGTAAATAGCGAGAGCAACCAAAACGATACCTATCCAAAGACGGTATTTGATGTATAGATTAAACCATTTCATAGTAAAAAATTGGTCGTAAAGATAGACAAAACGACATTCTCTGGGCTGTAAATTCCTCAAACAACGACAATCACACAGATTTTTACCTAAAATCAGGTACGAAAAGATTCATATGATTCAAAAAAAAGATAAATTTGTGCCTCTTCATACAACAAAATTGTTCATCGAATACTCTAGGGTGAGTAACTCACGCTTAAACACACAACATGAGAAAATTTTACTTTTTACTAACGTTACTAATTGCAGGTTTTGTTTCTGGGATTCAGGCACAATTGTGTAACCCGGATTTTAACATTGCGGTACAAGGAAATACAGTAACTGCTACTTCTGTATTTGCTGGAGATTCATCTTACCAGCACGAATGGGTATGGGGTGATGGTTCATACAGCAACGTAATGAATCCTTCGCATACTTATGCCAATTGCGGCGTGTATTCCATCACTCATCTCATAATTAGAAGGGATAGTGTTGGTGCAATCGCTTGTGTTGATACTGCCATGCAGGCCGTAAGCATTGTTTGCAATACACCTTGCAATATCGTTCCGAATTTCAGCATTCAATCGAACCCCAACCAGCCGAATGTTATTACGTTTACCAATACCAGCATTTCCACTTTAGGAGCTTTTGTTTCCTGGAATTTTGGAGACAGTTCAACAAGCAATGGACAATCAGTAGTTCACACTTACAATCAAGGTGGAGTTTATCGTGTATGTATGAGAATCGTATTGAACAATACATGCATCGCAGATACATGTGTTATGGTGACCGTTGGAAACCCTAACCCTACGCCTTGCAATGTTGTTGCTAATTTCACCAATAGTTTCAACGGAGCGACCAATTCGTTTCTATTCACAAGTAATTCATCAAACACGCTGCCTGGTGATTCCATCAGGTGGAGTTTCGGAGACGGAACAGTTGGTTTTGGTTCGAGTATAGCACATACATTTACGAGTGTCGGAACTTACAATGTATGTTTGAGGGTTTCAAGGTATACCCAACCTGGTACTCCTCCTTGTGTGAGTGAGATTTGTCGTATGATAACCATCAATCAAGTTCCTAATCCTTGTCCATCGACACCCAGATTCAATTATAATGCATCAGCAACAAATGGATTGGTAGTCGTATTCAACAACATCACCAGTCAGAACGCTCAAATGGCCACTCAGTGGACTTTTGGAGACAGCACATCAGGAACAGGAAATACGGTTTCACACCAATATCAGCAATCCGGAAATTACTGGGTTTGCATGAGAACAACGGTTGGAAATTGTGTGTATGACACCTGCATGTTTGTTGCTGTTACAGCAACTCAACCACAACCATGTAATTTCAACGCGAACTTTACATCTAGTGTTAGTCCATCACAACCTAACTTGTATCAGTTTATAAATACAAGCGGTGCATCTTCTGCAAATGCTTCTATCACTTGGAATTTTGGGGATGGAACATCGGGTACAGGGTACTCAATTTCTCATCTATATCAACAATCGGGTGTGTACAACGTTTGCATAAGAGTTGTAGTAAATAACACGTGTATTAGAGATACCTGCAAAACAATTGTAGTGAATACGGCATGCAACATGATTGCTAATTTCACCAATGGTCAAACACCAATTAGTGGCAACAATCTTACTTATACCTTCACCAATACCAGCATAGGATTTGCTCCTGGCGATTCGATTCGTTGGACTTTTGGTG
>JBDLUO010000262.1:0-3160 GCA_039805285.1 Bacteroidota bacterium
CCATGCATTTTCAATTTCGATCATGTTGGTGTTCTTTTTTTCGGCAAGATCCTTGAAGATGCCTCCAAAAATGATTTTCTCAGTTTGATTCACCAATTTTACTTGCCTGATAAAAACAGGAACTTTGGCAACATTGTTTTTATATTTCTCGTAATTGATGTGAAAAAATCCGCTCTCGCCGGCAAGTAAGATATTTCTGGTGTCGATGGGGTAAAGGAACTCAAATCCACTCAGCATTTTCTTATTCAATTCTTTTATGTAAATCAGCTTGGGTAATTTGAAGCTAAAGTCTAGGACGCCCAACTCTTTTTCATGAATGAACCAGATGTTTCCATCGGTATCTTCCTTGAGGTATCTAATGCTGATGTCTCCCAACATTTTATGATAAAATTCGTCGGGTTCAAATTTTTCAGTTTGTTCATTGTATTGATAAACCCCTTTTTCAGTTCCAACAACCAGTTTGTTTTTGATTTTAAATATGTGATTGTTGAGATCTGATGGTAGCCCTTGGGAGCGATTGAAGGGCTTAGCCTTATTGTTTCGTGACGGATCTGAATCCAAGCGAAAAATACCATGGTAAGGGTGAGATACCCAAATGCGGTCTGATCGGTCGATGGTTACATATCTTGATGTTTCTTCGAAACCTGTCAAATTGGAATCGGATAGGAATTTTCCGTTTTCGTAGCGCATAATGGAAACGCCTTTGTAATTTCCGGCTACCACTTTTTCTGATGGAAAAACATTGGAAAGCGGGGTGAAATTCCAGTAGCCGTTTAAAGTAGAGATGGGATTGGCATAATTGTTCTCGATTGAAAAAGCACCTTCGTGATGTCCGAGCAATAGTTTTCCATTGATTTCATTCAAACTCCAAGTTTGTCCGGTTGTATTTTGAACTTGACTGAAGTTTCCTATGCTGAAGCTATAATCCGATACGTCGTTTAAAGAACTGCTATACAGACCTGCTGACGTTCCGATAAATAGATTTTTATTGTGAATAATGGCGCAATAGCCCGATGCATTTATATCGTTGGGGACGATGTGTTTGATGGGGCTGTTGTAAAGGATACAATCAATTCCGTTGTCTAATCCCAGCCAAATGTTTTTTTGATTGTCATAAAGGATGCTTAGAATATTGTTATTTTGAAGTCCTTCTTTTTTTGAAAAATGTTGAATGAGCTTACCATCGATGCTTAATATATAAACACCCCCAATAAGAGTGGCTAGTGCAAACTTGTCGTTTCCGATGGGGTAGGAGGCATAAATTCGCTCAGTTTGTATGGAGTTTAACAAGTTTGAGTTGATGGATTTTCCAATTTGTCCGCTAAATGTGAATACCCCATTCTTCAAGGTTGAAATAATGGTCGTTTTCTGGTTTAGTTGATAAAATCCGGTAATCGGACTGCTCAATGGGTTCGGAAAAAGGAATAAAGCGGGTTTCCAAACATTATTTTCCAGTGCCATAAAGCCCAGATTTTTATCTTGGGCATAGATTTTATCTCCAAGTTTGCCCATAAAAAGCCATTCTGATTTGGCTTTGTAGGAAATGGCAGTTTTATCGGCAATTTTAAAAATGCGGGAAGCGGTTCTGAAGTAAACGCCATTTCGGGTAGTTGCAATGTCCCATACATCACCAAAATTTTGGTCTTTTTTATCGATAAATGCGTTTAGAGAATGGTAAATAAGCTCTCCGGACTGATTTCTTTCGAAATAGCCCATTTCGTCTTGTCCGCCTACATAAATCTTGCCTTGTTCGTCAATTTCGACAGACCGAACGATGGTTTTATTGGGAATGGGGTAAAGAGACCAATAATTTCCATCATAACTAAGAAGCCCTTCGTTGTTGGCATAGTAAATTATTCCATTTTTGTCTTGTTTTACATCCCAATTTTGAGTGCCGGCATTGTAGGTGCTTTTGCTATAATTGAGCACATCGGGTAATCCGATGGTGTTTTGACTCGCAACGCAAAAAGGCATCAAAAGAATTAAGAGTATTTTGTTTAACGCTTTCACGATTATTGAAGTGAGAAAGAGAACATTTTAAAATGATGTAGTAATGATGTAGTGATTTTATACGTAAATATAGGTTTTTTTGTTGTCGGATGTAGTGTTGATGTAATAAAATAGAATTCAAATGTAGGGGTTAAATTTATATTTGACAACTCTAATTACTCGATCCCACTCGTAAGAAAACTGCAAAAAATTTTTCACTTAAATCAAAACAAACATGAAAAAACAATTTTTCTTATGGGTCATGTTAACCATGATGATCTGTAAGGGATTTGCTCAGCCATCTGCTGCAGCACCGACACCACCATCCAGGAACGCTGGTGACGTAGTTTCGTTATTCAGTGATGCTTACACCGACTTGTCCGGGACAGATTGGTTCCCCAATTGGGGTCAGTCGACAGTTGTAAGCGATGTTAGTGTTGACGGGAATACAACCAAGTTGTATTCTACCCTTAATTATCAGGGAATTGAGATTGCAGGTTCAATCAATGTAAGCAGCATGCAAAATCTGCACATTGACATTTGGACTTCAAATTGCACTGCATTTGAAATTTCATTGATCAATGAAGGTGTAGGTGAGCAAGCTTACACTGTTACACCAACGTCAAGTGGTTGGAATAGCGTAGATATTGCGCTTTCCAATTATTCAAACGTTAATTTGGCCTCAGTGGGTCAAATCAAACTGGTAGGTACTCCATTTGGATCAAGTACCGTTTACATGGACAACATGTATTTCTGGAAATCAGCTAATGCTCCAACAATTTCAGGCTTTTCAGTGCCTGCAAAAGTATTTGGAGATGCAGCCTTTACCTTATCTGCTCCTACTAGCAATAGTACTGGTGCATTCACTTATACCAGCGGCAACACATCAGTGGCTACCATTTCTGGTAATACAGTGACCTTGACTGGGGTGGGAACTTCTATTATTACAGCTAGTCAAGCAGCGGATGGTGGTTTTAGCGCTGGTTCAATCACAGCTAATTTGGTTGTTACTTCTCCTCCTCCCGCTAGTGCAGCTCCAACGCCGCCAGCAAGAAACGCATCTAATGTTGTTTCTATGTACTCTGATGCATACAGCAATGTAACGATCGATACTTGGTCTGCCGTTTGGGACAACGCTAATGTAGAAGATGTTACCGTTTCTGGTAACAAC
>JBDLUO010000263.1:0-4876 GCA_039805285.1 Bacteroidota bacterium
GCATATAAAATTGAAATTGCCTGAAAGAACATGAAGAAATTGATACGATATTTTAAAAGTTGGATTAGGTTTAGGATTTACTACTATTTCAAAATATTACGACCATCAAATTTTAAAATAAATGGGAATTTGAAGTTTGATATTTTTAGTTTTATCGATCTGAAACATGATTCAGAAATTACAATAGAAAAGAACGTAAGATTAATTAAATCGAGGTTTTATGTTCATTCATCCAATTGTAAAATAGAATCAGAAACGAAGATTATTGATTCCATTGTTTATATAGAAAACAGTCGCATTCATTTGGGAAAAAGCACCCAATTGAATAATATTCAATTCTCATTGTACAATCAATCAGAATTCAAGTGTGGTAACCATGTTTTATTGGATGGTAGTAAACATTCCCGCGCTGGATTTTATGCTTACGATTCTAAAATATCCTGGGGGAATAACGTAAATCACTATGCGCATTCACAATGCAATCAAGGATCCTGGATCGCAGGAGATAATATTTTTATCAATTGGGGCACACAGATTAGGTGCGATTGCCGCATAAGCATGGGGAGTAATATTCTAATTTCATATGATTGTATATTGTTTGATACCAACACCCATTCGCTTGATTTTTTAGACAGAAGAAAAGAAATTCAACAAGGTTATCCAAATACATCAAAACAATTTCCAGAAGATAAAATCCGCATCAAAAAGAAACCTATTTTAATCGGTGATGATGTTTGGATAGGGACTAGATCTTTTGTTTTTAAAGGGAGTGAATTGGGAAACGGTGTTATCGTAGGTGCAGGTTCAGTCGTTTCTGGTTTAATTGCAAAAGATGGCTCTAAAGTTGTTGGAAATCCAGCTCAAATTAAATAGCCTGCATCTTTAAAAAAAAATGTCTGCCATTTCACATTTTGAATTTTATTTTTTCTCAAATCATAATACTCAATTGAAAAAGAGAAACACATTCGTAAGAAGAATCATTCGATGAAAAATATCGTTTTACTTCATTTCTTACCATTGGAACAATATCCCCCTGCGATGAACATCATCGATTATTTGGCTTCTCATTTGGATGCTGAAATTACAGTTCTAACCACAACTCCGCAGAAGCATTTTCAATTGAGTCGTTATGAGAATGCAAATCAAAAAGTAAAAATAATAAGAACAAGCTCAATCGATAGTCAATCGAAATGGAGATATCTAAACTACTTGAAATACTATATTATTTGCTTTTTTACATTATTATCCAAACGTCCTAATGCTATTTTTTATTTAGAAACCCTGTCTTCATTTTCAGCATTGTTATACAAAAAATGGATAAATCGCAAAGTGGATGTATTGGCTCATTACCACGAATACAATACCAAAGAGGAGTATTATAATAATATGGTGTTGGTTAAATGGTTTCACAAAATGGAACTGGGATTATATCCCAAATTCAAATGGATTTCTCAAACCAATGCTGAACGTCTTTCCAGATTTAGAGTTGATATAAATATGAATGACGCTCGATTCGACGTCATTTTTCATGAAATGCCCAATTATCCACCCCCAACTTGGATTGCAAAACCAAAATCCGAGTTGACTTTTCAAGTGAAATTAGTTTATGTAGGTTCACTCGGTTTGGATACCATGTATCTAAAAGAACTAATGGAATGGATCAATAAAAATGAAGGAAAATTTACGCTTGATATTTTTGCTTATAACATCAATCAAGAGGCATCGGATTATGTAAGAAAATGGGAAAATAGTAAAGTCGTATGTTTTCATGGAGGTTGTAATTACAATGAGTTGCCAAAAATTCTTCCAAATTATGATGTTGGTATTGTAATGTACAAGCCATTTTCGCTGAATACCATCCATGCAGTTTCCAATAAGATTATGGAATATATGTCCCTCGGACTTGATGTTTGGTTTTCTAAGGAAATGGAACATAGTTTTAAATACGTTAGAGAAGATTGTTACCCCAAAGTATTGCCTTTGAATTTTAATGCATTGGATGATTTTAATTTTGAAAGAGCACTAAACAGATCTGGGTTAAGTTATGTTCCTTCTCCTCATAATTATGATAACATTTATATCCATCTGAAAAATCATTTGACGGCTTGTTTAGTTAATCACGGTTCTGCTTTTCATGAGTGAAAATAAAAACATAACTATCTTATTTGTCTCATTTGAGTTTCCTCCTTTGGGAAGTGGAGGCGTTCAGCGCTCGATGAAATGGGTGACTTATTTGCCCGAATTCGGTATAAAACCAGTGGTTATAACCATTGAGGAAAATGATATATCTAAAGTGTTTTTAAACGCAAAAATAGATTCAACATTATTGGATGAATTACCAAAAGATGTAACGATAAAAAGAGTGCATTGTGAAAGCAGATTGCCATCAAAAAATAAAATAATCGAATGGTTCAGGATCTTCTTTTCAGTGTCAGAAGTTTTTAAATCAACATGGAAAATAGGGTTGGAGAAATCCTTGCCAGAAATTATAGAAACTTATAAACCAGATGCTGTTTATTTAACTATTCCTCCTTTTGCAATGGCTTCGTTATGGAGAGAAATGCTTAAATCATATTCCATACCACTCATCGTAGATTTCAGAGATGCATGGTCGCAATGGTGTGTTAATGTTAATGGCACCTATTTTCACTATCTGGCTAAATTAATTGCAGAACGAAAGATTTTAAAAAGGGCGGATGCGGTTATTTGTACTTCTACTCAAATTGCAAATGATTTGCAGAAGGTACATCCCATGATTAAACCAGAAAAGTTTAATGTAATCACCAACGGTTTTGATCAGGCATTTATACCTGAATTACAAAACATAGATATTAATAAGGATAAGATTGTAATTGGTTATGTAGGTAGCTTCTATTATTCGCCTGAATATAGAGATAACATCTTTAAACCTTGGTGGAAAAAACCAATACATAGGATGTTGAATTATGTGCCTCGGAAAGAAGATTGGCTTTATCGATCTCCATTTTTCTTTTTCAAGTCAGTAACGAAACTAATTGAAAATCATCCTGAATGGAAAGACAGAATCGAAATAAGATTTGCTGGACACACTCCCAACTGGCTAGTGGATCAAATTGAATCAAATGGACTGACTTCCATATGTAAACATTATGGTTTTCTGGATCATCAAAAAGTAATTGCATTTCAAAAAGAATGTGATGCCTTATTGATTACTTCATCAAAAGTGATTGGAGGAAGAGATTATAGCATTGCTGGTAAAACGTTTGAATATTTTACCATCGGAAAACCCATCATCGCCTTTGTTTGCGATGGGGTACAAAAAGATTTACTGCAGGAAAGCGGATTGGCATTTATGTTTGATCCGGATGAAACTTCAGGTTCTGCACACAAACTGAAAGATTGTTTTGAAGGGAAAATTACATTAACGCCTGATGCATCAAACATCATGCAATATCACAGAAAAAAACTGACGGAAAAATTGTCGAATGTCATTCGTGAAGCTGTAAAACAGCACCAATAATTATGTGTGGTATCGTAGGTAAAATAGGTAAAGGAAGAAAGGTTGAATTAGCAACCATGCTTGATAGAATCAAGCATCGCGGCCCGGATGGATCTCATATTTGGGAAAATGAAAACATATCTCTTGGTCATGCCAGATTGAGCATAATAGATTTATCTGTTTCTGCAGATCAGCCCATGCAAGATGATGAAACTGGAAATGTTATCGTATTCAATGGCGAAATTTATAACTATATTGAACTAAAGTCATTTATTGGAACGAGATACACATTCAAAACCCATTCTGATACAGAGGTGATTTTAGCATTGTACAGACTCTACGGCAGCGAGATGCTTCATTATTTGAGAGGTATGTTTGCGCTGGCAATTTATGATGCAAAAAATAATCATGTCTTTTTGGCAAGAGACCGTTTTGGAATTAAACCTCTTTACTACTGCTCTTCGAATGAATCCTTTTTGTTCGCTTCAGAAATCAAAGCATTAATTCATCACAACGATTCATCAGATGAGATGGATCAGGTAAAGGCTTACGAGTTTTTAGCAAATTGTAAATTAGATACAGATCAAAGAACACTCTTTAAAGATATCTTTCAGTTATTGCCGGCGCATTTTGCTATCATTTCAATAGATGGTAAAATGATGAAAAATGAATTGTACTGGCATTTTCCAAATCCAGGGAAACGAATATTTGATAAAAAGGCTGAAGAAGAATTAAATCAGAAATTCACTGAATCAATTGCTTTACACCTTCGCTCCGATGTGCCTGTCGGTACGTTCTTGTCGGGTGGACTCGACTCAACATCAGTTACAAGCTATGTGAGGAAAATGTCACAACAACCTTTCATTCATAGCTTCTCTGCCATTCTTCCTTACCATCATCCAGAAAATGCATTAATACCAAAGTATTTAGAACAAGAGCCGAAAATTGTAGGACACGAATTTTTACTGGATGGCAAAGATTATTTTAACGACATACACAAAATCATATATCATCACGACGAACCCATAATGGATGGTTCAATGTATGCACATTTCAAACTTTGTCAACTCGCACGTGAAAACAACATCAAAGTATTGTTGTCGGGGTCGGGTGGAGATGAATTGTTCGGAGGGTATGCATCATATATTTATGCTTCACAAGCATCATTGCTTAAAAAAGGCAAGATCGCTGCATATTTCAAAGAAATCAAAGACAATGCAGGTATTTCCGGAGAAACAATTCCTAATCTGCTGAAAAAAAGCATGTACGAATTGCTTCCTCAATCATTGAGACAGAAAATTAAAAATGTAAGATTAGAATCACAATTTAAAAATGTAGAACTCAATCCGGGTATTCAACATTTTTTTAATTATCATCCAGATCTGTATATGAGCAATA
>JBDLUO010000264.1:0-14718 GCA_039805285.1 Bacteroidota bacterium
TATGATATCGTAGTTATTGATTCACCTCCTTATGGAATTGTGGCAGATGCGCAAATTTTGGGTAAATGGGCTGATCTTACCCTCATCGTAACCCGTTTTAATCAAACCATAAAAGAGCAAATTATGGAGATAGATGAGTGGAAAGCTACAGGTATATTTAAAAGTGTTTCCATCATTTTTAATGGGGTAAAAAATAGTGGTTATTTCGGCTACAAATACGGGTACTACTACTACAAACGTAAATATGGTTACGGCTATTACTCTAGCTATGTAGGTGGAGGCAAACAAAAGAAAGACGGGTATCTCAACAAAGAAAAGGAATCATAACATGAATGAGCAACATTACATTGTTACAGGAGGAGCTGGCTTTATTGGAAGCCATATTGTAGAAAAGCTTTTGAATGAAGGGAATAAGGTAACTGTAATCGATAACTTCGATTCTTTTTATCCACGTGCTTACAAAGAAAAGAACCTAATTCATTGTAAATCTTTCGACCGGTTCTCACTTATCGATTTAGATATTCAAGACGCAGAAGGATTGGAAAAGGCGCTAACCGACAACTACGACGGCATCATACATCTTGCGGCAAAAGCAGGGGTTAGGCCATCGATTTTAAATCCGGTTTCATACCAGCAAACCAACGTTTCCGGAACACAAAACATGCTTGAGTTTGCCAGAAAAAAGAACATCAAACAATTTGTGTTCGCATCATCCAGCAGCGTTTATGGAATCAACAAAAATGTTCCTTGGAGTGAAGAAGACAATTTATTGTTTCCGATCAGCCCCTATGCCAGCACTAAAATTTCTGGCGAATTGATGGGTCATGTATACAGCCATTTGTACAACATCAGATTCATTGCCCTTCGTTTTTTTACGGTCTTCGGTCCAAGACAAAGGCCAGACCTCGCCATACATGCATTTACTAAAAAAATTCTGAATCAAGATCCCATTCCCTTTTTTGGAGATGGAAAAACCAGGAGGGATTATACCTATGTAGGCGATATTGTAGAAGGTGTTATTGCTGCCTTGCATTACAAAGATTCTCTGTACGAAATCATCAATTTAGGAAATCACCAAACGGTGTCGTTGGAAGAGATGTTGTTAACCATAGAAACGGTTCTAGATAAAAAAGCGATTATCGATCAAAAACCAGAACAACCGGGTGACGTTCCTCAAACCTTTGCATCTATAGAAAAGGCGCGTAGATTGTTGAATTATCATCCTAAAACGAGTTTTGAAGAAGGCGTAAGAAAATTTTACCATTGGTATTCTATTACCCAAATTTAATCGGCACACAACTCAAAATAAATGGCCAAAATCAAAGTGCTGCATATCATAAAATCTCTCGGTAGAGGAGGTGCAGAAATGTTGTTGCAGGAGATTTTGCCTGAGCATAATTCAAATGATTTTGAATTTCATTTCATATACTTTTTGCCTTGGAAAAATCAGATGGTTGCAGGCATCGAACAAAATGGAGGAAAAGTCACCCTCATGTCTGCTCGAAATAACATAGCCATCATGATGAAATCGGGCGAAGTCATTCGCTATATCAAACAGTATGACATTCAGATTGTGCATTGTCATCTGCCATGGGCTGGATTTTTAGGAAGACTCATTCATTTCCAAACCAAAATACCTGTGTTGTATACAGAACATAACATACAGGAAAGATATCATTGGATTACAAAAACACTGAATCGAATCACTTTCAATTCCCAAACGGCTGCAATAGCGGTGTCCGACGATGTTTCATCATCCATACAGAAAGCCATTCATCCTAAAGTTCCGGTTCATACGATTCTGAACGGAGTGAATACGTCAACTTTCATTCACCAACCCGAACCAAGAAAACAAATAAGGGAGCAACTTGGCTTAGAAGAAAAACACATTCTGATTTCTGTTATCGCCGTGTTTAGGTTTCAAAAAAGACTAAAGGAATGGATTGAAGTTTTTGCTCAGATTCATTCCGAAAATCCAAATGTGAGAGGTTGTATCATAGGCGATGGCATTTTGAAAAATGAAATCTTGGAACAACTCAAGTTTCATAAAATGGAGGGAATCATATTTATGCCCGGACTCCAAACACAAGTTAAACCTTGGCTATCTGCGACAGATATATTTATGATGACTTCCTCTTTTGAAGGTTTACCTATCGCTTTACTCGAAGCCATGAGTATGGGCTGCGCAATCGTTAGTACAGACGCTGGAGGCATAAAGCAGGTCATTCGAAATGGAGTAGATGGATTTACGGTTTCTGTAGAAGATTGGAAGTCTCTTTCGAATGTAACACGCTCGCTTGTCAATGATTCCCAACTCAGAAAAAAAATGGGAGAGAAGGCAAGAGAGAGAGCCCAGGAATCTTTTAGTCTAGGAAAAATGGTTCATGAAACGGAGCAATTATATCAACAGGTAATTCGCAATAATGCAAATTGAAAATGCAACGATATCAGACACGCAGGAAATGGTTCAGGTGCTCAAATCAAGTTTGGGAGAAGGCTTGTTGCCTAAATCTGTTGCATACTTCGAATGGAAACATCTTAAAAATCCATTTGGTCAATCCAAAATAATTTTAGCTAAAGACAAAGGACGAATTGTTGGCGTTCGGGTATTTATGAAATGGGTTTATCAGAATGATGGTGGACAAGTAAACGCGGTTCGTGCTGTAGATACATCAACTCTGCCGGAATATCAGGGCAAAGGAATTTTCAGCAAACTAACCATGAAAGCGGTTGAAGAATGTAAAGCTGAAAATTACGCGATGGTATTCAATACCCCTAACCCTATCAGTTTGAAAGGCTATTTAAAAATGGGGTGGTTTTCGATCGGTAAAATGCCGCTTTACATTGGTTTAGGTTCGATTTTTCCTTCCTTTTTTGATAAGGGAAAACAAGAGAAATGGCTACAACAATTTGATATTGAAAAAGCATTAAACAAGCTGAATTCAAATTGGCACATCAACCATGTTGATGGCGTATATAGTACACCTTTAACCAAGGAGTACCTTGTTTGGCGATATGCAGAATGTCCTGTTGCCCAATATGGCGCAGTGGTAGAGCCAGGAAAATTCGGCATCATATTCAGGATGAAAAAAACATTTAGGTTCACGGAGTTGCGGATTTGTGATTTGTGGATAGAACAACCTCAATACCTTTTGGATGCCATAAAAGCGAAAAAAAACATTGTAAGAAAAATCAGACCTGCGATAGTTACTTGCTCAGGTATGGTGGGGATGAATGATGAAAAGAAAAACCCTATTGGCTTATTCGGACCCTATAATATGGGTCCACTTACTACGCTCAGAACGCTTTCTGATGATTCGTTAACTTCATTTAAACAATTCGAAAGTTGGTCGCCTTCATTGGGGACAATGGAATTATTTTAACATGGATATAGTAATTGTCATATTTCTTATTTTGTTGATCAATGCATATTTGGTCAAGCTTTTTGTGAGTAATTTTCCTGCGCGTTCGGAATCTTATTTGTGGTTGCTATTTAGTGTACACTTCTTGCTTACGATTGCTTATATGTTGTACAGTGCTTCCTCTCGAAGCGATTCGGTGAGTTATTATAACAAAGCGTATTATGCCGAAGATGCAATGGTGTTTTTTACATCCGGAACAAAGTTCATTGGATTTTTAGCTTATCCGTTTGTACAAATTTTGGGTTTGTCGTATTACGCGGTAATGCTCGTCTTTTCCTTTTTCGGATACTTGGCTATTGTGGCTTTTTATTTGACTGCCGTCGAAAACATCCAACTTCCGCCAACCTGGAATAATCTATCTCCTCTCGAACTCGTATTTCTTTTACCCAATGTTCATTTCTGGACTTCATCGCTGGGCAAGGGAAGTGCTATTACTTTCGGGATTGGCCTATTTGCATTCGGACTTAGCAGGATTAACAGACGTTTTTTAATAACCATAATTGGAGCGTTTCTCATTTACATGATTCGTCCACATATTCTCCTTGCCATTGTTATTGCATCCATGCTTGGATTGTTATTGACAAATGGTGGACTGAAAGGGTACATTAAGTGGTCGCTGATCATCATAGCAACAGTGCTGTTTGTTTATGTGAGTGGAGATGTGTTGAAATTTACAGATACCGATTCTTTGGATATTACCAGCTCATCTTCCCTTTCTCACAGAACGTTAGAATTAACCAAAGCCTCATCAGGCATCGACATCAACAACTACAACTTTTTTTTTAAGATGTTTACCTTTTGGTTTAGACCCTTGTTTTTTGACGGATTAGGTGTATTGGGGATATTATCATCCTTTGAAAATCTGGTTTGTTTATTTATGGCTGGTGCGATAATCAAAGGCGCTGTTAAAAGTTGGTCGGGTTGGAATGGATTGTTTCGGATCCTTCTTTTTGTTTTTTTACTCGGATCCTTCATTCTCTCCCAAGTAACGGGAAATTTGGGAATTGCACTTAGACAAAAGGCGCAATTGATGCCATTCTTTTTTATTTTATATTGCAAAGCAATTTCGATTCCTTTAACATTCAAACGAAATGCACAGCAGTAGCAATCAAATTCAAAACATGAAAAGCCCCGGCACCTTCTCCATATCGTTAGATTTTGAGCTTCATTGGGGTTGTTTTGAGCACATGAAAGAACTCAACGAAAAGAATCAGCAATACTTTAAAAACACAAGAGGAGCCATTCCCAAAATGCTTTCTCTTTTTGAAACATTCGAAATACATGTTACATGGGCTTCGGTTGGGATGCTGTTTAACAAGAATGTGGATGAATGGAAACAAAACGTACCTGCGAAAATACCAGGGTTTATAAATGAAGAAGTTTCCGCCTACAAATGGGTTGATAAACATGGATTTTTTTCGGAAGAAGATCCTTTTCATTTTGCACCACAATTGGTTCAACGAATTAAAGAAACACCATTTCAAGAAATTGGAACCCATACCTATGCCCATTATTTCTGTTTAGAAAAAGGACAAACCGCCGAACAATTTCGAGAAGATCTAATTGCGGCTTGTAAAATGGCAAAACAATTTGGCATTGAGATAAAATCATTGGTTTTTCCAAGAAATCAATTCAACAAAGAATATCTATCTATTTGCAAAGAGATGGGCATTACTTCTGTTCGGTCTAATCCGGATATTTGGTATTGGACATCTTCTGCAGATTCAAGTTTATTGAAAAGACTATTCAGAACGGGGGATGCTTATTTGAAATTCCAACCTTATAAAATGGTTTTTCTGAATGATATTGAAACCGGAGAGCTCCCTGTTCAATTGCCTGCTACAAGATTGTATCGTCCATGGAAACCAAGGTTTCCTTTGTTGAACAAGCTAAAGATGAAGCGAATCTTAAGCGAAATGACAGCAGCAGCCCAATCCGGAGGATACTATCATATATGGTGGCATCCACATAACCTCGGATATCATCCAGAAGAATGTTTATTAGAAATACGTACCATATTGGAGCATTTCAAGAAACTGAAAACCGAATATGGATTTGAAAGCTTAACTATGAGTGAAACAACAGAAAAGTTAATTCGCCATTCATGAGTAGCAAAAAAAAAGAATCACCCAAATTGGTTCGAATAACCACAGTACCTATCTCGCTTAAAGTTTTACTCAGAGGGCAGATGCGGTTTATGAAATCCAAAGGCTTTGATGTTTTGATGGTGAGTAGTAAAGGTCCTGAAACAGCATCATTGGTTTTACAAGAAGAATGTGAACACCTATCGGTTACGCTTACACGAAAAATAACACCGATACAAGATTTAATTTCATTGGTCAAACTCACTTGGCTGCTTATAAAAATCAAGCCCGATATTGTTCACACCCATACTCCGAAAGCCGGACTTATTGGCATGTGGGCTGCATTCTTCGCCAGAGTCCCCGTTCGTTTTCATACCATCGCCGGACTTCCATGGATGGAGTCGAAAGGAATGCTAAGAAAGCTACTCATACAAATAGAAAAAATAACAGCTTATCCCGCACATACCATATTTCCGAATTCAAAAAAACAAATGGAATTCATGAAGCAACTCGGTATTGCAAAAAACAAAATGAAGGTATTGGGCCATGGATCTAGCAATGGAATTGACTTGGATTTTTTTTCGAAAAGCCAGGCATTAATTCAGCAGGCGCAAGAATTGAAAATAAAATCCCAATGGAAAGAAGAAGGATGGATTTGGATTTTTGTTGGAAGGGTGGTTAAAGATAAAGGAATCTCAGAATTGCTAACTGCATTCAAAGAAATCCATGCTCGTTTTCCAAACGACCAGTTGTGGCTGGTGGGTAATATGGAAAACGAACTCGATCCGCTCGATGAAAAAGACATAGAGATGATCCAAAATCATCAAGGAATTGTATGGTGGGATTATCAGCAAGATGTCAGACCCTTTTTGTTGGCATCTGATGTACTTGTCTTTCCGAGTTACAGAGAAGGATTTCCAAATGTTCCCCTTCAAGCCGCTGCTTTAGATTGTATGTTGATATTGTCGGATATTAATGGTTGTAATGAAATTGTAGATGATGGGATAAATGGTATTTTAGTAAAAGTTAAATCTGCCGAATCCCTCACCAAAGCCATGTTGATCACAAGAAATGACCCTGAAAAAAAATCCGAAATGGCAGAAAAAATCAGAGAAAAAGTAACCCAATACTACGATCAAAAAAAGTTATGGAATTTGCTTTTGGAGGAATATAGGGCAAAAATCAACCGTTAAATACATTGCATTTGAAAAACTCATTTTATTCAACATTTATAAAAGCGCCATCCGATATTATTGCGGCTTCTGTTGCATTGATGCTGTTTCTTCCGGTTATGATGCTGATTATCGTATTGCTTAAATTAACCGGCCATCATTCCTTTTTTTTCGTGCAAAAGCGAGTGGGTAAAAACGATTGCATTTTCAATCTGATCAAGTTTAAGACCATGACAGATGCGAGAAATGAAAATGGAGAACTTCTGTCCGATGCGATTCGATTAACCCCTTTTGGAAAATGGCTGAGAAAATCATCGTTGGATGAAATACCTCAATTGATTAATGTTATTAATGGCGACATGAGTTTGGTTGGTCCACGCCCATTATTACCAGACTATTTGCCATTATACAGCACAGAACAGCGCAAAAGACATCTTGTAAAGCCAGGTATCACGGGCTGGGCTCAAGTGAATGGTCGAAACGCAATTTCTTGGACAAAAAAGTTCGAACTTGATGTTTGGTATGTGAAAAACCAAAAATTTCTACTGGATTTCAATATAATCTTCAAAACCATTGGGAAGATTTTCCGTTCAGAGGGTATAAGTCAACAAGGCAATGCAACGATGGAGCCCTTTCGTGGTGAGCAATAAGTAAGATAGATTGACCATCAGAATTTGAGTTTAGGCAAAATCTCATTCCATCTTCTAAAACCCCTGCTGCTACCTTAACTTATTATTAATTATTCCTAACAATCCTTCAATTACGTCTAATAAAAACCTATCTTTAACATCATTTTGGCGATTTTTTAAGTCGTAGAGAATGTTCAACATATTATTAAAAAAATAAAAGGCAAAGCGTGTCAAGAATCTGGTTGTCTTCGCCACACATGGGGGAGAAGGAAAAATTTTATGTTGAAGAGGCTTTTCAAACAAATTGGGTAGCACCGCTTGGTCCGAATGTGGATATATTTGAAAAGCAGCTCTCAGATTATGTTGGGGTGAAAGGTGCAGTTTCACTTAGTTCTGGAACAGCGGCTTTACACCTTGCCCTTTTATCATTGGGTGTCGCCAAAAACGATGTAGTCATTTGCCAAAGTTTCACTTTTGCAGCATCGGCTTTTCCGATTTCCTACTGCGGGGCCGAGCCGGTTTTCGTTGACAGTGAGGAGGAAACCTGGAATATGGATCCATTGCTTCTTAAAAAAGCACTGACGGATCAAAAAGAAAAAGGAAAGAAAGTAAAAGCCATTATCGTGGTTCACCTTTACGGGATGCCAGCTAAGATGGACGAAATTTTAAGCATTGCGAATGATTTCGGTGTTTCTGTAATTGAAGATGCGGCCGAAGCTTTGGGTAGCAGATATAACAACACGGCTTGTGGAAGTATGGGAGAAGTTTCTATTCTCAGTTTTAACGGGAATAAAATCATCACTACCAGCGGGGGAGGAGCCTTGGTTAGCAACAACAGCGAGACATTGCAATTTGCACGTCACGTATCTGCTCAAGCCAAAGAACCAGCGCCTTATTACTTGCATCACCAGATTGGTTACAATTACAGAATGAGTAACATTTGTGCAGGAATCGGAAGAGGTCAAATGGAGGTGCTGCCTCAAAGAATTGAAGCAAGGAGAAGTCATTTTGAAAAGTATAAAAATAATTTGGGTACAATATCAGGTATTTCCTTTCCGGATGAACCTGTAGGTTTCTTTTCAAACAGATGGTTAACCACCATGGTGTTGGATGAGCGAGTGTACAAGTCTGGATCTGTAGAGATCATCAGACAAGCCCTTGAAAAAAAGAACATAGAAACTAGGCCCTTATGGAAACCCCTACATCAGCAACCCGTGTTTGCGGATTGTCAAATGTATCTTAATGGGGTTTCAGACAAACTTTTCGAGCATGGAATATGCTTGCCGAGTGGGTCTAATATGAATGAAGAAACGTTAGTTATGGTGATAGAGGAAATTAAACAAGTCCTCAAACAGCTAAAAACGGATTGAACAAATACATGAGAAATAAAAATAAAGCGTTAATCAGACCTTCTCAGTTCGTCTTAATCGGCGATCAGGTGCTAATTCTGTTTGGCCTTTTATCTGCGTTATTTGCTACTTACAGAATTTTATCCATCACTGATTTTCCAGTATATACTATCTTTTATCGTTCTCTGATACATGTTCTAGCTGGTATTTTTGGATGGATTGCCTTTGGTATAAACAAGAAGGTGATTCGATTTTTTAACAGTAAAGACTATCTGAACCTTATATTTATTTTGCTTCTCATACACGCTTTTAGCATAGGTTCAGGTGTGTTATTCTCAGCCAAGCATCAACTGAAGCCAGAAGTATTTATCATCAGTTTTTTCATAACCTCGATTTACATTATTGGAAGCAGATTCATCATCAGTTATCTGTATTTCCATTACAACAAGACTGCAAAAAAAACCAATGCGAAAAAGCTAATGATTTACGGAGCTGGCGAATTGGGTGTTTTCTTGAAGAAAAGTGTAGTTACACAGTACCGCGATGAATATACCGTTGTTGCATTTTTGGATGATGACAATAAAAAAATTGGACGATTCATCGGTGGTATTAAAGTGATGGATGCTTCAGTACAATTGAAGGATACCATCATCAAGTTTGGGGTTACTGATGTTATCATTGCAAATAACTCAATTACACCTGAACGCAAAGCCAAATTCCTAGAAGACATTCTTCCATTCAATCTCAGAATGAAGGAAATATCATCCGTACAAACCCTGTTGAATACTCAGTTTAAAGTTGAGCAATTGGCTTCAATAGAAATTAACGATTTGATGAATCGCAAGCCCATTGAGCTCTACGACGAACATGTTGCTACAGAGTTAAAGAATAAGACCCTTATGGTAACAGGAGCCGCTGGTTCCATAGGCAGCGAAATCGTTCGAAAATTATCTGAACATCACGCTACCCTCATCGTTTGTGTCGATTTTTCTGAAAGTGCACTCTACGATCTCGAACAGGAGTTAAAAAGGAAGCATCCGGATGTAAAATATAATTTTGTGCTCACAGACATTCGTAACGAGGAAATGATGGACAAGGTTTTTGATGCGTATCGTCCAGATTTTCTGTATCATGCCGCAGCCTATAAGCATGTACCGTTGATGGAACAGCATCCTTGGGAAGCCATCCACACAAACGTTTTTGGAACCCTCTCATTGGTAAAACTGGCTGTTCACTACGAAGTTGAGAAGTTTGTATTTATCTCTTCCGACAAAGCCGTGAATCCAACCAGTGTGATGGGTGCATCTAAGCGATTGGCCGAAATCATTGTTCAGGCCTATGCATCCTCAGAAAATAAAACTTGTTTTGTTGCTACACGTTTTGGAAATGTATTGGGATCCAACGGCTCCGTAGTTCCCCTCTTCAAAAAACAAATCTCTTCCGGCGGCCCAGTTACTGTAACGCATCCCGAAATGATTCGTTATTTTATGACAATCGCAGAAGCCTGCCAACTTGTTTTAGAAGCATCGGTTATGGCAGAAGGCGGCGAAGTTTTTGTATTCGATATGGGAGAACCTGTAAAAATTGTTGATCTTGCCAGAAACATGATTCGATTGGCTGGATTTATACCCGATATAGACATAAAAATTCAGTTCATCGGACAACGTCCGGGTGAAAAACTCTACGAAGAAGTGTTTACCAAGGATGAGAAAATGAAAGATACACACCACGAAAAAATCATGATCAGTGCAGAGAATAAAGTGGAGTTTATTACTGCTCAAAGAATCATAGAAAAGCTAAGCGAACTCAATGGCCATCATAAACCAGAACTTTACCGTGAGGTTATCAAGGAACTGCTGCCCGAGTTTCAAACCGTAAGCGGAAATCAGACAATCATAAGCTACCCAAAAGGGAAAAGCACATTCAATAAATACACCATTCAAAATTAAAAGGAAGACAAAACCCAAACCATGAAACTTAAGTATCTTTTTATCATCACTCTTGTTGTGCTTACCCTTCAGGTGAGTGCTCAAAATGCACGATTCTCTCAACCTTGGTCTGCGCCAATGCAATTTAATCCATCATTAACCGGTAGATTCGATGGGAAATTTCGTATTTCTGCACTAACAAGCTGGCAATCAGCCAATGGTAAAGATTTATCTACTCAAACCATCCAAGAAGTTGACATGGTTCACCAAAATCTTAGTTTCGATATCAAACTGGGAAAGTATAGAAGCAGTGGAGATGAACAAACCGGCATTGCAAACGAATCAGAATCCAACAATAAAAGTTCGGTTGGAAAAGATAAAATCACTTCAGGAAAAAAGACCCAAGGATATTGGGGATTAGGAGTGAATTATTATTCTTATAACCATTCCACTTCTCCAATAAGTGGTAAATTCTATTCGTTGTCAGTTTCTCGTCATTTTTACAACAAAAACAATAGAATTTATGGCTTTGGTTTGCAGGTAACAAACGCTCAAGGTGCCATCGATGAAAATAAAGGTCGTCATTACTCTAAAGAAATTTCTGGTGGCGGTTTTAGATATCCTTACAGATATGGAAGCAACAATAATCCAAACGATCCAAAAGTAGCCAAAGGAAATTATATGGATTATTCTGTAGGAGGTTACTATGGAAGAGTTACAGAAGCTGTTATGTTTGAAATCGGAGGTGCGTTTCATCATATTTTTCAACCGTACAATGATCTTTATAACCCAAATGACCCAGATAAACCAGGTGTACGCGTTCGTGCAACTGCGAACTCTTTGTTGCGCTTGAAACTCAACAGCAACTGGGGTATTGTTCAAAGAAATTTATTTTGGCAAGAAGGACTTTACTACAGAAGTACAAGTTTTGATGATAGTCTAGAAATTACTGCATTGTGGGCTGGATTGGAATTCTTTAAGGTTAATCCCAAGAGTTCAATCAATGCAAACTTTGGTTTTTATACAAGATCTTTTAGAACCATGATGCCATACGTAAACGTAGGATTTGGAAAGAATGTAAATTTCAGAGGTTCATATGAATTACCAATCAGTTCGAGAAGATTCCCTGCATATAATGCAAAAAGAGCAGAACTAGCTTTGATTGTTACTCCAGGTCGTCAAACAAAACCAGCTACTAAGTTTTATCAGAAACTCAATTTTTGGTAAGAAATTACACCCTATTTTTTATAATCAAGTAAGTTACAAATCAAAATGATAAGAAAGTTAGCCTTTGCTTTAATGGGTGTCACATTTTGCTCTTCTCTTGTTGCACAGAGCAAACCAGAAAATCTGGGCCCAATGATAAATGCGGCTTTTGCCGAGATCAGACCCACTGTTTCTGCAGATGGTTCTAAATTGTATTTTGTTGTGGAAGGAAATCCAACAAACCTCAATTTTAAGAACGATAAGAAAGCCCAAGATGTTTGGTTTTCTGAAAAAGATGAAAATGGAAATTGGAAGCAAGCCACTCCTTGCCCCTCACCCATAAATGAATTGAAAAACAACAGTGTGTTCTGGATTTCAGCAGACGGAGACAGCATACTTATTCGCGGAGCCTACGACGGAAGCAATGTTGGTAAAGGATTTTCTTACTGCGCCAAAACCAGCAATGGATGGTCTTCACCAGTAAAGCTCGTGATGGATGGCTATACTCAACTTGCCATGGATCAGTTCACCGGCTTATCTATGAACATAGACGGAAATGTAATGTTGCTTTATTTCTCAGAAGAAAAAAACAATCCAATCAACGACATCTACATCAGTAAACGATCGGAAAATGGAAGTTGGAGTAGACCTATAAAATTGGATAATGTGGTAAACTCAGACGATTACGACGAAATAGCCCCGTTTCTCGCTGCAGACAATAAAACACTTTATTTCTCAAGCAATCGTCCGGGTGGCTCTGGTGATTACGATATTTGGATGACCCGCAGAACTGATGATACTTGGGCAAGTTGGAGCGAACCTGTTAATTTAGGTGATAAAATAAACAGTGCATCTTGGGACGGTTATTTTGCAGTTGAAGCCAATGGAAAAAATGCGTACTTCTCTTCTGCAAGCAATGCATCTGGGAAATCTGATTTGTATAAAGTAACATTGGAGCCTTGGCAACAAGCCATTCCTTATGTTAAGCTTAATGTGGCAGTAGTTGCTTCGAAAAACAACGATACACTTCATAATGCGGTTGTTACCATTCATCCTCTGGGTTTAGAAGATTCTACATCAACGTTAGTCAACAATGATGGCACATTCTCTAAGAACATTGAGTATGGTAAAAAATATGTGATTAAAAGTACTGCAGAAAAATTCAACACATCTTCAGACACACTCGATTTTACGTTAAACGGTCAGTCTAAATCATTCACTAAAAACTTTATCCTTAAAGAAAAATTGGATCCTGCTTTACTGGACAGCACCTTGAAATTTGTTGACAGTACACTTGCTTTCCAAGATGATGAGGGTAACCTTGTACTGCCGCCTACCATTAAGGATTCTGGCTCTATCGAGCAAATGGAAAGATTGGTAAAAGGAGATACGGTTTCCATAAACAACATTTTATTCGATTTCGCAAAAGCAGAACTTCGTCCAGAAGCCATGAGAGAACTGGATAAGATTTCTGTAATGATGAAGGCATATCCAAAACTTACGATAGACATCTCCGCTTTTACAGATGACATCGGATCTGAAGAAGATAATATGAAATTGTCAGTTTCACGTGCCGAAAAAGCAAAAGAATATCTAATGTCTAAATCGGTAGATTCTTCCAGAATCAAGGCAAGCGGAAAAGGAGAACAAAATCCGATAGACACTAATGCGACTGAAATCGGACGTCAGAAAAACAGAAGGGTAGTGTTCACACTCAACAAAGAACAATAAATATTTCTATAAAGATTGAAAATAGGCTGCCTAAAAAGGGAGCCTATTTTTTTTTATGGGTTTTATAAATCAGTCAAAAAATAATAGTTTGGAAATAAAAATCCAACGCAGATTTTTGCAGGTAATTTTTATTTGTTGGCTTATTTAGAGCGAGGAAGTTCGAATCCGAATGTGGTGCCAATATCAATTGTGCTTCTTACACGGATCTCTTGTTTGTGTGCTTCGATGATGTGTTTGCAAATGGATAAGCCGAGTCCGGAACCTCCAATTTTTCTGGTTCTTGCGGCATCTGTCCTATAAAATCTTTCGAAAATTCTAAGTCTGTGTTCTTCAGCGATTCCATAGCCATCATCCGTAATTTCGATCAAAACATTCTTTTCATCTGTAACATAGAAACCAACTTCAACCGTTCCATTTTGTTTGCCATATTTAATGCCGTTCTCCACCAAATTGACCAATACTTGCCTGATTTTTTCCTTATCGGCAGAAACAGATAATGGCGCTTCACATCCTTTTTTGATTTTCATTTCAATGCTTTTTTCTCCAGCTTTCAAAAACAAAGCATCAAATATTTCGAGGGTCAAATCTTGTATGACAAAAGAACTGTTATGTAGTTTTAATTCCCCGCTTTCCAATCTGGAAATTTCATCTAAATCACTAACCAGATTCACAAGTCGCTCAATGTTTTTTTCTGTATTACTCAAAAATCGCAAGCTAATTTCTTTGTTTTCCAAGGCACCTTCCAATAGTGTATCAACATATCCCTGAATTGCAAAAATGGGTGTTTTCAATTCATGACTCAGGTTTTGAAGAAACTCTTTTCGGAAGGCTTCGTTTTGCTGAAGGATTTCCATTTCTTTTTTTCGCTGATCTGCCCAAACCTTAACATCTTTTCTTACTTCATCTATGCTTTTTGTCGGAAGAATGTTTTTGTTGTAAAACTCTTCTCTTTTTGTGGCTTTGGTTTGAGAGATCATTTTATAAATCAACCTGATTTGTCGGTATAAGAATTGATTCAAAATCAGAGAAATCAGTGTGTAACTAAATATCATCATCAATAAAAATATGATGAATGGCGTCCACCAAATGGTAGCAAAGTATAAGACTCCAAGAGCAACGGGTACAGATAAAAGCAAAGCTGCAATGAAAGAAAGTTGTTGCGGAGTGAGGTTGTATTTATGAAACATATGGTACCTT
>JBDLUO010000265.1:0-8215 GCA_039805285.1 Bacteroidota bacterium
GGCCCCATAACCGTTGTGTGCAATGCCTCATATCCATTGCTTTTTGGATTACTTAACCAATCTCTCAATCTTTCGGGTGAAGGATTGTATTCATCGGTTATGATGCTATACACTTTCCAGCAATCCTCTTTCTCTTTTTCAGGCGCAGAGTTCATGATGATCCGAATGGCAAACAGGTCGTAAACCTCTTCGAATGAAACGCCTTTATTTTTTATTTTAGTCCAAATGGAGTGAATGCTTTTCGGTCTTCCATAAATTTCAAAATCCAAGTCGTTGGCTTGCAGTTTGTCTTTCAGGGGTTTGATGAAATCATTGATATATCTGGTTCTTTCCCGCTTTGTGTCCTGTAATTTTTTTGCTATAAATTTATATGTATCCGATTCCATGTATTTCATGGAAAGATCTTCTAGTTCCGTCTTTATGTTATATAACCCCATTCTATGTGCAAGAGGAGCGTATACATAAACTGTTTCGGAGGCGATTTTTAATTGTTTCTCCCTTTTTAAACTATCCAAAGTTCTCATGTTGTGCAGTCGATCTGCAAGTTTTATAAGAATAACCCTTGGATCATCCGTGAGGGTAAGCAGAATTTTTTTGAAATTCTCTGCTTGTTGCGAAGAGTTTGTATCTATTACATTCGCAATTTTGGTGAGTCCGTCCACGATACGTGCGATTTCTTCTCCGAACTCTCTTTTGATGTCGTCTAGACTTATGTCGGTATCTTCTACGGTATCATGAAGTAAGGCACAAATGCTGCTTCGAATTCCAAGTCCGATCTCCTCTACACAAATTTTTGCCACAGCCAGCGGATGAAGGATATATGGCTCGCCACTTTTTCTTCGCATGGTCTTGTGGGCCTCAACCGCCATTTCGAATGCATTTCGGAGTAGAATCTTATCTCCTGGCTTCATTTTCTGCTTCAAAACACGCAAAAGAGCGCGGTATTGTCGCAAAATTTCCTTTTTTTCTTCCTCTTCATTGAGGGTATAAACGGGTATTATAGTATCAGAATAGGGCATATTTACGAATATAACCCATTTTTAGGGGTGTATAGTATGTTGATGGTAGAAAATAGTTTGAAAATTCTTGTCGATATTCCCAAAAAAAGATATAATTTTGCCCCCCGTCACTGGACGAATTGAGCGGATGTGGCGAAATTGGCAGACGCACCAGACTTAGGATCTGGCGCCGCGAGGCATGTAGGTTCGACCCCTATCATCCGCACTTTCAGACTCCGGATTCTGCAAAACAGAATCCGGAGTTGTTTTATTCATAAACTAAACAGTTTTACATGTCTAATGTTGTAAGAGAGAATACCGGTCTACTTACCGATACACTCACCGTAAAAGTTACGAAAGAAGATTACCTGAATACGTATCAGAAAAAAGTAAAAGACTTCAGCAAAACAGCCAACATTCCAGGTTTCAGAAAAGGCATGGTTCCTGTTGGTATGGTTCAGAAAATGTATGGCGGATCCATTTTTCACGACGAAGTCATCAAAACCGCAGAGAAAAAATTATTTGAATATTTACAACAAGAAAGGCCAGACATCTTTGCACAACCTTTGCCTGCAGATAATCAGATTCCAACCTTAGATCACAAGAACCCGAGCGACTACGAATTTAAATTTGAAATCGGATTGAAAGCCCCATTTGAATTGCCTGATTTCGGGACTCAAACATTGACTTTCCATAAGGTTGCTGTTACTCCAGAAATGCTTGAAGAAGAATTGAATCGCATGCAAATCAAGGGAGGAAAAATGACGGAGCCAGAAGTGGTTGATCAAGATGAAAACGTGTTAAACGTAATTTTCACCGAATCAGACGCAAACGGAACGCCAATCGAGGGAGGAATAAAAAAAGAAAATTCTGTACTGTTAAAGTATTTTTCTTCTGCCCTGCAAACCAAATTGAAAGGAAAAAAACTAGGAGAAACCATCGTGTTTCAATTAGATCAATCATTTGATGCCGATAAGTTAGGTATGATGATGCAAGACTTAGGTCTCGATCAAAATGATGCAGATGCAGCAAAGAAACATTTCGCACTAGAATTGGGAAAGATCGGATTGGTTGAAAAAAGAGAACTGACAGAAGATTTCTTCCAAGAAGTTTATCCAGGAAAAACTTTCGCGAATGAAACAGAATTCAAAGATGCATTGAAACTGGATATTGAAAAATACTGGGAAGCACAAAGCAGAAACCAAATTCACGATCAGATCTACCACATGCTTTTAGACGGTGTGAATATGGATTTTCCGGAAGCATTCTTGAAACGATGGTTGATGAACGGAACAGAAAAACAAAAAACCGCTGAAGAAGCTGAAAGGGAATATCCTGTTTTCAAAAATCAATTAAAATGGACTTTGATCAGCGATAAAATCATCATAGATAACAAACTGGATGTAGAACAAGAAGAACTTCGCAACCACATGAAAGCAGAAGTGATGAACTACTTCGGCCAAATGAGTTTAGGTGAAAACAATATGGATTGGCTTGATAGTTATCTTGATCGAATGATGAAAGATGAAAAACAAGTAGAATCTACTTACCGCAGACTGGTTACTGAAAAACTATTCCATTTCGTAGAAACCAAAATCAGTACGATGGAGAAAATAGTAACCGCTGATGAACTTAATGCAATGCAACATCATCATTAATTTTCACTCCAATGAATAAAAAAAGCGTCGACACAAAATCGACGCTTTTTTATTTCTTTATGCTAGATGAAGTATTGAAGTAACTCTAGAAAAAGTTAAATTTTAATGGCTTCCTCTTGTTGGTCAAAAAAGGTAAACTGCGTTAGATGGTAGGTACTATCGGGTATTACTTTTATGTTCTGCTTGTATTTCCAACTCCATTTTAGTCTTTTGGAAGGAAAGCCGCAGGTTAGGAAGGTATGAATGATGGGATGCACTACAATTTTCAAACCTTTATGACCTTGTGTTATCAGGTAGTTTAGGTTTTTGAATATTTCATCTTCCAAAATAAGAGTAGATGATACAGTTCCTGTTCCTTCGCAGCTCGGACAAACCTCGGTTGTATTGATGTTCATTTCTGGCCTCATGCGTTGTCTGGTGATTTGCATCAACCCAAATTTTGAGATAGGAAGCACCGAATGTTTTGCCCTGTCCAAACGCATCATTTCTTCCATGGCATCTGCAAGTTGCTTTTTGTTTTCCATCAATTTCATATCGATGAAATCAACGACGATGATACCACCAAGATCACGTAGTCTTAATTGTCTTGCGATTTCCTCCGCTGCTTCGAGATTCGTCTCTAATGCATTCTGCTCCTGATTATTGCTTACACTCTTATATCCGCTGTTAACGTCAATAACGTGCAATGCTTCTGTATGCTCAATGATTAGATAGGCTCCGCTTGGTAAATTAACCGTCTTACCAAAAGATGCTTTTACCTGTTTGGTGATGCCATATGTGTCAAATATGGGCTGAGCCGTGTTGTAATAAGAAAGTATATCGACTTTATCTGGTGCGATACGTTGTATATAACTCTTGGTTTCTGCAAACAAATTTTTGTCGTTAACAACAATCTTATTGAAATCCGCATTCAGCAAATCTCTGAGAATGCTGTTTGTTTTTCCTTGTTCACTGAAAATTCGGGTTGGAGGGACAGCTTGAGATAAATTAGACTGAACGCTGTTCCAGGTTTTCTCGAGACTGAGTAAATCCTCATGTAACTCTGCAGTGGATTTACCTTCGGCGGCTGTGCGCACAATCACACCCAAGTTCTTGGGTTTGAACGCCTCGATTATCTTAAGCAATCTTTTTCTTTCGTCGGAAGAATGAATTTTTCTGGAAACAGCAATTACGTCGTTGAATGGGGTTACCACAACAAACCTGCCGGGGAGTGAGATTTCACAAGTAAGTCTTGGCCCTTTTGCTGCGATCGGTTCTTTAAGGATTTGAACAAGAACATTCGGTTTCCCGGTTATTACTTCGTTTACTTTCCCGGTTTTAAGAATTTCCGGTTCAACTTTAAATTTACCGAAATCGGAGAGTTCTCCTTTTTTCTGGTTGATGGAAATATTTGTAAACTTGAGGATTGAGCGAAAAAATGGACTTAGGTCGGTGTAATGAAGAAAGGCATCTTTCTCATAACCTATGTCAATAAAAACAGCGTTGAGACCTGGAATGAGTTTTTTAACTTTTCCCAGATATAAGTCTCCCACAGAAAAACTGGCGTCAGTTTTTTCGTTGTGGAGTTCAACCAGTCTTTTTTCCTCGAGCAACGCAATCTCCACTCCTTGCGGAATGACGTTGATGATTAACTCTTTGGTCAACTGAATCTTTTTATCAGACTCTTATGCACAGAGGTAATATGCTGTATTACAGCATGGCGGGACATATTAAACCCAATTGAAACATGGAGAAAATACCTACTACACAGCATATCATACATCACCACACTCCTAGTTATAGGAGAGGCCATGCACAACCCAGGCATGGATTATTTCTTCTTGTGACGATTCTTTCTTAAACGTTTCTTACGCTTATGAGTAGCGATTTTATGACGTTTTCTTTTCTTACCACAAGGCATAACCAAGTCTTTTTTGTTAAAAAATATATTTATTTACGCTGCCTAAGCAGTTTAATTCTATTGTCTACTTCTTTCGTGTATTCAGGGTCGTTAGCAATGTTCTTGCTCTTTTCGTACCACTCGATCGCAGATTCCGCATCACCACTTGCTGCATAAGCATCTGCAAGAAATGCAACAGCTTCGAGGTTTTGAGGTTGATTTTCAGCGACCTTCTTTAACCTTAGAATCGCTTTATCGTATTGTCCGGAGATATAACCACCGATTCCGAGTACGAGCTGCGCATCCCAGTTTGTAGAGTCTCTACGAACCACTCCGAGCAATTCCTGAATTCCTTTCATGGTTTGCTGCGGATCACCACTTCTTCCTTTCCCAAATACATAAGAACTTCCCAAGCCGATTCTTAATGTGTCGTTGTTTGGATTTATTTTGATGGCTTGTTCAAAAAGATCAATTGCCATCTGAGATTTCCAGGCCAACTTCGCTTCATCATTTTCGTGACGCAGCTCACTTAGAAAGATTTGGGCAGCGAAGGTGAGGTTTTTTTCCGAATTATCCAACTTTGATGCCTGAGAAAGATAAAAAGCAAAGATATCGGCTTGTTGAACAGAGTCTTTCCAGAACCCTGCAAGGGCAGAATTCAATCTGATTTGATTAGAAACATCGCTCGCAGATTGCAAAGAATCAAGCAACAATTTGTTTCTATTTCGAGCAGATATTGGAAGTTTTTCTGTTTCTAAATTTATAAACTGTTGAATATCAAAGGATTTGAAATCTGATTTTTTATCAGACATAGAAATCTCCTTTTTAGGCTCACTTGTTTTTCCGAGCCAAAAAAGCAGAACAATGGCCAATAGGCCGGAGATGGAAAGAATTATTTTCTTATTCACTGTTTTTTTCCCGATTTATTTCGGGGAGGAGGGCAAAGTTAGGTTAATCCTCGTTATCTTCCTTAACCTCGGGAGCCTCTTTGATGTTTGGAGACGATTTTACGTCGTGCACAAATTCTTTTGAAGGTTTGAAGGCAGGTATAAAATGTTCTGGAATAGCAACTGAAGTATTTCGCTTGATGTTTCTACCAATTTTTGCTGCTCTTTTTTTAATAATAAAGCTACCAAACCCTCTGATATAAAGGTTTTCGCCCATTGCCAAAGAATTTTTTACTTCCTTAAACATCGTTTCGAGGGTAACCAGAACATCCACTTTTGGAATCCCGGTCTTTTCCGAAATTTTGTTGATGAGGTCTGCTTTTCTCATATAAAAAGAATTTGGAAAGTAAGTTAAGGAAAAAAAATTAAAAACAAAAATTAAATGGGTGATTATCAATAGGTTTGTAAAAAATCGTCGAAATGATCGACAATTTGAAACATAAGGGGGATTTTTCTAACCTGCTTTTGCATTGGAACCGGACCGAAAACAACCGTGAAATGCCATGGAAACAGGTGCGAGATCCTTATAAAATATGGCTTAGTGAAATTATACTTCAACAAACCAGGGTTGAACAAGGACGTTCATACTACGAGTCGTTTATAAGCCAATTTCCAGATGTTCATGCACTTGCAAAGGCAAATGATTCCGATGTTTTTAAACTATGGGAAGGTTTGGGCTATTACTCCCGTTGTAAAAACCTGATTTATACCGCTCGTTTCATAAACAACACACTCGATGGTGTATTCCCGAACTCATATGAATCACTGCTCGAACTGAAAGGAGTTGGACCATACACTGCCGCTGCCATCTCTTCATTTGCTTTCGATATTCCCCAAGCTGTGCTTGATGGAAATGTCATTCGGGTTCTGGCTCGTTTCTTTGGAATAGATGCCCCCTATCAAAATCAGTCAGGGAAAGCTATTTTTCAAGATTTAGCACAGTTTCTGCTTGATAAAGAAAATCCGGCCGAATATAACCAAGCCATCATGGATTTTGGAGCAACCGTTTGTAAACCAAAAGGCGCCCTCTGCTCCGAATGTCCAATGGCTAATAAATGCCAGGCTTTTCTCTCCAACCGTGTTTCCGAACTTCCATTCAAAATAAGCGCCAAGGCTAAAAAAATCAGGTGGATGGTTTACGTTGTTGCAAAATTTGAAGATGAGGTTCTCATCCGCTTACGAACCGAAAAAGACATTTGGCAAAACCTCAACGAATTCATTCTTTTTGAGTCTCCAACAGAAATGAATCCAACTGCGGTTTTACAAGATAACGCCATGAAGAAATCCATCGGATCGTCTTACGAAGTGGTTCACATATCCGAGGGTTTCCAGCACATACTCACACACCAACAATTGTATTTACGCTTCATTATCATCCATTTAAAACAAAAAATAACAACAGAAACACATCATTATAAAAAATGGAATGATCTGGCTGAAATTGCTTTTCCAAAAGCCATAATTCGCTTTCTCGAAACACAAGTATCAAGTTGATTTGGTTGCAGTTTTCTCAATTTCCACTATCTTTATTCCTTCAAAAATTACATATTCATTTTTTGATTAACCCCTGCTCCAAAAGACAGGATATTTTTCACTAAATCATTTTGGTTTGGACTATCATTCGGCATTTGAAACTTTTCCTCTTTTCTTTTTAACGGTATCTCCCGTAGCCTCAACGGTTCTGTTTTTTTTACTGGCTTTTCTTTTTTTACTTTCTTTCTTAATGGCCGGAAGCGAAGTCGCTTTTTTTTCTCTTTCTTCCAAAGATGTAAACATCCTTAAAAAAAGAAAAAATCCTTCGTTTAAAAGAATCGTGCGCCTCATGGAACAACCAAAAACGTTGTTAACCTCCATGCTAATCACCAATAGCTTGGTGAATATTGGCGTCATTCTTATTTTAAATCTGCTAATGAACGAATGGATTGGCAATCAATTTGCAGATGCTCCTTTGGTATTGTTTCTGATTAAAGTGGTTTTTGTAAGCTTTTTCATTCTTCTTTTTGCCGAAGTTTTGCCAAAAGTTTGGGCTACCCATCATAAGGTTTGGTTCGCAGCCACAACCTCATTGCTAGTAGAAATTTTTCACAGTCTGTTTTACAGATTGAGCATAAGATTTGTGAAATACAGCGATAAAATTGAACGAAAACTCTCTACTAAATCAGCTGGCATTGAGCAAACAGAACTGGATGATGCCATCGATTTGTTGCCAGAACATGAGGCAACCATGGAAGAAAAAGAAATCTTGAAAGGCATCCGAAAGTTCAGTGATACGACGGTAAAACAAGTAATGAAAACCAGGCTGGATGTGAGTGGAATCGAATCATCCAAGTCTTTCATCGAGCTGCTTCGCCTATCTGAAGATCTTCAATACTCCAGGCTTCCTGTTTATAAGTCGGATCTCGACCATATTGTTGGGGTACTTCACATAAAGGACCTTTTGCCTCATCTGCAAGAAACAGCATCTTTTGAATGGCAGTCGCTCATTCGTCCACCTTTTTTCGTTCATGAACAAAAAATGATAGAAGATCTATTGCAAGATTTTCGAAGCAAAAGAACGCACTTCGCAGTTGTTGTAGATGAATTTGGAGGCACATCCGGAATCATAACATTAGAGGATATCTTAGAAGAGATCATCGGAGACATCAAAGACGAATTTGATGACGAAGAAAGCATCAACAAAAAAATTGATGACCACACCTATATTTTCGAAGGAAAAACCATGATCAACGACGT
>JBDLUO010000266.1:0-3982 GCA_039805285.1 Bacteroidota bacterium
GTACGAAAAACGAATGTAACTGTATGTAGCGGTGGTATTATTGGAATGGGAGAAAGCATTGAAGACCGAGCAGGTATGCTTGTAGCACTTGCTTCTTTGAGCCCACAACCCGAATCAGTACCAATCAATGCATTAGTTGCGGTTGAAGGCACACCTATGGAAGATGAAAAGCCCGTCGAAATTTGGGAAATGATCCGCATGGTAGCTACGACACGAATCGTAATGCCTGAAACACAAGTTCGCCTTTCTGCAGGACGTACCAACATGTCTCGCGAAGGTCAGGCCATGTGTTTCTTTGCAGGGGCCAACTCTATTTTTGCTGGAGACAAACTCCTTACAACCCCAAATCCAGACGTTGAAGACGACATGAAAATGTTTGAATTATTGGGTTTACAACCTCAAAAACCATTCACTAAAATATCGCAACCCAAAACGGTAGAAGCAGCAGATTCTCAATTCCAGGCACTTGGCGAAAAACCAAAATGGACTCGTCCAAGTCATACTATTGAGAAAAACCTAGCCGCATCAGGTAAAAAATAAGACCATTGGTTTGCCCTCTTGCTAAACCTTAACCATAACCGGTTAAGGTTTTTTTTATTCCGTTGGGATTAATGAAAATGTTCTGTTGATATAATGCATTATTTAGTACTTTTGAAAAAACATTTCACTTGAAATCAACCGCTGATTTATCCTTAAAAGAAGTCATCCAAAAAATGGAATACTACTGTGCGTATCAGGAAAGATGCCATTCAGAAGTAAAGGAAAAATTATATAGTTTTCAGGTTACTCCGGATGAAAAAGACCAAATAATTGTTCATTTGTTAGACAACAATTATTTGAACGAAGAGCGATTTGCAAGTATATACACTCAAAGCAAACTACATCAAAAAAAATGGGGAAAAAAACGCATCATTCTTGAATTAAAAGCCAAACAGATTTCCTCGTTTTTAATTACAAAATCGATCCATGAAATAGATGCAGTAGAGTACCATTCGATATTTGAAGATGTTTGCGAAAAACATTGGGCAACAATTACCGAAAAAAACACCCTCAAAAAAAGAAAGAAATTTTGTGATTACTTGCTTCGAAAAGGTTGGGAAAGCGAAAAAGTATATGAGAAAGTAAAAGAATTTGAAACTTAGAAAAAACTAAAGAAGCAAGATGATTTGCAACTCTGCTCCTTTGAAATCTTATTTAGACAGTAAAATACTCACGGCATTACCGCCAAAACCGACAGCATTAATCATTACTTTTTTTAGATCACTTGTTTGCGGTTTATTTTCCAAATACGGGATTGGAATAAACTGATTGTGTTGCATCATGAAAACAGCCAATTCCAGATTAAGCATTCCAGATGCACCAAACGTATGCCCTATTTTCCACTTGTTGGTCGTAAGCAACGGTACTGAATCTCCAAACACTTTTTGAATGGCTTTGTATTCTGACGAATCGCCTTTAAGCGTTCCTGGAGCATGCATTACAATTGCATCAACTTGATCTAGCGAGGTATTCTTCAAAGCCATTTGCATCGATTTTTGAAAACAAATTGCTTCATCTGAAATGGAGATATTGTGCTGGATATCGTCTGTTGCATATCCGATTCCTTCAATATAGGCTAAGGCATTTTCCTGCTCTCCTATTTCGAGGCAAGCTACTGCGGCACCTTCCCCAAGTACCATACTGTTCTTCTTTTTGGTAAGATCAAAGGCTCTACATGGATACGCATCGGGTTGCGTTGCATAAATTTTCAAAGCGTTCATTTGAGCCAACGTAAAGGGGGTTAAAGATGCTTCGCTGCCTCCAACTAAAAACTTATTTGCCATACCGGCTTGCATCCATGCTACCGCATTTAATATTGCGTGCAATGCTGTTGAACACGTAATAGAGTGCGAAATTGTAGGTCCGTTGTTTTTTAAATCATGCGCTACCCAGCTTGAAATATTCCCTAAAGTGGTGGTTGGCGAAGCCAAAGTTGATGTGCGGCCTGTTGTAATAAATTCACTGTGGTATTCCTCAAACAAATGGGTTGCTCCCCGGGAGGAACCAATATTGATCCCAAAATCATCGCCTTTTTTCCAACCGGCTTGTTGTAGGGCTTGACGCGAAACCAATAGTGCATAAAGCACGGTGGGATCTAGTGATTTATATTTGGCATCACTTTGACGCAATTGAGAAATGAGGGATTGATCATGAGCAGATAAACGCGCAGCAAATTGAAGTTGGTTTCCAATCATTTGTTGAGAAATGAACGTATCTTGATTGAGATAGTGGTCCCATACCTGGCTGGATTGGTTTCCAAGTGGTGAAATCGAAGCGAGTGAGGTGATGGCTATTTTTGTCTTCAAAAGATGTTCGTCTATTTTAGCCCCGATAGAGCCGGCATCCTCCTGAAGTCCCGAAGGGCAAAGGAGATAAAGGCGAAAGCGGGAGATCATGGATTTGAAACACCAAACAAGTGCTTCAAAAAAGCAAAATTACACTATTTCTAGAGCTTTTTCGATGATTTTATATACTTTTTGTAATTGTTCCTCAGTGATGATGTACGGAGGCAAAATATAAATAATGTTACCCACTGGGCGAAGAATGATGCCGTTTTCGATGAAAAATTGATAGAGTTGATTGCGGAGTTTTCCATAATAACCTACTTCCGAATCTATTTTTATTTCGAGGGCAAAAATGACTCCCAATACACGTGTTTGCGCCACTTTTGGGTGGTTTTTTATCCCCGATTGAAAGATCAAATGGGATTGATGCACACGCTTGATGTGTTGCTGCATGACATCGGTTTGCAACAATGAAATACTGGCTAACGCTGCTGCACAACCCGTTGGATTGGCGGTAAATGTATGGCCATGAAACAAAGCTTTATGGGTGTCGTCGCTATAAAAACCGTCAAAAATAGACTGGGTAAATGTAGTAATTGCCATGGGTAGGGTTCCGCCTGTAAGCGCTTTGGAAAGGCACATCATGTCGGGTTGTACAGTCAGATAATCACAGGCAAATGTTTTTCCTGTTTTACCAAAGCCTGTCATGACTTCATCGGCAATTGTAAATACGTTATTTTGATTGCAAATCGCAATTAATTGATCGAGTTCGTGTGCTTCATACATTACCATTCCGGCAGCGCCAAGGACCAAAGGTTCAAATATAAAAGCGGCAACATCATGTGTTTCGAGCGCATTTTGAAGTGCGACTCGGGATTTTTCCTCGTTGCCTTTTGTAGGAACTGGAATTCGCACAACATGAATGAGTGCATCTTGAAAGGCTTCTGTAAATAATCCGATGCCACTTACTGCCATTGCTCCGAAGGTGTCACCGTGAAACGCATCATCGAAGGCAATAAGGGTATTTTTTTTTATTCCGCGGTTGTAATGAAATTGAACTGCCGCTTTTATGGCGACTTCAACTGCTGTAGAACCATTGTCTGAATAAAAGAATTTCTTTTGATTGGAAGGTAGAATTTGCGCCAATTTTTCGGCTAATTCTACGACTACATTGTGTGTAAATCCGCCAAAAAGAACGTGCTCCAAAGTAGTAAGTTGTTTGTAAATCGCATCGGCAATCACCTGATTGGAATGTCCGTACGGATTGACCCACCAAGAGGCAATAGCGTCTATGTATTCTTCTCCATTTTCATCCCACAACAAGGCGTCTTTCCCTTTTACAATGGCCGGATGAACAGTAGCAGTTTTGTGTTGGGTGTAGGGATGCCAGTTGTATATTTGATCTCTTTCGGAAAGGTTCATTTTGAATAAAAATAGTTGCTCTATTATTTAAATAGTGAATATTAATTTATGCAAATATAGTTAAGCATAAAAGAATACAAGTAAAAAACTAATCAATAATATACTGCAGTATATTATAAGTTTCCGCTTTATATAATAACTAACCAAATTAACAAATATAAAATAGTCAACTTACTTTAATCTTATGACTTCATTGGACTCCGTGTTATATTTTATTACTGTTGGAAAATCTTCTG
>JBDLUO010000267.1:0-7506 GCA_039805285.1 Bacteroidota bacterium
GGAAATAAACAACAAACACCAAACACCAAACTTCAATTGTACAGCCCATTCCAAATTGCATGCAAATACGTTCATTATCTCTTTACTGCTTCAAATGGTAAAGGACATGGCGTTCATTCGCCGTATGTATTTGAATGGATTGAAAAGGCATTGAACGGAAAAGAAAATGGGCCAATACAAACCCAAATTGAATTTCAACGCAAGCAATTACTTGCAAACAGCAAAACAATTGAAGTGAAGGATCTCGGAGCTGGATCTACCTCACTAACATCTACGCAAAGAAAAATATCAGACATCGCTCAGTCTTCGCTTAAGTCGTTCAAATATGCATCGTTGCTACATCGGATAGCTGCCTTTCATGGCGCAGAAACCATTGTAGAATTGGGCACTTCCCTCGGATTGACAACTTCTTATTTGGCTTCTATTCCAAACCGTCCTTCAGTTTATACCTTTGAAGGTGTGCCTGATATAGCCAATCAAGCTGCTTCTGTTTTTGATGCATTAGCATTGCGAAACATCAAATTAATTCAGGGACATTTCGATGAAACCCTTCCTGCTTTTCTCAAAGAAAATCACAAACTAGATCTGGTTTATATTGATGGGAACCATCGGAAAGAGCCAACAATCAACTACTTCAAACAAATTCTGCAAAATAGCCACGAAAACACCATGATGATTTTCGATGATATCCATTGGAGCAAAGAGATGGAAGAAGCTTGGGATTGCATTAAAACGCATGAGTCAGTTACGCTCTCTATGGATCTGTTTTTCATTGGAATTGTCATGTTTCGCAAAGATTTTAAGGTAAAACAACACTTTGTTGTCCGTTACTGAATTTTCGTATCTTCGAAACAATAATTTTATTTATGATCATTGGACTCATCAGAGAGCCGGAAAGCGAAACGCGTGTCGCTTTATTGCCGGAACACATATCAACATTTACCAAATGGAATTCATCGCTTTTGGTAGAGGCAGGCGCGGGAATTAAGGCACATGCTACCGACGAACATTATCAAGCATCTGGCGCAGCAATTGCTTCGAGAGATGAGGTGCTTCGAAAAGCAGATGTTTTGGTTTGTATCCATCCGCCTCGTCACGAAGAAATGTCTTTGCTCACCGGAAAAGTGTTGATTGGATTCTTTCAAGTATGGCAGTTTCCGGATCAGTTGCAATCCATGATGGCAAGCAAGAGCACCGTATTTAGCATGGATTTGCTCCCGCGAACAACAAGAGCGCAATCAATGGATGTATTGAGTAGTCAGGCTAACATTGCAGGTTACAAAGCCGTTCTGTTGGCTGCGAATATCTATCCCCGTTACTTCCCAATGTTCATGACAGCAGCAGGAAGTATACCGCCTGCCAAAGTCCTTATACTTGGAGCAGGAGTGGCAGGTTTGCAAGCGATAGCAACTGCGAAAAGGCTAGGTGCTGTTATTGAAGTATTTGATACACGTCCAGCGGTTAAAGAAGAGGTGATGAGTTTGGGAGCGAAATTCATCGAAGTGGAAGGCGCGGCTGATGCTTCGAAAGCCGGTGGTTATGCAGTTGAGCAATCCGCAGAATTCATGGAACGTCAAAAACAAAAAATTGCAGAAAGCGTTGCCAAGGCCAATATCATCATTACCACGGCACAAATTCCTGGCAGAAAAGCACCCATCTTGATTACCGACGAAATGATTCGCCAGATGAAACCCGGTGCCGTGATTATCGATTTGGCTGCATCAACCGGAGGAAATGCAGATCACACCCGCTACGGAGAAACAATCAGCGTACATGGAGTTACCATAGTTGGTAATTCTGCACTGCCTTCTAGCATGCCAAGTGATGCAAGCAAACTTTATGGAAAAAACATGCTGAACTTTCTGGCATTGATCATTAAAAATGATGGTACACTAAACGTAAATATGGAAGATGATTTAGTTGCAGGAACCTGCGCTTTACATAACGGAGAAATCACCCAAGACCGCATCAAAAATTTACTTTCTAAATAATAGCAATCATGGAAAATATCTTACAATGGATACAAGACAATCGTGAAATCATTTATCTCGTTATACTCATGGTTTTTGTTGGTATAGAGGTGATTGGCAGAGTGCCAAGTGTATTGCATACCCCATTGATGAGTGGCGCAAATGCGATTCATGGTGTTGTGATCATCGGTGCAATTATCGTTATGGGAAAAGCAGATCCGACTAACTATGCCGCATTGATCCTTGGCTTTCTTGCCGTTGTATTGGGAACCTTAAATGTGGTTGGTGGATTTGTGGTAACAGACAGAATGTTGGAGATGTTCAAAAAAAAGAAACAATAGCCAACGTCTTCCATTGCTCAATTTGAATGAATTTTCTATTCTACGTTAATTAAATAAAATGAATCAAAATATACTTACACTTTGTTACCTGATTGCATCGGTTACGTTTATTGTCGGCTTGAAGATGTTGTCTAATCCTGCATCCGCCCGAAAAGGAAACCTGGTTGCTGCCGCAGGTATGACCATTGCCATTTTCGGAACGATTTTTTTATACAAGGATGTAGAAACCGGAAGCTATTTGGGAAATTATGTTTGGATTTTTGGTGGGTTGTTGATCGGAGTTGTGCTCGGTAGTGTTTCTGCAAAAAAAGTAAAGATGACGGCAATGCCCGAGATGGTGAGTTTATTCAATGGAATGGGAGGGGCTTGTGCTGCTTTGATATCTATCGTTGAATTCGGACATCTAAGTCATGAGATTCATTCTAACCCCAATCCCGCTTTCGCTGCTTTTGCACAACCTAAAGTATTGATCATTTTACTCGGACTCATCATCGGATCTGTTTCTTTTTCTGGTAGTATGATTGCTTGGGGTAAACTCAATGGTAAGATCAAAGATTTTTCATTCAAGGGACAAAATGTATTGAACTTGATTTTCCTTGGGGTTGCATTAACAATGGCAGGAATCATGGTGATGGATCCAGCGCAAACGGCATTGTTCTATGCCGTGCTTGGATTGTCGGTTGTGTACGGAATATTATTTGTGCTGCCAATCGGTGGTGCAGATATGCCTGTCGTGATTTCTTTGTTGAATTCATTTACCGGAGTGGCTGCGGCATGCGGTGGTTTTTTATACGACAACAATGTGATGTTGACTGGAGGAATTTTGGTTGGAGCTGCTGGAACATTGTTGACGATTTTGATGTGCAAGGCCATGAATCGTTCGCTTAAGAATGTATTGATTGGGTCTTTTGGAGGGAATGCGACAGTCTCGGCTCAAACAGGAGGTTCACAGGGTGTTCATCGCGAGATTTCAATGTCGGACGCGGCAATGGTGATGAGCTATGCGAATCGCGTGATGGTGGTGCCGGGTTATGGATTGGCAGTTGCACAAGCACAACATGCTTGTCATGAGCTAGAAAAAATCTTAACAGAAAAAGGAGTAGAAGTAAAATATGCGATTCACCCCGTTGCTGGTAGAATGCCTGGACACATGAACGTATTGCTTGCCGAAGCGGATGTGAGTTACGACCATCTTCTCGAAATGGAAGATGCCAATGAAGTGTTTGCCACTACAGATGTTGTGCTGATACTCGGAGCGAATGATGTGGTGAATCCTGCAGCAAAAACAGATACTACTTCACCTATCTACGGTATGCCAATTTTGGATGTAGAATTGGCAAAAACGGTTATTGTAAACAAACGAAGCATGAAGCCTGGTTATGCAGGTATTGAGAACGAACTTTTTTTCAGACCCAAAACATCAATGCTTTTTGGTGATGCTAAAAAAGTACTTCAAGATTTATGTACAGAAATCAAGAATGCCTGATTCATGTCCATAGAACTTCCGTCCGATTTCATTGCTTCTGTTTCGATCCTGCCAAACATGGATGTAGATGCCTTTGTTCAAGCACATGCTGAGCCTCTTCCTGTATCCATTCGTGTAAATCCAGCCAAAAAAATAGAGACTCAAACTCATTTCGATTCATTGAATCCGACAGGTATCCCCTGGGCAGAAAATGGATACTATTTGGAAGAAAGACCCTCATTTACTTTAGATCCCCTTTTTCATGCAGGGTGCTATTATGTGCAAGAAGCAGGGTCTATGTTTTTAGAGCAAGCCATAAAGAAAATAAAAGAACAGTCAGATATTTTGCGTGTGCTGGATCTTTGCGCAGCTCCAGGAGGAAAATCGACTCATCTCCAATCCATTCTTTCATCGGCTTCCATCATTGTGAGCAATGAAGTTATAAAGCCTAGGCAGAATATACTCATGGAGAATTGGGTGAAATGGGGCGCAAAAAATGCTTTGGTTACAGGGAATGATGCCAGAGATTTTCAACGATTGCCCGATTATTTCGACCTTATTGTTGTGGATGCCCCATGTAGTGGCAGTGGGATGTTTCGAAAAGATACAGATTCCATTTCCCATTGGAGTCCTGCTCATGTAGAACATTGCGCGCAGCGTCAGGAGCGTATTTTACAAGATGTTTTTCCTGCGCTAAAACCAGGTGGATATTTGGTTTATTCCACTTGTTCTTATTCGGAGCTAGAAAATGAAGTTGTGCTAGATTATTTGCTTTCTCAGTTTTCAATGGAATCCATACAAATTCCCTTACACAAAGACTGGGGCATTACAGAAACGCAATCCAAACAACACGGAGGATTCGGGTACAGATGCTATCCTCACAAGAGTAGAGGCGAAGGGTTCTTTCTAACGCTTCTAAGAAAAAAAGGAGGATATGATCAAGGTGTGCATTATCCGCATTTCAAATCCAATGGTAAGATGGGGACTTCATCACCTAAGACCATACAAAATCAGTGGGAAGAATGGATCCAGATAAAAGAGGGGGAAACGCTGATGGATTGGAAAGGACAATTATTGATCATGAATCAAACGATTGAGAAACATATTTCAGAAATTCAACAGAATCTTTACATACGTTCGGCAGGCGTCTATCTAGGTTCTGCAGGAAACAAAGGATTCATTCCCGAGCATGGTTTGGCCATGAGTGGCAATTTGCCCGCGTCATTTCCTAGATTTGAATTGGAAAGAGAAGACGCATTGCAATTGCTTAGGCATCAAACGGTTGGGGCTGATATCAAAGAAAAAGGATGGATGCTCATGACGCATAAATCCCATGCGTTGTCTTTGGTAAAATCCCTTCCGAATAGAATCAACAATTATTATCCACGCGAATGGAGGATTCTGAATAAATAAACGATTTCTGAACAAACAGAATGTCTCATATTTGTAACATAAAAGTCCATTAGAAAATCCCGGTAAAACGGATTAATTAGCATCTACATGAAAAAAATACTTTGGTTATTGCTTTTTTTGCCCAATGTTTTGATGGCACAAAAAACACACAAGGTTGGTCCGAAAGAAACTTTTTATTCGATAGGAAGAATGTATGACGTTCATCCAAGAGAGCTTGCAGAATACAATGGATTGCCTTTCGAAGTGGGGTTGAAACTTGACCAGGTTATAAAAATTCCGGCATCAAAAAAAATGGCGCCACTTACGGAAGTGCAAGCCGAAAACAAGCCTGTGGTAAAGCCAGCAGAGCCAGCTCCAGCTCCGCAACGTGCCGTTTCTTCTTCCAATGCAAACGGAACTCCGATTTACCACAAAGTGCAAAAAAAAGAAACGCTATATCACATTAAAACCCTTTATCCACCCGTTTCCATGGACGACATTCGCAAATGGAACAACCTTAGTGCAGATGCATTAAACGAAGGGATGAATCTCATTGTCGGTTATCAAAAAACAGGAACTGCGACAACAAAAACGGAAACAGTAAAAACATCCAATATTAAAGTAGAGCCTGATCCAAAGCCAGAACCTGTTGCAGCTGTAAAGCCAAAGCCAGTAGAAACAACAACACCTTCTGCGAGTTTGTCCAACGATAAACCAGAAAAGCCTAGTACTTCAACCAAGGTTTCTAGCCGGAATTTCAATGGCGGAAAATTCAAAGATATATTCAGCGAGAATGCGAATCCTTCTGTTGAAACAGGTACCGCAGCTGCATTCAAAAGCACCAGCGGTTGGGAAGATGGACGATATTATTGTCTTCATAACACGGCTCCTGCTGGCACAATCCTAAAGGTTACCAACAAGGCGAACGAGAAAGTGATTTATGCAAAAGTGCTTGATGTCATTCCGGATCTTTCACAAAACAAAGGACTTCTGCTCAGAATCAGCAATGCAGCTGCAGATGAGTTAGGTGTCGATTCAGATCGATTCGAAGTAACCGTTAGTTTTTGATAGACCATCAAATAAATATTTATGAATTGTTTTTTTAGAAAATCGGCTGCATTTTTTATTCCAGCCCTTACATATTGTGTGTTGGTAAATGCACAACCCGATCAATCAAGAGAAACCACTGCTGATCCAGATGGAATTCAGAAAATTTCGGGAGACGTTTTTCTTCCTCTAAAAAAGCATTTTACAACACCTGTAAAGAATCAGGCACAAACCGGAACTTGTTGGTCTTTTTCCACGGTTTCATGTATTGAAAGTCAGACCCATAAAAATAAATTCGGAGCTTACGATATCAGTGAGATGTTTGTAGCCAGAAATATTTACCTGGAAAAAGCAAGGAATTATATTCTTCGTCAGGGTAAAGCACAATTCAGTCAGGGTGCATTGGCACACGATGCTATTAGAGCCATAGAAACCTACGGGGCTATGCCAGAAACGGTATATTCCGGACTGTTGCCAGGGCAAAAAAAGTTCAATCACGATCCGCTCTTCTCGGAGCTGAAAACTTATGTAGACAGCATCGTATTTAAAAACAATGGTGCTCTTACCGCTCCTTGGCAATCGGGATTTATTGCTATCCTAGACAAGCACATGGGTAAGGCGCCGACAAATTTTGTCTACAATCAAAAAAAATATACGCCTAAAACTTTCGCCGCAGAAGTGCTGAAATTCAATTCAGCAGACTTCGTCAACCTTACTTCATTTACCCATCATTCCTACTACAAAACGATGATGCCAGAAGTGCCAGATAATTTTAGCAATGGATCTTATTTCAATTTGCCGATAGAAGAAATGATTAAAGCCATTAAAGATGCATTGGAGAAAGGGTATACAGTAGTTTGGGATACTGATGTGAGTAACGATGGGTTTCAGCCAAAACAAGGACTTGCATTATATAGAAAGTCGACGGCAACAGGAGAAGTTAGTACTACAGAGGAAGAAGAAATATGGAGCGCATCAATCAGACAAGAACGCTTCGAGAACCTGATCACACAAGACGATCATTTGATGCATATTGTTGGAATCGAAAAAACGAAAGAAGGTAAAACTTTTTTTATCGTAAAAAATTCATGGGGAGATACAGGGCCATTCGGTGGGTTTATTCATGTGTCTGAAGCATACATTGCAATAAATACCATTACCATCGTTTTACCAAAAGCTGCGTTGAATCCTGCATTGATGGATAAGCTCAAATAACTTTTTTGTGCTCCCAAAAATCAAAATAGAATCAATTGATTTTGTAACCCCTCAAAAATTCACCGACAGACATTCT
>JBDLUO010000268.1:0-5497 GCA_039805285.1 Bacteroidota bacterium
TAGATATAGACCCATTCTGATAATATCATGGAAAATAACTTTTCACTTCTTCCATACAACACGTTCGGTATGAATGTTTCTGCCGATCAGTTTGCCAGATTCGACAGCATCGTTGATTTGCAATCCCTTATTTCCAGACCAGAAATTATCAACCATCCCATTTTGGTTCTCGGAGGTGGAAGCAACGTGCTTTTAACTGCCGATTTTAAAGGAACGGTTCTAAAGAATGAAATAAAGGGAATAGAATGTATACACGAAAATGAAGAACTGATTTATGTAAAAGTGGGTGGCGGAGAAGTTTGGCACGATTTCGTAATGTATTGTGTAGATAGGGGATGGGGTGGAATTGAAAATCTCGCATTGATTCCAGGTAGTGTTGGTGCAGCACCTATGCAAAATATCGGCGCTTACGGGGTAGAAATACAACAGGTCTTTCACCAAGCAGATGCCATTTCTATACCTGATGGATCCCTGCATCACTTCAATAAAGAGCAGTGTAAATTTGGTTATCGAGAGAGCATTTTCAAGCACGAGTTAAAAGGCAATATGGTTATTACGCATGTAACTTTTGTACTCACCAAAAATTCTACATTAAATACCGGGTATGGTGCGATTAAAGATGAGCTTGGTAAAATGGGAATCGAACAGCCGAATATCAGCGACATTGCTGAAGCCGTAATTCGAATTCGAAAATCAAAATTACCTGATCCAAAGGTGTTAGGAAATGCAGGCAGTTTTTTTAAAAATCCTGAAATTGACCTCAAAGATTTTGAACTGCTTCAATCGAACTACCCAGAAATTGTGGGTTATCCTTTGCCTGATTTTAAAATGAAATTGGCAGCAGGATGGCTGATTGAGAAAGCAGGATGGAAAGGGGTTAGATACGGAGATGCGGGATGTCACGAAAAACAAGCACTGGTTTTGGTCAATCACGGAAATGCGACAGGTTCCGAAATTTTTCAGTTAAGCGAAAAGATCATCTCATCCGTTCATGAAAAATTTGGTGTTATCCTGCATCGTGAAGTAAATATCTATTGATTTACCTTTTCCTAGAAATCTTCGTCTTGTTCGTCTTCTCGGTACTCATTTTCAACATTGCCCAAATTCAACATTGATCCCATTAGATCGTTGAACATAACTTTTCCTTCCACCATTTTTTTGTTGATCATCGAATGTGCTGCAAGACCATGTAGCACAAACTCCATCAACAATGCATTCTCCATGTCATTGATATGCGGGTAATGTTGTTTAACCAAAGCATGCAATCCACTTACTTTGTAAAGCATTTGTTGCTTGTCTTCATCTTTTGAATCAAAAAATAAATTTAGATGGTTACCTCCATCAAACCACTGAACAATGGATTGATATGGATTTTCTGTTTTTCCAGAAGGGGCTTTCTTTTTTTTCTTCATCAGGTCGGGATCCGGAAAGTATTGTTTAAACAAGGTTCTTATGGACTTGTCTAACAAATGTATGGCAACCTGATACGGGCCTTCTTGTTCGCCTTCATAAACCAATTCTACTTTTCCTGTTATAGATGGAATGATGCCCTGAAGGTCATTGATCCAAACCTGGGTTTTTGTTTCTTTATTTTGTGTTACTCTTCGCTCTGCAGCGCTGATTGCATTTTCTGATGCAGAAATGGTAAGTCTCGCACTCACACCACTTTTTTTATCTACCATTTCGCTGTTTCTTGCTTCAAAGGCGACTTGCTCAATCAAGCGTTTAATGAGGTCGCTTACATTTATGTTTTTTAGTCTATCGTCTTTAGCATAACTCTCTTGCTCTGTAATGGCCATCGATTGCTCAATGGATTTCGGATAGTGTGTTAAAATCTGACTCTGTATTCTATCTTTAAGTGGAGTTACGATGCTTCCTCTGTTCGTATAATCTTCGGGGTTAGCAGTGAATACGAATTGTATATCGAGTGGCAATCTTAATTTGAATCCCCTGATTTGTAAATCTCCTTCTTCAAGTAGGTTGAAAAGAGAAACCTGAATTCTTGCCTGAAGATCTGGAAGTTCATTGATAACAAAAATACATCTGTTGCTTCGAGGGATAATGCCATAATGAATTACTTCTTCATCAGAAAAAGAGAGCTTTAGGTTTGCGGCTTTGATTGGATCAATATCTCCGATAAGGTCTGCAACACTCACATCGGGAGTCGCGAGTTTTTCTCCATATCGCTCTGTTCTATGAATCCAATGAATGGGCGTTTCATCACCTTTGCTTTGGATTTGTTTTTTTGCAAATGAGGAAATCGGTGCAAATGGATCGTCCAATATTTCTGATCCGGTTACCACAGGAATATACTCATCCAGCAACGATATCATTTGTCTGGCCATTCTGGTTTTTGCCTGTCCTCTCAACCCAAGCAGTAGGATATTGTGTTTGCTCAGTATCGCTCTTTCCATATCTGGAATAACACTGTCTTCGTAACCAATGATTCCAGGAAATGGATTTTCGCCAGATTCCCATTTTTTTACTAGGTTATCTCTAATCTCTGTTTTGATATTTTTTGATTTCCATCCACTTTTTCTCAACTCGCCCAGTGTTTGTATATTCTCGTGCTTCATCATCATCTTGTTTTTTCTTTTTGTCAGAATAAGGTTTTGTTTTTTCCAGATTCAAAATCTTTAAATATAAATGCCCCCAATTGATCGAGCGAAGCAAAGAATGCTTTGCCTTGATTCGCCTGGGTAAATTCTTGAACGAATCGTTGTAAATAGGGATCGCTGGCAATCATAAATGTGGTGATCGGAATTTTTATTTTCTTGCATTGTGTAGCTAAACTCAAACATTTATTCATGATTTTTCGGTCTATTCCGAAACTGTTTTTATAATATCTGTTTCCTTCTTTAAGGCATGTAGGCTTCCCATCGGTAATCATAAATATTTGCTTGTTCGGATTTCTTCTCTTTCTCAAAAGTTCCATTGCAAGCTGTAATCCCGCTACGGTATTGGTATGATAAGGTCCTACTTCTAAATAGGGTAGGTCCTTAATTTCTATGGTCCATGCATCGTTTCCAAACACAAGAATATCCAACGTGTCTTTAGGGTATCTTGTTTTTATTAGTTCACTGAATGCCATCGCCACTTTTTTTGCAGGCGTAATTCTGTCTTCTCCGTATAAAATCATGGAGTGTGAAATGTCAATCATTAAAACCGTCGAGGTCTGTGATCGAAAGTCGGTTTCTCTAATTTCCAAATCCGATTCGCTCAAATTAAAGCCCTCTGCACCATGTCTAATCTGTGCATTTCGGATAGAGGAGGTGTAGTCAATTTGTTCAAACGAATCTCCAAATTGAAAAGGTCTGGTATCTGCATGCTGGTCCTCTCCCGAACCTGTCTTAAATGTATGGTGATTTCCTTTCTTTGCTTTTTTTAGCTTTCCAAATATCTCCTCCAAACTTTTTTTACGTATCGTTTGCTCTGTTTTTGGAGTGATTTTATAACTCCCGTTATCTGAATCCTGACTCAGATATCCTTTCTCTTTCAGTTCTTCAATAAAATCTCCAATTCCATAATCAGGCGAAGTGAGTTTATATTCTTTATCTAGTTCTGTAAGCCATTGTATGGCTTCTGAGTAATCGCCGTTTGTATAGGTAAGAAGCTGTGTGAAAATATCCAGCAGCTTTTCAAACGGCGGCTTTTGGTCGTCTGAATTATTAAAGGATGAAAATGAAAAATGCCGCATGTTTTATTGGGAGTACTTTGTGAATATACAACAATTTAAATGTCAGTTGGTTTGAAATAAACTGACACTTTCTATAATTCCATGTTCTTCATCATTTTGAATCTAATGAAACATCAAATTTGATATGGCGAAAAAAAGGCTGTCTCTTTTTGGGAGACAGCCTTTATGAAAATGGGGTTGATGTTTGTGTTTATGGTTTGGCCGTATCTGTTTGAGGTACAACTTTAACTGGAGTTGGTTCAACAATGTTTTGATTCATCATTTTAAACTGCTGTTCCATTTGAAACAATCCTTTCATGAAATTGTCAATTCGCTCCATTTCAGGAACCAAACTGCCTTGGTACTTTTCGGGTAATGACATGAAATAAGCTTGTTGTTGTTCCATATCTTTTTTAAGTAACCCAGAAATTTTTTCAGCTAGTTTAGTTTCTCCTGCTCTGTAACTTGAATATACCATCTGCATAGAAATCTGGTTGTGTTGTTGGTATCTTCCTGGCATTCCGTATGGAAGATTTACCGTATTGAGCATAGAATCGCATCTGTAAAGTAATTTCTTAGCATCTTCTTTTCTGCCCATGTCGGCCAATGATCCTGCAGCTTGTGCGAAGGCGAGACGAATGCTGTTTAAATGCCTGCGATTCTCTTCGTCGTAGTAAACGCCAGCTGTTTGTGCATTTCCGAAGCTGTATTTATTTAGCATCGTTTCTACAATCCAATCTGCATTTACTTGTGTTGCTCCTCCATTGTCGATCGGTACTAGTCTGTATGTAAGTCCATCCTGACGTAAGTAACGGTCAAATCCCAATTCGCCGTAGGGTGAAGTAAAGCAAATTGGACGCTTCCATTTGTTTGCTGCAATGATGTTTAGAATCGCTGCATCATTTTTATAGATGTAATTTTTTGAAATTTTGAAACGAACAGCATCAACGATTGGGTCGTTTGCATTTACTGTGCCATTTTTTCTAACTAATGCAGAATCTACTGGTACCATTACATTTTGAGTAGGAAAGCCGTTGATGATATCTCCATCATTGATTTCTGCTCCTTTCGCTGGATCATCGGATCCTGCATAATCTTTCATTATGGTATATAAATCCATAAACTGATTCGGGTCAACTCCTGGTGTATTCGGCGTGTAGCGTATTACATCTCTAGTTGGACCTTCTATTTGTTCTGGAGTCCAAATCGGATCGATCGGTTCGCTGTCATTTAGTTTGTAACGCAATTGATTGATGTACCAATCTGTGCCCAACAAGCTGCTGTTGATTACCCTAACATCCCTTCTTATTCCTTCCACTTCTTGTGCGTACCATAGGGGATAGGTATCATTGTCGCCAAATGAAATAAGAATTGCGTTTGGGGCACAACTTTCCAAATAATTTTTTGCAAGGTCTCTCGCTAATGTTTTTTTACTTCTGTCATGATCATCCCATTCCTGGTTGGCCATTAACAAAGGAACTGCTGCTAAACATACAGCAGCAGCAATTAGGCCTGCCAATTTTTCGTTTTTAAGTCCAGCTTGAATCAATTCTCTGATGTACAAAACACCCAATCCAATCCAGATACTGAAGGCATAGAATGAACCTACGTAGGCGTAATCTCGTTCACGTGGCTGATTTCCCGCTTGATTGAGGTATAAGCAAATCGCAATTCCGGTAAAAAAGAACAACAATCCACTGATTAGTGCATCTTGCTTGTCTTTGCGATATTGGTAAAGTATACCTAAGATTCCCAAAATGAAGGGCAGCATATAAAGCTTGTTGTCTGCCTTATTGTTTTTTAACGCATCGGGCATGGTAT
>JBDLUO010000269.1:0-3058 GCA_039805285.1 Bacteroidota bacterium
CTATGGTCGCCTCTTTCAGTGAACAAATAATTACTGATTTTGGCTATAAAAAACCTAGCTTCTTACCAAGCCGACTGCATAGCTCATTGACATTTGGCGTTGGGATAAATTTTTAGGATTCAAGGGAATATTCAATTTGAATTTTTAAGTTGATAAAGAACGACTATCGTTTAAATAACATCTATTAAAACCAAGGAAGTTTTGACCTCGGTCAGTTGCGCAATTGTTTGTAGCTGATCAAAGGTGATTTTTCCGATGACGTAGCCAGCGTGCGCATTCTGATAACTTTGTTCAATTTCCAGAAAATACGGCCTGAACAATTCAGCTTCTGGGCACTCATGGCTTAAGAAAACACGCAGTATTACGTCCTGAGGATTTTCTAGGCAATCTGTTTGGTTTTGTTTTTTATACTCATAGCGGTAATCATAACTGAGTGCGGAAATATCGGAAAGAACTGCTGAGGCCGTCGGATACGCTCCAGCTCCTTTTCCTACGAAAAATTGAACATCGCTAAAATAAGACTTAGTTTTGACGCCGTTGAAGACATCATCGACACCAAAAAGCTTATCTTCTGGCTTGATCAATTTAGGCAAGACAAAGGCATTGATACAACCGTTGCTTCTTTTTTCTGCAAAGGCAAAAAGTTTGATTTTTAGGCCTTTTTCTTTAGCATAATCAAAAGCAAGTTCATCCAATTTATCGATTCCTAAATGGAAGATATCCTCTGGTTTCAAAACCAAGCCAAACGCATGCGCAATAAGAATCAAAAGTTTGTATTTTGCATCAAAACCACCCGTATCCATAATCGGATTACTCTCTGCAAAACCTTGTTGTTGCGCTTCCAGTAAGCACTGCTCATAGGAAATGTCTTCTTTTGATAATTTCGTGAGCATGTAGTTGGTTGAACCGTTGACAATCCCTTCGATAGATTCCAGCAAATCGTTGTCATAATATTCTTCCAAATTGCGAATGATCGGTATACTCGCGCAACATGCCGCTTCATAAAGCAAGGGGACATTGTGGAGTTTTTGTAAAGCCAGTAATTCTTCAAAATGCTCGGCAAGCATCTTTTTATTGGCACTCACCACTGCTTTTCCTTTTTGCAAAGCTGCTTTTACAATTTCAAATGCGGCATCAGCATCATCAATGAGTTCAACTACAGTATTAATTTGAGGATCATCGAGTATATCTGCTTTATTGTAAGTGAAATTTTTACTGGGTATAGGCCGCTGCTTATGCTTGTCTTTCACACCAATTAATTTGATAGAAGCCTTTAATCCTGGTGTTTTTTCCAACACTTCATACAAGCCAAGCCCCACACAGCCAAAACCAAAGAGTCCGATTGTTAAATGATTTCTTTTCATTTTAAAGTGATTTAATGGTTTGAAATGCATTTTTTAAATCTTCAATCAAATCGTCGGCATCTTCTAGCCCAACGGATAATCGAATGAGACTATCTGTCACACCAGACTGATATCTTTTCTCTTTAGGCACTGATTTATGTGTCATTTCACAAGGCAAACAAAGTAAACTTTTGAGGCCACCTAAACTTTCTGCAAGCTTGAAATATTTAGTATTACTCACCAATTGAGTCGCTTCTGCTTTGCTATCCGATTTCAAATCAAAAGCTATAATCCCTCCGAAATATTTGAGTTGTCTTTTAGCGATTTCGTGATTTTTATGCTGCTGCAGACCGGGATAATATACATTGTTCACTTGGCTCTGGGTCAACAAAAATTCAGCAATCTTTTGTGCGTTTTCTGAGTGCTGTTTGACGCGTAGCGCGAGTGTTTCAATGCCTCTAATCACCAGCCAACTATCGAACGGCGCTAATATTGCACCCGATGCATTTTGAATGAATTTAATTTTTGCGCCCAATTCTTCGCTATTGGTCACAACCAAACCTGCGATCAAATCACTATGTCCACCCAAATATTTGGTTGCCGAATGGACCACGATGTCTGCCCCGAAATCGATGGGCTTTTGTGAGGCTGGCGAGGCGAAAGTATTATCGACGCAAAGTAGCACATTGTTTGCTTTTGCGATGGCCGAAATGGCTTCAATATCAGAGATTTTAAGCGTCGGATTCGTAGGAGTTTCAATCCAAATGAGTTTGGTCCTTTCACTGATTGCTTTGGCAATATTCAAGCTTTCTGTGGTATCGACATATTTGATTTGAATGCCAAACTTTTCATAGATGTGAGTAAACAAACGAAAAGCGCCGCCATAAATATCATCTACTGCAATAATTTCGTCTCCTGTCTGCAGCAATTTAAGAACTGCATCTATAGCTGCTAGTCCGCTGGCAAAGGCATAGCCATTTTTGCCATTTTCTAATGTAGCGATTAAATCCTCTAATACCTTTCTAGTCGGATTATTACTTCGGGCATAATCATACCCTTTATGGACACCAGGCGCCTCTTGAATAAAGGTAGAAGTTTGATAAATAGGTGTTGAGATGGCTCCGGTTAATTCATCAATCGGAATGCAGTGTAGAATTTGTGTTGTCTCTTTCATTTTGATTAAAATAATTTATTAAACATAAAAGTTCAATAAAATCAACTTATACAAATTGATAGAGAGAACGACTAACCAAAGGGGCTTAAATAAAAAAAGCTCCTCTGATTAGTCAGAAGAGCTTAAATATGATGGATCCCTATGCATCGAGATACAATAATACTAATAGCTTAATTCTAACTTATCTGTCTCAACATTGCTGTTGAGTTGAATTTGGCACCTTCCCGCTTTCACGGAGGTTGTCAAGACTTCATTGGGTCAATTCCCTCTGTCTTTCTGGATAAGAATAATTTTAAAGAACGCGGTGCAAAATTAGTGCTAATTTTTAAATGCAAAACATTTTTTAATTTTTTTTAGTTTAATGTTGCAAATGGTGTTTTTACCGACACGACCTACTCCTACACCCCATAATTTCCGTTCCTGCTAGGGTACACCTAGCAAATGGATTTGAAAAGAAAACTATACTTTCTCTTTTTACTTGCGGTTTTCTGTTGGAATGCCGAACCGTCCGTTGCCCAGATTTTATTCTATCAAGACAATT
>JBDLUO010000270.1:0-3169 GCA_039805285.1 Bacteroidota bacterium
TAATCGGATTCGATCTAAATGAAGTAGGGGTAAGCAACAATGAGTGGGATGAAAATGTAGGTGCGAGAGTTTTGTACAAACTATGCAATTTGCTTACTGCCAGCAATCCTAAAAATGGATAGTCAAACAATAATATTACCGAATGATAAGGCGGCCACTTACAAAGTGGTCACTTTTATTATTGCCTTTATGAACCTAATTTTTTTAGGGTTCATTCGTTATAAAGAAACTTCACCAACGGCTCAATTTTTTCTTGGATTCGGATTGATTTGGCTGCTAAGTAGTATTGTTCGTTATTCTTTTTTTAAGTCTAGCAGAAAAATCATTTTTATCATCATCCCTTTATTTGTCTGTAGCTTAATATGGTTGTTCATGGGATTTTATGTATTAGGAATCATTTCATTTCTTTTTTCTTTTTTTGGATTTCAAGCGAATAAGCCACTAAAAGTTAAAGCTTCAAAAGCAGGAATTTTATATCCAACCTTTCCAGCTAAATTGTTCGAATGGAAAGAGGTGGAACAAGTATTGATCAAAGACAATGTGTTAACGATCGATTTAAAAAACAACAAGCTCATACAGATATCAATATCCGAACAAGAAAACGAAAAATTAGAACATCAAGCATTCAATGCATTTTGCAATGCTTTGATTCATCAATCCAAATAAAAAATTAAAAATGCAGGCATTAACGTCATCTCCTTTTATTATGTATTCTGATGGAAATGGGAACATTTTTGAAGATACAACCCTCTATGTGGTTGGACGCTCCGGATGGGATGCCTTCCCTGTTCCTGTTGAAGATTGGATTCCTCTACCGGATGGAGGTCAATTGTATGAATTGCCTGGAAGGAGAGGAATTGGGATTGATGTTATAACTGGTGAAATGAGAATTTGTGAGAAAGGATGGGCTGTTGCTGCTTTTATTCCGCCAGCACATACCGGACTCTATGTTGCTGCTTACGAAACAATGCCCGATGCACCAACGCTGCCTTTATTTTGTTATACCGCAGCTGGATGGCATGATGAACAGATGTTTGTACCTGCCGTTAGAATCGAAAAAGACATTAGACAGGAGTGCGAAGGATATGATGATGATAAAATTGAGGAAGGACATGATAATCTTTTGGCAGCTTATCCCGACAATCGATTGGTTAAACACCTGATGGAAAACTGCTGTATGACTTATACTTGTCCTGCAGCAAGAAATATGGCTTTGGGAAGATGGGAATGTCCAGTTCCGGTTTCTCCGGCTTGCAATGCCAATTGCATCGGATGTATTTCTTTTCAGCCCGAAGAAGAAACCATTGTGAGTACCCAAGACAGACTTACTTTTAAACCGAGTGCAGAAGAAATCGTTGAATTTACGGTTCCTCATTTAGAGACAGCCCCTTTTCCCATCATCAGCTTCGGACAGGGTTGTGAGGGTGAACCACTTTTGATGTGGGAAACCATTAAAGAATCCATAATAGAGATCAGAAAACACACTCAAAAAGGGAGTCTCAACATCAACACCAATGGCAGTAAGCCAGAATCCGTTCGTGCACTATGCGAAGTAGGACTAAATAGCATCAGGGTAAGTTTGAATTCTGCCAGAGCGTCTATTTATACAGCGTACTATCAACCCAATAATTATAAGTTTGACGACATCATAGAAAGTTTGAAAGTGATGACTTCATTTGGGGGTTGGACGAGCATCAATTATTTTGTTTTTCCCGGAATGACTGACTCAATTGAAGAGTATGAGGCACTAAGAAAACTTATCCGTGAAACAGGACTCAAAATGATTCAATGGCGGAACTTCAATATTGATCCAGACTGGTACTTAGGTAAAATAAATGTAACCGACACTGGAGAATGTATGGGCGTGAAGCAAATGATGGAATTATTGCGTGAAGAATTCCCTGATCTGAAATTCGGATACTTTAATCCACCGATAGAAAGGATTAAGGGAGACTATGAAAACGATTTCGCACATTGATAAATCATTCGATAGTCGACCAATAAAATGGTGGACTATTTTTTATTTGTATTCACCATAAACTTCTCGTAACACATCTGCAATCTCTCCCAAGGTGCAAAGATTTTCCACGGATTCGAGAACAATAGGCATGATGTTTTCAGATCCGGCGCAAGCATGTTTGAGTTTTTCTAAAGAAGCTACAACCATCGAATTATCTCTTTTAGCCCTAAGTGCACTTAGTTTTTCGGTTTGCATTATTTGAATGCTGTTGTCTATTTTAAATCCGGGTATTTTTTCTTCTTTTTCGTTTGTAAATTTATTTACCCCTACAATAATTTTAGTTTCATCTTCGATATTCTTTTGATATTGGTAGGCGCTTTTGGCTATTTCATCCTGAATGAAGCCTTCTTCTATGGCAGCGACACTTCCTCCCATACTGTCGATAAGATCCATAAGTTTCATCGCTTCTTTTTCCATTTCATCGGTCATGGACTCAACCAAATAAGAACCAGCCAATGGGTCGGCAGCATCAGCTACACCACTTTCAAATGCTACGATCTGCTGTGTTCTGAGGGCTATGCGTGCAGCTTCCTCCGTAGGCAAACTGAGCGCTTCGTCGTAACCGTTAGTATGTAAAGATTGTGTTCCGCCAAGAACAGCGGCAAGTGTTTGTATTGTAACTCGACTGATATTATTCGTCGGTTGTTGGGCAGTAAGTGTACTTCCTCCGGTTTGTGTGTGAAATCGAAGCATCATGGCTTTCTCGTCTGTTGCGCCCAGCGATTTCATGATGTTGGCCCACATCCTTCGAGCCGCTCTGAATTTAGCTACCTCTTCAAACAAATTGTTATGAGCATTGAAGAAGAAGGAGAGTCTTTTACCAAACACATTGATATCTAATCCTTTTTCCTGGGCGGCTTTTACATAAGCCTTCCCATTGCTAAGCGTAAATGCGATTTCTTGAACAGCTGTACTTCCCGCTTCACGGATATGGTAACCCGATATGGAAATGGTATTCCATTTTGGAAGATTCATGCTGCACCATTCAAAGATGTCGGTGATGATGCGCATAGAAGGTTTTGGCGGATAAATATATGTTCCTCTTGCCGCATATTCCTTCAAAATATCGTTTTGGATGGTTCCTGATATCTTACTTAGATCCGCGCCCTGTTTTTTGGCCAAAGCCACATAGAAAGCCAATAAAATGAA
>JBDLUO010000271.1:0-6905 GCA_039805285.1 Bacteroidota bacterium
ATAAAAACAATTTCTTTTCTATTAAAGTGATCCGAGAGTTTAGCGGCTGCGGCTAAAAAAACAGGATCCATCTCGTTTATACTCACTTTTTTAACGCCACAATATGAAGCGAAAATGCCCAGCAATCCAACACCAGCACCATAATCGAGCAGTTGTATGTCTACAACTTTTTTTTGGACATTGGCAACGCCTTTCTCGAGCACTTTAGAATATATGGTCACAAAATAATGCCCGTGATCGATCAGATGTTGAAGATATTTTTTTACATACACATCCTTTGAAATGGCATCTACATCAACTTCATTGAGTTGTTTCAAAAAAAGGGGGATATGAGAAGAAAAGGAAGAAGACAAGGATTGATTTTTCGTAAAGATAAACAGGAAATGTTGTGGATATTAAGATGGGTTTTTCGAAGCAAGGCATTAGCTTTGTGAATCTAAACCAAACCAATATGAATCAGGCATTTGTAGACCGCATATCTCTCGAGTTGAAAGACATTGAGCAAAATGGATTATACAAAAGAGAGCGAATCATCAGCAGCGAGCAAGGTGCCGAAATAAAGGTTAATGGCAATACAGTATTGAATTTTTGCTCCAATAACTATTTAGGTCTTTCTTCTCACCCTATGGTTTTGGAAGCGGCAAAAAAATACATCGATTACAGAGGGTTTGGCATGAGCAGTGTTCGTTTCATCTGTGGTACACAGGACATCCATAAAGAATTGGAAGAGAAAATATCTGCTTTTTTAGGAACCGAAGACACGATTTTATATGCCGCAGCGTTTGATGCCAACGGAGGTGTTTTTGAGCCCTTGTTTGGTGAGGAAGATGCCATCATCAGCGATGCCTTAAATCACGCATCCATCATCGACGGCGTAAGACTCTGCAAAGCGCAGCGTTTTAGATACGAACACAACAACATGGCCGATTTAGAAGAAAAACTGAAAGAATCTTCTTCTTGCAGAAGCCGTATTGTAGTAACCGATGGTTCTTTTAGCATGGACGGCACCATTGCTCAATTGGATAAAATTGTAGAACTCGCAGAAAAATATGATGCCATTGTTATGATAGACGAATGTCATTCCTCTGGTTTCTTGGGAAAAAATGGCAGAGGTACACACGAATATCGTGGAGTAATGGGAAAAATAGACATCATCACCGGTACACTCGGAAAAGCATTGGGTGGAGCGAGTGGCGGATTTACCTCTGGAAGAAAAGAAGTGATTGATATATTGAGACAAAGAAGTCGTCCTTACCTTTTCAGCAATACGCTTGCTCCGAGTATAGTTGGAGCTTCTATTGCTGTGTTGGATATGTTGAGTGAAACCACAAATCTTCGCGACAAGCTGGAAGAAAACACCCTTTATTTCAGAAAGAAAATGACTGAAGCGGGCTTTGATATCAAACCTGGGGATCATCCCATTGTTCCGATAATGCTTTATGATGCCGTATTGGCGCAAGAATTCGCAGCCAAATTGCTCGAAGAAGGAATTTACGTTATCGGATTCTTCTACCCGGTTGTTGCAAAAGGACAAGCAAGAATCAGGGTTCAATTGAGTGCAGGCCATGAAAGACAACATCTAGACAAAGCCATTGAAGCCTTCACTAAAATTGGAAAAGAATTGGGTGTATTAAAGTCATAATTTCTTTCTTATTTTTTGGAAAAGAAAATCCATACAAGCATCGCGGAATATTACGAGAGTCTCGATTCATTGCAGCTTCTAAAAATTCAGGAGCTGCATAACTACATCAAAAAGATTGTTCCGGAGGCTGAGGAGAAAATAAGCTATAACATGCCCTCGTTCCATCTGAATGGGCCGTTGGTTTACATCGCCGCTTACAAAAAACACATCGGATTTTATCCCACCCCATCTCCTATTGTTGCATTTCAAAACAAACTTTTGTCATACAAAACATCGAAGGGCACCATCCAATTTCCCATCAACGAAAAATTTCCTCTCGCGTTGATTAAATCCATCTTACTTTTCAGAAAAAAGGAACTGCTGAACAAAGAGAAAAAATAATTTCGGATATGTCAGGCTTCAAAAGATTCTCATGCAACAAGTTGAAGTATTTTTGGGTCTGATATTTTACAAGCATATTTTAAATCATGAAAAAAATCACACTTACGCTACTGATTTTGCTTTCTTCTTTTTCTGTCCTTCTTGCGCAAAATCCAAAAGCATCATCCCCCATATCTGATACCGGAAACCATGAACTAAGACTGAACATAGCCAGTTCGATCGGCGGAATGCCGGAGCTGACTTATGAATATTTTCCGATCGACAATATGGGGGTTGGACTCACTGCTGGGGTTGCTGCAGAGGCCATTGAGTTTCTGAAAAATCGGGCTCAATTCACCGGTTTTTATCGTGTATATTTTGGCAAGCGAAAATCCTGTGGCTTCTTCATCGAAGGCAATATGGCCTATTGCTTTCAGGCCGAAAATTTTCTGCAAACTTTTTTCGACAGCAGTACCAATTCCTTCAGAAATATAACAACAGAAAAAAGGTCTAGAAATTTTGGTTTTGGTGCTGCAATCGGTGTAAAATTGCTTGCCAGAAATAGGTTTGTAGGTGAAATTTATGCAGGTGGTGGTAGATTGTTTAATAAATCGATTGTTGGCGGATTCCCTAGAGTGGGTCTTAGTTTAGGTATCCGACTGTAGTCGCTCAAAATAAATCAGTATGAAAACGAATGCATTACTTTGGTGTTTTTTAATTTCTACATTGTTGTTTGTCAGCTGTAGATTGGAGGATTCTGAATGCTCGGTTAATTTGGACATACCGATTCGATCTGCGAATCTTCCCGATTCCGGTCGCCTCAATCAAACCATTGCCATTCCCATTCAAGTTGAAATCGGAAACGGTTGTGGCAGGTATGCAGGTGTACAAACCGAACGTGTTTTAAATGAAGTTTATGTTTATGCACGTGGTCAATTCGATGGTTGTGTTTGCACGTTGCAGGTTTCTCAGGTAGATACTTCATTTTCTTTCTTGCCATCCGAATCTGGAAATGTCATTTTTAATTTTTCTGATGGAAACGGAAACAACATCAAAGACAGCATTTACATCAGACCTTGATTCAATAATGCCATAATAAGTTTGAGTTTAGATTCGTTCTTACCGATGCCTCTATTTACAAATTGGATCAATACCTTTGATTGATAAAACCATGATACTAAAGATTTAGCCAGAAGACTTCAACATCCAAAAAATCTGATTTGAACCATAAAGTATATCATTCCCCCTTCAACATTGCAGTTTTGGCTGCGGGACTTGGATTTTTCATCGATGCCTTCGACTTATTTCTGTTTAATGTGTATCGCATTCCTTCCTTAAAAGATTTGGGCGTTTCGGGAGCTGCGTTAACAACAGTTGGAGAAAGACTCTTGTCTATTCAGATGTTGGGTATGATGGTAGGTGGAATATTATCGGGAGTCGTAGCAGATAAAAAAGGAAGAGTTGCGGTAATGTTTGGATCGATTTTATTGTACTCCATCGCCAATATTGTAAATGGATTTGTAACGGATGTAAACACATATGCGGTTATTCGATTTTTGGCGGGTGTTGGATTGGCAGGTGAGCTTGGTGCAGGAATTACTTTGGTTGGTGAAAGCATGAGCATAAAACAACGAGGTTACGGAACCATTTTTGTTGCCACCTTAGGCGCACTTGGTGCGATTACAGCCGGATTGGCTGGCGCATTTTTGCCATGGAGACAGGCTTTTATATTGGCAGGCGCAGCTGGTTTTTTTCTGCTATTTATTCGCGTCAAAAACATGGAATCGTCGTTGTTTGTTTCTGTAAAACAAAAAAATGCATCCAAAGGGTCTATTGCCTTGCTGTTTTCAAATAAAAAAAGAGTGCTGAAATATCTCGCCTGCATTGCAATGGGTGTTCCCATTTGGTACAGTGTGGGTTTACTGATTACTTTATCTCCGGAATTAGCGGCACTTCATCATATAAGCGGTTTAAACCTAGCTGTCTGTTTTATCCTTTTTCAATGCGGAATTGCGACCGGCGACTTAAGTTCCGGAATCATCAGCCAATGGACAAAAACAAGAAAATGGGTGATTTTTGGATTTATGATTTTTGGTGTACTTTCTACCGGGTTTCACTTTTTCAATATTTTTAACGGATTGGCATTAACCTTAACGTCTTTTTTGATGGGCTTGGGTTGCGGATATCTATCCGTTTTTGTAACAAGCACTTCGGAGCAATTTGGCACCAATTTGAGGGTGACCGTTACCGCAACGGTAACCAACTTTATGCGAGGAGCCGTAACGATACTCATCCCTTTTCATCAATGGATAGAACATCAGTTTAACCTAAGTCTCAGTTCTGGACTCGCCATTACGGGTATGCTTGTATGGACCTTGGCTATTTTTTCTGTCTTGATGTTGCCTGATACTTATGGCAAATCGATGGACTATTTGGAGGAATAGCATATTATTGCTGTATCGAAATCATTATGGAAAAAGCAGACCAATATATAGAAATCAACAAAGCCGCATGGAATAAAAAAGTCCAAGTACACTTGAATTCTTCCTTTTACGATCATGAAAATTTCTTGAAAGGAAAACAATCCTTAAAGGAGATAGAATTGAATTTACTTGGAGATGTGAAAGGGAAAAAAATATTGCATTTGCAATGCCATTTCGGACAAGATTCGATTTCCTTAGCGAGAATGGGAGCAGAAGTTACGGGAGTAGATTTTTCGGAAAAAGCTATAGATACTGCCATACAAACGGCAAAAATGTTGAATCTTGATGTGCAATTTATTTGTTGTGATGTTTATCAACTTCAAGAAAAACTGAATGAAACATTCGATGTGGTTTTTGCAACGTATGGCACCATTGGTTGGTTGCCAGATATGGAACGGTGGGCACAAACCATTGATACTTTTCTAAAGCCGGGTGGAAGATTGATCTTTGCAGAATTTCACCCAACGGTGTGGATGTTAAACGATGAATTCACAAAAATAACTTACTCTTATTTCAACACAGGCGCAATCGTTGAGTCTTACACAGGCTCCTATGCAGATAAAAAAGCAGATTTAAACGAAGAGTATGTGATGTGGAATCATTCCATATCCGAAGTATTACAAGCGCTGCTGTCTCGTGGATTGCAAATCACGTTTTTTAATGAATACGATTTTTCTCCTTACCCATGTTTCTCGAATGTTATTGAAGTAGAACCAGAAAAATTTATGATTCAGGGATTAGAGAAAAAATTACCGATGGTTTATGCATTTGTTGCGGAAATGAAAAGAGGATAGAGTAACAAATTCTCATTCTTTCTCTTGGCATTTTACTGACGATCAATAAGGACGTCGTTATTGAATTTTCGGGTTTTAAAGAGAGCTGGTAACGGTTGGCGGTATGGAAATTTGCCTAATTTCGAATATCTATCTGTCCACTTAAACAAATGCTTTTACGGAATACTAAACTTTACTGTACTACTAATTTAGGCAATTTTTTATACCGCGTGTTAGCCAAGGGATTTATGATTTTGTCTTTCCTTTATTTTTTCTTTTCTATATTTTTTCAAAAGAAAAGTGGAATTAATTAATCTTAGTCAAAGTATCATTAAACAAAACTAACAATGTATCTTTTATAACTTTGTAATCATGTCTTCCAAAAGGAAATCCACTGGTAAAATTCAACTCTGTTTCAGTATAAGTATAGGTAAAAGTATCATTTTCATTATCTGCGTCTACTCTTGTTCCTGTTGAATCTAAGTTGAATTTCATTTCGTAGAAGTAATTATTTATTGAACTCTCAAATCTCCATTTACCAACTAATTTATTTGGAATCACAGTTGGTTCTTCTTGTTTATTTCCATCATTACTTTCCTTTTCGCAAGAAGACAAAGCCATTGCAAAAAAAACGATTCCTATCCAGAAGAAATTCTTTAATTCTTTTTTCATTTTCATTTTATTAATTGCTAGTAAATATTTCTAAATGTGATTTTAAAGTGTCATCTAAAAATCGGCGACGAAATCTTCCAAATTGTTTGCTAACTCATATATACCCGCAATTGCCATCGCTTTTATTTCATCTATCCGGCTGGAATGGGTTGTTATAGGCGAGGTTGTTTGGGATTTTTAATTCGTGTTATTTTTTCTCTTTTTTATGATTAAAATTCAGTTTATCAAAGGGATTGGCAATCTTTCCCAACTCTTGACGGCTAACATGGGTGTTTATCTGAGTGGTTTTCGGACTGTTCTGACCCAGCAATTCCTGTATATGTCTCAAACTGGTTCCGGCCTCAAGCAAATTCGTGACATGTCTTGTCTTATGACATGTAAATTAATGTAATTATTTATACCAGTCATTCTTACTGGCTTTTTTAATGCCAATTCTGCATCCCGCTTATATGTCTTTCTACAATTTCCCTTCCTATCTTTGTTTGTGAACCCAAAATAGCATGACTCAGCCCATAGAACTTTTCAAAACAAGAAGTGCAGCAAAGTCGATTGATCTTGTGCATCGTAAAAAGATTTTATTCAATATTGGCAAATATGACCGCGCGGTTGTAGAAGGGAAAAAGCAATTCGAAGATTTGGATTTGGCGAGAGAGAAGGCCAAAAATACCAAATGGAGGGCCATTGAGCAGTTAGATAAGATGCTTGAAACTTTTGAGCGAAATTTTGTTTCCCACGGAGGACGAGTTATTTGGGCAGAAAATGCAAAACAAGCATCCGATGCCATAGTTGCCATCTGTAAAGAAAAAAGATGTAGGTCTGTCGTAAAAAGCAAGAGTATGGTCACCGAGGAAATTCACCTCAATGACGTACTGGAAGAAAATGAAATAGAAAGCATAGAAACAGATCTTGGCGAATACATTCAACAATTGGACGGCGAAGCGCCTTATCACATCGTAACTCCAGCCATGCATAAAA